>JANYBN010000210.1 GCA_025360785.1 Geobacter sp.
CGGACACGGTCGGTTACACGATCCCGTTAGAAAATTTCAACATCATCAAATACCTCAAAGACAATGTGCCTAATATCGATAAGGCCATTATTTCGGTTCACTGCCATAACGACCTCGGGCTGTCGGTGGCCAACTCGATCGCCGCCATACAGGCCGGCGCCGGCCAGGTGGAGTGCACGATCAACGGTATCGGCGAGAGGGCCGGCAACTGCTCGCTGGAAGAATTCGTCATGATCCTGAGAACCCGCAAAGACATCCTCCCCTTTGCTACCAATGTGGTTACGGAGCAGCTTACACCGGCCAGTCGTTTATTGACCACGGTCACCGGTATTGCCGTGCAGCCGAACAAATCAATCGTCGGCGCTAACGCCTTTGCGCATGAGGCCGGCATCCACCAGCACGGGATGATGATGGAAAAAACCACCTACGAAATTATGACCCCTGAATCAGTCGGCCTCCTGTCCAGCGCTTTGGTACTTGGCAAGCATTCCGGCCGTCATGCCTTCAAAAAGCGCCTGGAGGAACTGGGTTACGATCTGGATGATGACAAGCTCAATCGTGCCTTTGATCGGTTCAAGGATCTGGCTGATCTGAAGAAGGAGATATTTGACGAAGACCTTGACGCCATCGTTTCTGACGAGGCCCGCGAGGAAGACCAGTACAAACTGGATCACGTCACTGTCACCTGCGGATCGTTTGCCGTGGCAACCGCAACCGTCCAGATGGAAGTCAATGGCGTCATCGTGCGTACAGCTGAACTGGGCGATGGTCCGGTTGATTCAACCTTCAAGGCCATCAAAAAACTGACAAAATCCAAGTCAAAACTGACGCAGTATAACGTCGGCTCCATCACCGGTGGCACTGATGCACAGGGAGAGGTCACTGTCCGGGTAAGTGAAGGAACCCAGACCGCAGTCGGCAAGGGATCATCGACCGATATTATCGTAGCCTCGGCCAAAGCTTATATCCATGCTCTCAATCGGCTTAACAACAAGCAAAAACGGCTGACTGACGCAGTTTGACCGTACCGTTGCAATGCAAACAAACCAAGGCCTGCGGAGATCATCCTGCAGGCCTTGGTTTTTGTTAAACATAATCAGATTTTCACCGTCTTATATAAAAAGTTTTTGAATCTGAACAGCTGCCGCTGCTCTTCCTCCTTCTCCAACCCGTCAGAAAGCGCTTTAAGGTAGCGAGCCACCGACGGAATAGTTTTACCCGCCAGCAGGCGGGCCTTCTCGATCACCAACCGCACCGTTTCGCGTGAGATATCGTTATGCGAAAACGGCTCATACACATCTGTCCAAAAATCACCACCGGCCGCAATTCTGTCGACTATTTCACCCGCCAGCCGCTCGTCCAGGTCATGAGTAACCAATGCCGGCGGACAGGTTTCCAGTCGAGCGGTGCCGGTAATGGCTTCACTTATCGCTTCACCGGTTATGACGTTTTTTCGTCTGAAAAACAGTGCCCGCAGCAGAATGCTGCGCAGTTCACGGATATTACCCTTATAGCTGTGGCGCATGAGGATGTCTTTGGCTTCTTTGGTGAGATAGGGGGGTGTCTCCCCGGTATCATTTTCGGCCCGGTAGGTGCGGTAGAGCTTGCCCAGAAAGTGAACCGACAGGTCAGGAATATCTTCACGGCGTTCGTTGAGTGACGGCAGACGAATCGACAGCTCCGAAAGCCGGTGGTAAAGGTCTTCCCGGAAACGACCGGCAGCGATTTCTTCGGCAAGGTTTTTGTTGGTTGCCGCAACCAGCAACACTCTGCTGTAACGTTCGGTATTTTCACCAAGTCGCATGAAGCCGCCATTATCCAGAAAACGGAGCAGCTGCACCTGGGTCTTGGGATCGGCATCACCGATTTCATCGAGAAAAACGATACCGCCGATGTTCTCCTCTAAAATGCCGCGCCGGTCGGTGTATGCCCCGGTAAAAGCCCCTTTTTTATGTCCAAACAGCTCCGAATAGGTCAAGTCACCCGAATAGGCAGCTATGTTTGTTTTCTTGACCGGCAATTCGCCGCTGGGATTGATATCGCGCCGATACAGTTCATTAAGCTTGTTATAGAGGTTGTTGAAGAAAAACTCCTTGCCGGAGCCGGTCTGGCCGGTTATCAGGATTGAGGGGAGCCCGATAGTCGCCTCCTGCAGAATGTTGCGGGACCAGTAGACGATACGATTGAAGAGCGGCGGGGAAACGGTGTTGATGAAATCGACCACTTCCCGGGATTTCAGACTGTTACCGATAATATTGCCCAGTCGATACGATGATACATGCGGATCCTTGTAGGCAACATCGGTGGTAAGACGGTTCACCTCTCCCTGAAGGCGCTCGATGCGCTGCAGATCGGATATATGGCGGGCTGTCAAGGAACCGATAATCTGTAATATCCGGCGATGCTCTTCGCAGAAATAATCGTACTGCAGCGAGTTGAGACATATTACCGCGATAACCTCATCATCGCAGATGACAGGCACCGCAATTTCGCTTTTCAAAAGGGCGCTCATGGAGCGATGGAAGCCCTCCCCCTGCAGCTCCGCCTCAACTCTGGCGGTTATTTTCGCCTGTTTTGTAAAAGCTACATAACCGGTCAGACTTCGCTCTTCCTTTGGCAGTTCGCTGCCGCCGACCATTAGTGGCGGAATATTTTTTTTCAACCACTCCTTATTCTTGGCGCCGATAACCGCTCCGCTCTCGTCCTCCACCACCAGCCATTTTGTGCCGTCCCGTTCTGTCACAAGGGCGATGCTGCCGGTATCAGCGCCGATCAGTTCCGTTGCCTTGGAAAGAACGCGTGTTAAAAACGGCTGCAGACTTTCAGTCCGCTCATTCAGAAGATCGCTGATTTCCGAGAGTACCCGGATTTCAAGATGTTCCCCCCCTACCTCACTGATGACTTTTTCAACCATTTCTGCATGTGTCTGCAGCAGCCCCATCTCAAAATCAGTGAACTGGTACAGGTCATGTGAGTAGTAATTGAGCAGACATATTATACGCCTTGTTTCCGGGTTGAAACGCGGAACGACATACAGAGACCGTAGTTCCAGAGATTCTGTCAGAGCCCTTTTCTGCAGATTGTGCTGCGTCAGATCAGGGATAAACAACGGCTTGAGAAGACTTTCATCCGTGATAATGCCCTGATCGTTAATGTAGTTGGAGATCAGCGACATTCCCTTGCGAAGATCCAGCGCCCCCAGCTGGTCATATTCTTTTTTCAGATTTTCATCCGCCGAAAAGCTGGCAAGATTTTCCAGGACTCCTGAAACCACCCCCTCGTGGGTCGGCACGAGTACTGCGGCCAGAGAAACCTTTTCAATAAGCTTAACCGCAGACCTGACCATCATCCCGGCCGCTTCTCGCGCCTTGAACTCTTCAAGCCGGCGGGCAAGGCGGACCTGCTGGTGGTAAATTCTGGCCTCGTCGAGGTGGTCGGCCACGTAACCCACGAGTTCCGCCACCTCCGCTTTCATTTGACTGCTCAACACCTTGCCGGAATGGTCATGGTCGATACAGAGCACGCCGATGGATTTTCCCCGGCTGACGACCGGCATAACATAGCTGGAGCGGAATTTGAAATGCACGGCATAGTCGTGATCAGGGGAGTTCTTACTTGCTCCGGAAAGTTTGAAATCCACAGAAAGCTGGTTGACAAAAACGCTGGAAACGATCGTTTCCTTCGAAATGATCGGGAAGGTCGTTTCGACAAGCTCTTTGCCGAGTGACCCGGTGGCATGGACACAGGTGAGTGTCCCCCGGGTCAGATCTTCCAGATAGATGCGGATCTGTTCATCTCCCGTCAGCTCCCTGGCGTTTTCGGCCAGTGCATACAGAAGCTCACCGAGATTTTCCTTGCCGTAAGCGGCTATTGCGGCCTGAAAGTCTTTAAAACGGGGTAATAGAGGCATGATGTCTCCTGCAGGTATAAAAACTCTTATGAGTATAAAATATACACAGCAGAAATGTAGCGCGGGAGTTACCTGGGGTCAAGGAGGAAATTAATTTTCTGCGGAGTCACCCTTTGAGTATATTCAATATCTTGTCAGCCACATCCTTACCGCTGATATTGTAGGAACCTTCGGCCAGCTGCTGGCGGATGATGTTCAGCCGTTCACGCCGGGCCTCATCGTCAGCCAGTTGAACAGCGGCAGAAGAGAGCGCAACTTCAACCAGGGGTGTTTCAGCAGTTGTTTGTGATCCGGATATTTCACCGGTTTGCGGAGCTGGCGTGGCCGCGGCACCGTTTAAAAGCGCCATATAATTTGAAACGCGATCATCTATTTTCATGTCGGACTCCACTTGTCGATGTATCATCGTGATGACTCTTTATCGACAGAATCCGGGTAAAACTTTAGTAAGCAGATTTATCCGTATTGCAGTGACAACAGCCGAAGTACTTATTCCCATGGTTGCAAAAGATTCTTCGGCAAATTTCACTTAAACTCATGTCCCATATCTATCTGTTTTATAGATTGTAAAAAATGGGCAGGGTGCCCATTTTTTACACATCCCGCAAACCCTCACAGCACAGGCTTTTACAGACGCCCAAAAAACAAGTGTAACGTTTCTTTACACTTTTAATAATCCATTTTCATCCCTGCCGTAACAGCAAAATATCCCGCAAACAGTTATGAAAGCAGAGTTTGATGCGTTTATGCCCAAAAGACGGCTCTTTCTTCCCCAGTGGCACTTCATTTGTAACATGCTTTAATTATTGACGTTTTATTGAAATATTCTTGGATGATAACTACTTGGCACCATCCGTGCTCTACTGCGCTGGACGCAGTGATAATGGGCGTTCAGGGAGATATGGGCTGTTTTATCGGAAGTAAATTCTAATGAATTTAAATCGCTGTGCGGTCTTTGAACCGCATAATTCCAGCAGAGGAGGAAGACAGATGAGAAGAATCGGAAACAGAGCGGTAAAGTGGTTGGTGGTGGCGATGTTCATATTGCCGGTCCAGAGTTTTGCGGCCACAGGTCAGAACCAGGTTGTATCGATCAGCATCAAGCCTGCAGACGGGACGACTGCACAGAATGTCTTGACGGGCAGCGGGGTCAAGACAGGGCATATTCAGGATGGTGCAGTGACTGATGCGAAGATCAGCGGGACAATTTCGGGCTCAAAGCTCGGGGCTCATGGGCATAATGGCTCTGACATCACAGACGGGACAATAGCCGGTTCCAAGTTGACGGCGGGTTCCGTAACCAGTAACACTATTGCCGACAGTGCGGTGACCGATGCAAAGATCGTCGGCACAATTTCCGGCTCAAAGCTCGGGGCGCATGGTCACTCTGGCTCAAACAGGCGTCAGATTATCCTCTGTGATCTACAGAAGTGACGATTCCAGGATGATCCCGATTCCGTTACCCCCTGCTCTTAAGCTTCTTGCCAATGGCGGGTGGGGTACATCCGTAAACATTCCCTACGGACAGGACCTGCAGTTTACCGCAAACAAAGCAGGGAATATTACGATCGCACTCTCGGATCAGGCCGAACGGGAGAGTTCTATTGCCATTGAACGGAATTTACTCAAAAAATCAGTCCAAAATTCGATCTGGGCGAGCCCGGCTTTCAGTGATGCCGCCTTAGATAAGGATTCAGCGACTAACATGGTCACTATAAACTGGGATTCACGCAAGACAGCATCGCGTTGTTCGCCGATGGGCGCTGGATAGCTGATTTTCCGGCATCCCCCCCCCGGAACTACGTCACTGAGAATGGCACTGTTCACGAAAGATAAAAAACCGGCTGACATAGGAAACATGTTCATTTCCGAGCAACCTTCACATGGCAACCTGCAACTAATTCCCCGATTTGACCTGGCGGCACAATGAATTCTTATACTGACAAGCCATCAAGTACCGTATCGGGGCCTGAATGTGCGGGGCGAAACCTGTCCTCTACACTACTTACTTAATTCCCCGATGTAGCTCATGCAAACCTTGCCGGACCGATACCGTTGAATCTGTTGCGAATCCAATCTAAAACGACTATTTTACTATTTCAGATACTACCGTAAAAACAGCCTGAATTATAATTCAAGGATTTAACGTGCCTATTGTAAAGCGCCCCGTTATTCACATACTGGTGATCATGGTTTTTGCTCTCCTGTCGTATTCCAACACGTTTGATGTGCCTTTTATGCTTGACGATTACGGCAATATTGTTGTCAACCCTGACGTTTCCGGCCTGTCCAACCTTTTCACCTCTTTTACCCTTGATCATATTACCGGCACGAAGCTTTCAAGCGACCTCCTGCTCAAGTTCCGCTCCATAGGATATCTGTCTTTTGCCCTGAATTACGCGGTTCATGGCCTTGATGTCTGGGGATATCACCTGGTAAACATCCTGATACATCTGGGCGTTTCGCTGCTCTGTTATGGTCTCGTCATACTCACCTTCAAAACCCCCGGCTTCCGGAAGATCGGTGAAGACCCTTCCTCCCTGATCGACTCCCGCAACTTCATTGCGCTATTCTCCGCACTCCTGTTTGCCGTCCATCCGGTGCAGACCCAGGCAGTGACGTATGTTGTCCAGCGCTTTGCCTCGCTGGCGACGCTGTTTTGGATGTTGTCACTGGTGAGCTATATACAGTTCCGGTTTTTATCGGATCAGGCCTCAGTCGTATTCAAGCGTTCCGCCCTGTATGCCTTTTCGCTGATATCTGCCGTCCTTGCCATGAAGTCCAAGGAATTTGCGCTGCTGCTGCCGATCGTCATTGCTCTGTATGAGTTCATGTTTCTGGAAGGGAAGTTAAAAGCAAGGCTCGCGTACCTGACCCCCATCTGCCTGACCATGGCGATTGTCCCCCTGACCGTTATGTTTTCTGCAAAAAGAGGACTTTTAGAATCGCACGAAAAATTATTGGGCAGCCTGATATCCCGGGAGGACTACCTGCTCACCCAGTTTCGAGTGATCGTGACCTATATCCGCCTTCTGTTGTTTCCGGTAAATCAGATATTTGACTATGACTACCCGGTCTACCATTCGTTTTTCAACCCTGAGGTATTAATATCATTTCTGTTTCTTCTATCAATCCTGCTCATGGGTGTATATTTCTACTACCGTTCGCGCAGCACCAAAAGCAGGAACAGCCACCTGTACCGCCTGGCGGCTTTCGGAATCTTCTGGTTTTTCATTACCAACTCGGTCGAATCCAGCATTATTTCTTTACCGGACGTCATCTTTGAACACCGGCTGTATCTTCCCTCCATCGGGTTTTTTCTTACGATAGTTTCCGGGCTTGAACTGTTGCGGGCGCAGTGGGGCGAAAGAGCATCATACGCACTGAAGATCTCGGTATGTGCAATGCTGCTGTTGACGACGGGGCTTTCCGCTGCCGCATACTCACGGAACAACGTGTGGCGGGATAAAGTCGGCCTCATGGAAGATGACGTGAAAAAGAGTCCCGGCAAGGCGCGCCCTCGCTGCTGTCTGGGCAACATGTATGGAGGACAGGGCCGGATTGAAGAGGCGATGTATCAATTTAAAACCGTAACAGTCAACACTCCCGGATATGCCGATGCACATTATTATCTCGGTATGACGTATGGGCGCCTGGGGCGACTGGAGGAAGCTGTCGAGGAGTATAAAAAATCCAACGCAATCAGATTTGACAATGCCGATGCCCATGCCGACCTCGGTGTTATCTATGCAAGACTGGGGCGTTGGGATGAGGCTGTGCGGGAGTATACAACGACGATCATGCTTTCGCCGCAATCGGAAGCGGCACATAACAATCTTGGCAATGCTTACCGGAATCTGGGGCGCATGGAGGAGGCACTGAGCGAATACCGGACAGCGCTCAGGATCAAGCCTGATTTTGCCGAGGCGCATTATAATCTGGGAAGCACATACTCCAGCCTGGGGCGGATGGAAGAGGCAAGGAATGAATACCAGGCGGCGCTCAGGATTAAACCCGATTTCATCGAAGCACGCCGGAAGCTGGAAAAACAGCCTTAATATTAGACCCGGCCGGAAGTCAGCTGAGCCCTTTCCTGATCTGATACAGCCCTTCGATGTCCAGACCATTTTTCTCGTAATATTCCCGTTCCAGCTCTTCAACATAGAACCGGTCGAGCCCGGAGTTTTCGAGAAAATCCTCCCTCAAACCGACGTTGCGTTCTGCAATGATCTGCGGTAACAGCGAATGCAGGTACATAGCCTCTTTCTTGATGGTAAAGATGGTCTCGTCAAAGAGATGATCAGGAATATCGGCGCTGATCTTTTTCTTTGTTCTCAACTCCTCGACAACCTCACGGCGCAAGGCTTCCTGATCCGACTTTGTCGTAAACTTGGAATAAAAATTACGGATGCGGTCGCGTACATGTTCCAGAAGGACAATTGCGATGCGTTCCTCCTGGTCGATATCGGTCAATTTCCGGTGCAGCTCTTCGATCGTTGACAACCTCGCCTCAATCGCCGCCAGCCCTTCCATGAGGGTTTTTACTTTGCTCCTGCCGAAACTCCCGAGGTAGGCATTAGCATAAAGCTCACGGATAAACAGCTCCTGAAAACAGTCTTCATGCAGATTGTTAAAGGCCGCCTTATGCTCCAGCAAGCCCCGCAGCATCTCTTCATTGATCCGGACATTTTCCATGAAGGCCAGCTGGCTGATCAGATTTGAAACGCTATCGAAGCGGTCAAGATAAGTTATGACATACGAGAAACCGTCCAGCAGTGAGGAGTCCGCGCCGTCGCGAATCTTTTCATCACACACCTTGCTGGCATCCAGCATGAGCTGATCAAAACTGTGATCCCGGTGTTCCATCGCCTTTTTCTTGCCCTGAATCAGCTTGAGCATGTCATTCCGGTCGATGCGGCTCTCAATCTCGATCTCCCGGAAAAAGATCCCTTCCAGAATTTCGCGGGTTGCCGCGATATAATCACGCTCCTCGTCGTTTCTGAGGTTACGCCCCTTTTTCAGCATCTCATCAAGGGTATAGAACAGGGCTCCCGGGATTTTATTACGGACCGACAATGTTTTCAGGCGTGTCAGGCGGGCATTGTCGAGGTTACTGATCTCGCCCTTGGCATTGCACGCCAGCAGGATATTGCGGTACTCATCGACAATTCTCTTGTTAGAGGGACTGCGGTACATGGCATCAATTCTGATGCGCTCCTGCTGATAGCGGTCAATTTTGTATTTTGAAGCGAGCGACACTAATCGACTGAAATCCTCGTCGGACATTTTTTTGTTTTTAAAATATAAACTGCGGAACAGGTCTCGATACTCGCGATGGTAGCGGTTGATCAACTTGACTACAAACAGCTGGGATGTTTCGTCCTTCAATAACGGAAACAGCTCGGAGACAAGAACGTCGTCACGCTCCTCACCGACAGCCTCCGAACGTTTGATAGTCTTGCCGAGCCGCTTGACCAGCTCTTCCTGCTGGCTTTTCAATTTGCGCGACAGAAGACTGGAGTGAACAAAGTAGAAGTAGTTACAAACCGCATTTCCCTCGAAAAAGATGTTGTCGTATGTTTCTGAACCCGAAGTGCGGTCACTGAATTGAACAGCGCCATCCTCGTCGGACCTGGCTCCGTACATAACCAGACGGTTGATGATCTCCGGCTTGGAAAGATCGGAAGATGGTTGATCCACGCCGAACATATATTCGCAGAAATTGCCCCCGTTGCCCTGATAACTGATTCCCCCGGGTGAGACGATCATTTCGTTGCCGGGTGAGAAGATGCGCAGCTGATCCTCTTCCTGGACGATGTTGAAGAAATAGCGCTGGTAGGCGTCGTTACCCACTACCATGACAAAATATTCTGTCTGCTCTCCCATCATGCCGTGCAGCCGAATGTCCTTGTGCATCGCTTTTCTCCTAATCCTGAAAGGGCATACGTTACTACAGGTTAAACTCCATGCCATCATACGCCAATTCAAAGCCGGAAGGCAGCTTGTTTTCTTCGGAATATGCTATCTGATGGGTAAGATGGGTCAGGATGGTGCGGGGAACTTTTATCTGGCGGGCTGCGGCAATCGCCCCCGCAAAATTGAAATGAAAGGGGTGTTCAATCCAGCGCAATCCGTCTATCACCAGCAATTCCAGCCCCTGCAGCAGCTCCAGTGAAGGTTCCGGGATAGCGCTGCAGTCGGTCAGGTAGGCGAAATTGCCGATCCGGAAGCCAAGCGACAAGGTTCTGCCGTGCAGCAACGGTATCGGAATGATCGTCTGCCCGAACAGTTCAAAGGGGGCGCTGACTTCGTGAGCAGCCAGAAGCGGCGTGTAGCCGGAACCTTCCTGCTCGTTGAATATGTAGCTGAAGCCGCTCTGCAATGTTTCAAGGGTTTCCCGTGAAGCAAAACAGGGGATAATATCTTTGTGGAGAAAATGAAACCCGCGCAGGTCATCAATGCCATTGACATGGTCTGCGTGGGCATGAGTGAAAAGCACGGCATCGATGCGGCGAATATGCTGCCGCAACGCCTGTTCTCTCAGGTCTGTGGATGTATCGATCAGAACGGTGTGATCGTTGTCGCACATCAGAAGTGAGGCACGCGTACGCTTGTCCCGAAGATCTTCCGAAGTGCAGACCGGGCAGTCACAGCCAACCATCGGCACCCCGGTGGAGGTGCCACACCCCAAAATAGTGATTTTCATACCAGTCAACTTTCTTGAAATTTGACCAAAAATAACAGAATCGGGCGGCTCAGGCAAGGTGGATTTCTGGCGCCGGTTGCCGAGAGATGAACTCTTCGAAGTTATAACGACATGGTCTGTATATTGTTGGCAAACAGAGCGGTTAAGTGATAAAAATCAAGCGTAACAAACGAAGCTGACGTCAAGATGCGAAGTACAATTTCTCTGGGGTAACTCTTGAAAAATACCATCATTTACTCAAAAGACATTAGAGACATTCTGCCTGAATTTGTAAATGATCCAATGGGGAAGCGCAGCAGGACCGGCACTGTAGCATTATTCAGCAGCATACTAATTGTCATTACTTTAGCCGTATATATGCAGGCGGGAAATCATCAGTTTTTGAATTACGACGATGACGCCTACGTTACTATTAACCCTCATGTAGCCAGCGGCATAACGGGCCGGAATATTATGTGGGCCTTTACTTCGATTGAGGCAAGCAACTGGCATCCCATCACATGGCTTTCACACATGGCGGACGTCCAGTTTTACGGCCTGAACCCTCGCGGCCACCATCTCACCAACGTTGCTATTCATACAGCCTCCGCACTGCTCCTCTTCCTTCTTCTTCTCCGGTTGACTGCTTGCCTGTGGCAAAGTTTTTTTGTCGCCGCTCTTTTTGCGCTTCATCCTCTGCATGTGGAATCAGTTGCGTGGGTGGCGGAACGGAAGGATGTCCTCAGTGCGTTTTTCTGGTTCCTGACACTTTTCTTCTATTACGAATACGTGGCGAAGCGGAAAACATCGTCGTACATTCTCGCTCTCTTTTCCTTTGTGCTGGGCTTAATGTCCAAACCGATGCTCGTAACGCTTCCCATAGTCATGCTCCTGATGGATTTTTGGCCTTTAGGCCGCTATCGGCACGAGCAGCGGGGAGAAGACCTACGGGAACACCTGGGAAGATCGATAGCCCTCATTATTGAAAAAATCCCGTTCTTTGTCTGCTCACTATTTTCCGGCCTGATTACCATCTACGCCCAGAGAACAACAGGGGCGATGTCCAGTCTGGATTTGGTGCCCTTGTGGCTCCGCATTAAAAATGCCCTGCTTGCCTATGTGTCGTACATCGGTAAAACAGTCTGGCCCCAAGACCTCGCTGTTTTATATCCATTCCCACACTCCATACCGCTTTGGCAGGCAGTCGGTTCACTATTCGTGCTGATCTTCCTGTCCGCATCTGTTTTTCGGGCCGGTCGGCGTCACCCCTATCTGGTAACCGGATGGTTCTGGTTCCTCATTACCCTCGTGCCGGTTGTCGGCATAATCCAGGTGGGAAGCCAGTCAATGGCGGATCGCTACACGTATATCCCGCTGACCGGACTTTTCATCATGGCGGCGTGGGGTGTCCCCGACCTGACCAGGGGTTTACGACACCGGCGAGTCCTTCTTGCTGTGCTTGCCGGTGCTGCAATAATCGTATCAGCCGCTTTAACGTGACAACAGCTCAAGTACTGGCGGGACAACATTTCCCTATATCGACGTACTCTTCAAGTCACTTCCGGCAACTATTTTATTCATAACTACTTGGGAATCGTTCTTCAAGCCAAGGGGAGCCTGGATGAAGCGATTCTGGAATACCGGCAGGCACTTCTGATCAATCCTGACAACAGGCATGCGCATAACAACATGGGGGTTCTTCTTGCGAGAAGAGGGGATTTGGATGCTGCCATCCGGGAATACCGGGAGGCACTGCGGATAAGCCCCGGCAACGTTGATGTGCTTGACAATCTTGAACAGGTGCTTACCAGAAAGAAGATGCAGGGTGAAATCAGAAAATAGTGCTCTTTACTTTGCTCGCTGCTGTCTTCTGGATTACTTTAGCGGCGTCCTGTTCCAGTCGCGGGTTGAGTGTTCTCAGCTTTTGCAGTGATGCAGCAACAGTGGACGTGTCGTCCTGGAGCGCTGCCACCAAGGCGAGATTACACCAGGCAAGGTCAATTGACGGGTTGGCGTTTACAGCCTTTTGGTAATTCTCCCTGGCAAGTGAAAGATTGCTCAAATGTTCATATACCAGTCCCAGATTGTTGTAACTAATCGCCCGCCAGATAATCGGGTCTTCAGAGTTAGCCGGTTTAATATCGGAATGATATTTCGAGCCATCAGAACACCTCCCCCTGTACTTTCTAATTATCCAGATCGCATCGTCCAGACCATCCCAGTACGTGTCTCTGCCTGGATCCAGTTCTAGTGCCTTCACAAGATGCGGCAACGCCTTCTCCGGCATGATTTTTTTAAAATAGAGCATGCCTACAGCATGGCTGACCCTCGCCTTGTTCGGCGATTTTTCCAGGACATCCTGCAACATAGCAATATCATTTGACCATATACGGTTACGTGCAATCGTGCTTGCGGTAAAAATCAAACAAATCAGTACAACTGCAACCCATAGGGCATTACGATATCGCTGCCGATGCGCTGCCATTCCGGCCATTGTCGCTGCTACAGCCAGGAAAAACCCGGTTGAGGGGAGATAAATCCGGTGCTCGAAGAGCACGTCCCTGATCGGGATGAAACTCGACTCTACGCTCATGGCGAGATAGAACCAGAAAATGCCCAGACTTGCGAGACGCATGGTTATGCCTGCCGGCAGAGCGCCGGAAGTCAAATGTCTTTGGGAACGGATAAAAAGGACCAGGGCCGAGACCATCAGGGAAATATGCAGCAGCAGGGCGGCAAAAACCGGTGGATTAAACAGCGAGTGATACACAGGGTAGTCGTAGTCCATATTCTGGTTGACCGGAAGAATCAACAGGCGCAGATAGGTTACCACAACCCTTATCTGGGTTAGCAGGTAGTCTGTTCTGGATATGGTCTGTGTTTCCGCAGTTGCCAGATGCACCTGATTAAGCAGGTTTTCGCCCTCCCCCGTACCAAGCGGATAAATCAGTTGAAGGGGAATTACCAACAGCAGTACGGCAGCAAGAACCAAAAAGAGGCGATTTCTCAGTAACTGCCCCCGAAAAAGCGCAACTTCCAGCGCCACGATCATCAGCGGCAGAGTGAAGGCGATCTCTTTGCTTTTCATTGCCAACAGAGCCGCCAGGAAGCAGGCAAAACCCCACGACCAGACCTGAAGCTTTTTAATTTCGCCGGTTAACGATACACGTGCCAGAAGGTATGACAGTAGTGAGCTTAGATAGAGGAATGTAGCCAGTGATGTGTAACGCTGGACAATGTAGGTAACGGCCTGCGTCTGGACAGGATGACAGACAAAGAGCGCCGCAGTGGCAAAAGGGATGAAGTATTGCTGGTATGTAACGCTGTCATCATCACCGGAAATCCGATATGTCCGCTTCAGGGTTTCGATTATTTGCTGAATGAGCAGGTAGATGACAACGGCAGATAGCAGGTGAATTGTCAGATTAAACAGGTGGAAGCCAAGTACCTGCTCTCCGTACAGGCGGCGGTTCAGGGCAAAGGTTATATCCGTAAACCATCGGGAGATGCCGATAAAACCTTTTATGCTGTACAGATCAATACCGATGTTGTCGCGCACTGCCACGGCATCATCGAACTGCACCGGTACGTAGAGAGAGTTGACATAGGAGACAATACCCAGAAGCAGAATTATTAAGATATGTGTGATGGATGTACCGAACAGGAATTTCAAGCGGTCAAATGATGCCAGGCGCAACGATATCTTCATTAATTTAGCCTCTGTGATGTAAAAGCTCAAATAATGCCATTTCCAAAGGGCTTAACGCGCTAGATCAACCAATAAGGCTATATTCAGCCCGATCACAATCATTCCAACGATCCAGAGCACGATCGCTCCGTAACGCTTGTTGGCATATTCGCCCATGACTTTTTTCGAAGAGGTCAGGAGGATCAGCGGGATAATGGTCAGCGGGAGTTGCAGGGAGAGGGCCACCTGGCTCCAGAGGATCCCTTTGAACGGGTCTGACAACAGCATGATGGCTGCCAGCGCACCCAGGAGCGTAATTGACAAGCCGATGCGGGAATGGGGGTCGTTGATGTCGAAAGGCTCGATAAAGATGCCGGCAAAAACACTGCCGCCGGCCATGGCGGCGGTGACGGACGATGACAGCCCGGCGAACAACAGCCCCAGCGCAAAAACAACCGCCGAAGCCCTGCCGAAGATCGGCTCCAACGTCATCGTAACTTGCGGTAATTCATTCACGACGATGCCGTTTTTATAGAATACGGCAGCGGCCATGATGATCATGGCGCTGTTGATAGCCCACCCCGCACCCATGCCGGCCAGCGTGTCCAGAAACTCATATTTGAGCTGTTTTTGTATGACGTCGGCACCCTGGGCGTTCCACTGGCGACTCTGGATCACTTCTGAATGCAGGAAGATGTTGTGCGGCATCACAACGGCGCCCAGCACCCCCATGATGACCGTCATCGAGCCGGCAGGAAACGTCGGAGTCACCCAGCCGGTAAAGGTCTGGACCCAGGACACGTCGGCCAGCCATATTTCAAAGACGAAGGCCATTCCGATCAGCGAGACAAAGCCCATGATCCATTTTTCCAACCGCTGGTAGTTTTTTGAAAAGAGCATCCAGGCCGAGAATCCGGCTGCAAATACTGCTCCGATAACCAGCGGCAGGCCGGTCAGCATATTGAGACCAATGGCCGCCCCCAGCAGTTCCGCCAGGGCGGTGGCAACGCAGGCGACCATGGCGCTGCCGAGCATCAGGACCCGCAGCCAGGGTTTGAAAAATTTAGAGGCGGCTTCCGAGAGGCAGAGACCGGTGACGATGCCGAGATGGGCGGCGTTATGCTGGACTACTATCAGTATGACCGTGGAGAGAGACACCACCCAGAGCAGTTTGTAGCCGAACTGCGACCCGGCCGCCACGTTGGTAACCCAGTTGCCGGGGTCAATGAAACCGACCGTAACAAAGAAACCGGGCCCGATGTAGCGGAACAGTTCCAGCGAGGCCAGGCGCGAAGCCTGTTTGCCGATATGGGAGAGCCATTTCATAAGAGGTGGCACAAAACGTCAGAACCCGAAAATTGATAGTGGCACTTCCAGTGTGCCCCCTAAATAATCCACGCCATTGTTATGGGTTGTTAAATTGGCGTTGCTGATGTGGCGATAACCGATGCCTGCACGCAATTTACTGGCGAGGTGTTCAATCCCCAATCCAACGTGGTCAGAAAACTGAAAGTTGCTCCCTTTTACCCGGTTGCCGATATTTGATTCACTCAGATAGGCGACTCCAATCCCGACATCCGCTGTCAAGGCGATTTGCTGCACTGTCAGCAAGCGCCAATGCAGCATGGGAACGGCGGCAACATCCCATGCCGAATGGGCCCCTGTTGAGTCCGAATCTGCGATCCAGTAGGAAGCCGAATAGTTGGGAGAATATGACAGCAGCGACTCCGGCCCCGAACCTTGAAGCAAGCGGTTCTCTCCATGAACCAATCCGACTGAGTACGAGCTCAGCTCCCTGTCTTCACCATTCTGCAGGCGCACCCGCCAGCCATTATCGGCAGAATCCAGCAGAGGCGCACCCTTCAACAGCGCAAATGCCCAGGTAGCCAGGGTTCCGACCACGGTTGTGTCTTTAAGGATGGTATTGATACCAATGGCGGCCATGCAAGGCGTCGCCCACAGCAGGCCAAGCAGACAGAAGAGTGAAACTGTTTTTTTAAACTGGTCCATTCTGGTAATCCTTTCAATCAGTTAAAAATAATAAGGGGCATAAAGAGTCGCAAGGAAAAGGCATCAATCTTCAAGGTATTGCAGCGCGTATTTCACATAATTACCGGCAGATTTACTTAACCATACCACTTCATCCGGCGTCAAGTCGCGTTTGAATTTTGCCGGGGCACCGACCCAGAGGGTGTGCGGCGGAACAACCATCCCTTCGGTCACCAGCGCCCTCGCCCCTATCAGCGCCCCTTCACCGATGACGGCATGATCCATCACCATGGCCTGCATGCCGACAAAACAGCCGTCCTGCAGGGTGCAGCCGTGCAGAGTCACACTATGACCGATGGTAACGTCGTCACCGATGATCAGCGGCGCACCAGGGTCGTCAGCATGCTTTTTGTGGGTGACGTGCAGCATGGTCAAATCCTGAACGTTACTGCGGACGCCGATACGGATATGGTTGACGTCGCCGCGAACCACGCAGTTGTACCAGACGCTCGATTGTGCCCCGATCTCAACATCACCGATAATCACAGCGGTTTCGGCGACAAAAGCGGTTGGGTCGATAGCGGGATGAATGCCTTGAAACGGTCTGATCATGTTATCATTCCCTTAGAATAAATAGTTACGGCGCGGGAGTATAACCGCTTGACAATGACTTGGCAATTGCCCTGTTTCCACTCGGGAAAGAAGATTAAACTACTTGTTGCCAAGAGCTATTTTTGCTATGTTATAAAGTCGATTTTAACCAACAAGGGGAAATCTGCACGATGAAATTCACCAAGATGCAGGGTGCCGGAAACGATTACGTTTATGTGAACTGTTTCGAGGAGACCGTCAGCGATCCCAGGCAGACAGCCATACAGGTTTCAAACCGTAATTTCGGGATCGGTTCGGATGGATTGATCCTGATCATGCCGTCCGAAGTGGCCGATGTGCGGATGAGGATGTTCAATTCCGACGGATCCGAGTCGGAGATGTGCGGCAACGGTATTCGTTGTGTCGCCAAATACGCTTATGACCACGGCATTGTGTCAAAGACCGAAATCACTGCCGAGACCGGCGCAGGTATTCTGACTCTGCAGCTTGTCCCCGGAGCCGGCGGAAAGATCGAGAAGGTGCGGGTCAACATGGGACCGCCACGCCTGACACGCGGTGAAATTCCTATGACCGGAGATCCGGATTCGAAAGTGCTTGCTGAAGAGTTGACGGTTCTGGATAAGACTTTCAAAATCACCTGTGCCTCAATGGGTAACCCGCACTGCGTCATTTTTGTCGATGACGTTGATAATTTTCCGGTAGCGACCTTTGGCCCGCCGATTGAAAACAACGCGCTGTTTCCGCGCCGCACCAACGTTGAGTTCATCCAGATCATTTCACGCACCGAGATTCGGCAGCGTACCTGGGAGCGTGGCGCAGGAGAAACCCTGGCTTGCGGCACCGGCTCCAGCGCCGTCACAGCCGCCTGCATACTGAATGGACTGACTGAGAAAAAGATCCTCAACCATCTGTCCGGCGGTGATCTCGAAATGGAATGGGCTGATGATGGCAACATCTACATGACCGGCCCGGCGGTAGAAGTGTTCAGCGGAGAAATCACGCTGTAACTAAAAAACCACTATCACAAAAAACATTTACCGCGTAGCACACAGAGCAAAACAAAGAGTTATCAGCCATTTACAGAGTTAAAGGTCTTATGCCGCGTACCGTCACTATCATAAACCTCCTTCTTGGGGTCGCAATCATTGCCCTGCTGGCGGGGATCGCCACAACACGCCTCTCTGCGCGGCTCGGCAAGGCGTTTCTGCCCAAAGGGGGCACTACGAGTACCGCTCCCGCATCTACCAACCAGCGCACGGAAGATCTTTCTTTCTACGCCCCGATCCTGACTAACGGCCTGTTCGGCAAGGCGATACAGGGTCCGCTTACACTCATCACAAATGCTCCGACAGCGGCACAGGCTGTTCCGGTGACGGCACCGGCAGAACTGATGCTGCTTGGCACAGCCGTCGGCTCCTTCCGCGAAACCTTTGCTCTGGTTCGACATACCACCAAACAGGAAGAGCGGGTGTTTCGACTGGGCGACATGGTTTTTGATGCCGGACGCCTGGCCGAAGTAGGCAAAGAAAGGGCCTTTATCGTCATCAACAACAAGAAAGTCGAGCTGCTGACTCCCATGACGCCGCCGTCGGCTGTTCCGGCCACCCAAACCGCAGCGGGAATGGCGCATGCAGTCACAGCAGTGTCCAGCACTGGAGCGGGCAGTTATGTTATCGATCAGCGGGCTCTTAACGCCGCACTGGATAACCCGGCCCAGGCTATGAGTGATGCCCGGCTGCTGCCCAGCCAGAAAGACGGCAAGGTCGAGGGGTTCCGCGCTTCCGAAGTTAAGCCGAATGGCGTTTTTTCAATGATCGGCATAAAAAATGGCGACGTGTTGCTCCGGCTGAACGATTTTCCGATGGATTCACCGGACAAGGCGCTGCAGTCTTTCATCGCCCTCAAAGGGCAGAACCGGTTGAAACTCGACATAATCCGCGATGGACAACCGCAGACTTTCAATTATGATATAAGGTAGCATCTAGACCCATTACCCTTACTCACGCAACGACGCAACGAAAAGACTTTAAAACAAAAGATATATTCTTGTTTTTTAAACGCTGCGCGAAACAGATTTTTTGAGTTCCGGCTTGTCCCGTTCAGGAAAACCGTAATCCGGAGGTACGCTTGACACGATATATATTACGCACCGTTTGCATGCTGGCAATGATCTCAGCTCTTTTTGTCTCGACAACGCTTGCTGCCGGCGGAAAGGGGGTCGTCCTGAATTTCAACGAGGTGGATATTTCCACCATGGTGAAGTTCATCAGTGACCTGACCGGTAAGAACTTTATCCTTGATGACCGGGTCAAAGGAAAGATATCGGTTTACTCCCCCTCCAAGCTATCAACCGAGGAGGCGTATAATGTTTTCACCTCTGTGCTGGAGCTGAAGGGTTTCACCGTCGTGCAGAGCGGCAAGGTCGCCAAGATTGTCCCCTCTTCCGCTGCCAAACAATCCGGATTCAAGCTGCTTCGGCAGGACGAGCAGGCTCCTGTCAATGAGAGTTACGTTGCGCAGGTGACCAAGCTGGATTACATCACAGCCCAGGAAGCGGTGACTTTTCTGCAGCCGATGATTTCCAAGGATGGACACCTGTCTGCCTTTGGCCCCGGCAATCTGCTCCTGATGGTTGACTCAGCCATCAACATCCGCAAACTGCATGGCATTCTGCAGACGATTGACACCGAGCGCACCCGTGAGGGGCTTGAGATCATCTATCTGAAAAACGCTTCGGCAGAAAATGCGGCGACAACCGTTCGGGGGTGGCTGAGCGGTTCTGAGAGCAAAACCGGCGGCCAGCCCGCTACTGCAGGCGGTGGCAGTACTACGACAGTTCTGGCGGATCAGCGTCTGAACGCGCTGCTGGTTTTCGGTAACGAAACCACCAAAACAGCGATTCGCGAGCTGGTAGCAAAACTGGACGTCACCCCGCCTGAGGTGAGCAGCAAGGTCAACGTCTATTACCTGGAAAACACCGACGCAACCGAGATGGCAAAGGTTCTGGACGGTGTCGTCAGGGGGATCTCCGCCCAGGCGGCCGCCCAGCCGGGTGCAGCAGCGCCGCAGGCTTCTCCGTTCGACAGCGGCAAAGTCACCATCACTCCGGACAAGGCATCCAATTCACTCGTCATCATGGCTTCACCCACCGATTACAGCAACCTCGTACAGGTGATCAAAAAGCTCGACCGCCGCAGCAAACAGGTCTTTGTGCAGGTGCTGATCGCCGAGGTATCGCTGGATAAATCGAATGAACTCGGGCTGCAAACCGGCTTGATCGGAGGCGGTTCCCCCAGCAGCAACCTCACGGTGGCCGGCATGTACAATCCGCTTGGCACACTCGGCACCATTGGAACTGTTCTTGCCGCCGGTGGCGCGTTAACCCCGGGAGTCACCGCCAGTCCGCTCAATATAACGGCCGAACTCAAGGCACTTGATAAAAAGGGGCTTTTAAATATCCTCTCCACTCCCAACATCCTGACCTCCGACAACAAAGAGGCTGAGATCAACGTCGGTGAAAACGTACCATTCCAGGGGGCGGCAACACAGAGCACGTTCGGCACGACGCAATCCATCGAGCGTAAGGATATCGGCATCAACCTTAAAATCAAGCCACAGATCAGCGAAGGCGATTATATCCGGATGGATATCAATCAGGAAATCTCGGCAGTCAAGGACAGCCGAGGTCAGGCGGTTGACCTGGTCACGACCAAACGGTCGGCCAAGACCAGTGTTGTTGTAAAGGACAAAGAGACGGTTGTGATCGGCGGGCTGATCCAGGACTCCGAGGAGGATACGGTCAGCAAGGTGCCGCTGCTCGGGGATATTCCGCTGTTGGGATGGCTGTTCAAAACCAAATCAAAGATACGCAAAAAGACCAACCTGATGATCCTGCTGACTCCCCATATCGTCAAAGATGCAGCAGACCTTGCTGAGATGACGAGAACGCAGCGTCAATCGTTCGGGGAATCGGCGAAAAAGAGCGATTCCGTCGATGTTCAAAAAGAGATTACCGGCAAATGAGCATGAGTACCGTGAGCGTTCATAACGAGTTGATAGTTACAGCCGGCAGGCTGGGCATAAACTTTCAACTTGAAATCCGGACGGATGAAGTCGAGTCGGGACTACTGAATCAACTTCCCCTGACATTCGCTCGCGCCAACTCGATTTTGCCGCTCAGCGAAACAGATGGTGTTATCAGGGTCGCAGTCTCCAGCGCCGCCGGACTGCTGCAGCTCGACGAACTCCGCCTGTTGTTCGGCAAACCGATCGAAGCGGTACTGGTGCCGGCCCCGCTTTTGGCGGATGCCATCAACCATGTCTACGCCGGCGCCTCCGGGACCGCCCTTGATGTATTGCAGGAGCTGCAGGGGGAAGACCTCTCCACGGTTGCCACTGAACTGAACAACCCCACGGATCTGCTGGATCTGTCCGATGAGGCGCCGGTTATCCGCCTGCTGAACTCGATTCTCTCGGAAGCGGTCAAGGAGCGGGTCAGCGACGTCCATATCGAGCCGTACGAACGCGATCTTCTGGTACGCTTCCGCATCGACGGCATCCTCTACGAAAAGCTCTCTCCCCCCAAAATCATCCAGGATGCCCTGGTTTCGCGAATCAAGATCATGGCCGGGCTCAATATCGCCGAAAAGCGCCTGCCGCAGGATGGCCGGATCCGTGTGCGGGTCGCCGGTCGCGATGTTGACATTCGTGTCTCGATCATCCCGACCTACTACGGCGAGCGGGCCGTGCTGCGTCTGCTGGACAAGAAAAAAGGTATCCTCTCTCTGGCCGATATCGGCCTGGGTGAACATGGTGTACGTACGCTGGAACGGATGCTGAACCGGTCGAGCGGCATCATCCTCGTCACCGGTCCGACCGGCAGCGGTAAATCTACGACGCTGTATGCCGCGCTGAACCGTGTCAATACCAGCGAAAAGAACATCATCACAATCGAAGACCCGATCGAATACCAGATCAGGGGGATCGGCCAGATCCAGGTCAACCCCAAGATCGATCTGACCTTCGCGGGAGGTCTACGCTCGATTCTTCGCCAGGATCCCGATATCATCATGGTCGGCGAAATCCGCGATGCCGAAACAGCCGAAATTGCCATCCAGGCCAGCTTGACCGGCCACCTGGTGCTTTCGACGCTGCATACCAATGATGCCGCCACCGCCGTGACCCGTCTGGTTGATATGGGGATCGAACCGTTCATGATCGCCTCTTCGCTGTCAGCCGTAGTAGCCCAGCGTCTGGTGCGGGTGATCTGTCCGCACTGCCGCGAAGAGTACCGACCGGTGGAGCAGTACGTCGGGGTAACCCTCCCTGAAAAACTTTATCGTGGCCGGGGATGCGATGCCTGTTTCGGTCTCGGAACCCTGGGACGGACCGCCATCTATGAAATCATGCCTATTGATCAGGAACTCTGCTCGATGATCATTCGTCGTTCACATGCCGGAGAGATCAAGGAATATGCGGTTGCGCACGGCATGAAGACCCTGCGGGACGACGGTGTTGCCCGCGCTGCGGCCGGGATTACCACGATCGAAGAGGTTCTGCGCGTTACTCAGGACGATTATGCCGACGTTCCGCTATAAAGCATATACTGCCACCGGTTCTTCGACCTCCGGCACTGTCGAGGCCGATTCCGAACGTCAGGCGATGCAGCATCTCAAAGGAAAGGGGCTGTTGCCCCGTGAGGTGGTGGAAGAAGGTGGAGCTGCGGGTCGCTCCGCATCGTTTTCCTTCCGCCGGGGAGTTCCGGCCGATGAATTGTCGCTCTTCACACGTCGCCTCGCCACTCTGGTCGCGTCCTCCATACCACTGTTCGAAGCGATGGGGTCGCTCTGCGAGCAGGAGGAAAACGGGCCTCTCCGCCAGGCTCTCGTCCGGGTAAAAGAACGCATCGCCGAAGGGGCCTCCCTGTCACGGGCGCTGGCAGCAGAGCCTGACATCTTCGGCGAAAGCTATGTCAGCATGGTGGCAGCCGGAGAGGCTGGTGGCGCACTGGACGCCGTGCTGGAACGGCTGGCAGATTTTCTGGAAGAGCAGGAGCAGGTACGGAGCAAGGTCACGTCCGCCCTCGCCTATCCGATACTGATGGTATTCGTTGGTGGTGGAGTTATGCTCTTCCTGCTGACGGTCGTCATCCCCCGCATCGTAACTATTTTCGAAGACAGCAAAGCCTCCCTGCCGCTGATCACCATCATCCTGATCAAAGTTAGTCATTTTCTGCAGGGATACTGGTGGATCCCCGCCTCCCTGATCATAGCCTCGGTTCCACTCTATCGCAAAGCGATGAAGCGCGATGATCTGCGCCTGAAACGCGACACCCTGCTGCTGCGGTTTCCGATGGCCGGCGGGATGTTACAGCGCCTTATCCTCTCCCGCTTTGCCAGGGTTCTGGGACTGCTGCTCTCCAGCGGAGTGCCGATCATGAAGGCGCTGGAGATCACCGGCGAGGTTGTTGTCAACCGGGTCTACCGCTCTTTTCTGCGTGGCGTGATGGAGGAGGTCGCCCAAGGGGGAAGCCTCTCCGGGGCGCTGAAGAAGAGCCCGCTTTTCCCCCCTCTTCTGGTGCATCTTGCAGGTGTTGGTGAAAAAAGCGGCAATCTGGAAGGGATGCTGGTAAAGGCCGGCGTCGCCTATGAGCGAGAGTTCAGCGCCCGCTTGACACGCCTGATGGGTTTGATGGAGCCGTTGCTTGTTCTGGCAATGGGGGTGGCGGTCGGCATAGTGGTATTGGCGGTGCTGCTGCCGATTTTTGAGTTAAACCAGTTGATCAAGTAGGAGGATCAAAATGGACTTCACAAGAATTCTACACAAATTCACTGTTGTTCCCTCCCTAACTGACGAATTGGCCGCGCTGCAGCGGGTCGCATACAACCTTTGGTGGTGTTGGGAACCGGATGCGACTGCTCTGTTCCGCAGACTTGATCTGGATCTCTGGAAATCCACCCGCCATAATCCGGTCGAAATGCTCGGCATCCTGCAGCAGACTACGCTGGAGGGGCTCAAGAGCGATGAAGGATTCATGGCGCACCTCAAACTGGTGGATGAGAAGCTGCGCGACTATCTCCAGGAAAAAACCTGGTTCCAGAAAAAGGGTCATGATAATTCAGAAATGAATATCGCCTATTTTTCGATGGAATTCGGCCTGCATGAATCGTTGCCGATCTATTCAGGCGGCCTCGGCATTCTGGCTGGCGATCATCTCAAATCAGCCTCCGATCTTGGTTTGCCGCTGGTCGGGGTCGGCCTGCTCTACCGGCAGGGGTATTTCCGCCAATACCTCAATAATGAGGGGTGGCAGCAGGAGTTTTATCCGGAGAATGACTTTTACAACCTGCCGTTGACTCTCGAACGCGACGAGAACGGTGCGCCGCATACTTTCGAACTGGAGTTCGGGCCGCGCAAATTTAATGTTCATATCTGGCGGGTTCAGGTTGGCCGGGTGCCGCTCTATCTGCTGGATACCAACCTTGAGGAAAACAGCCCTGAAGACCGCCTGATCACGGCACAGCTCTATTTCGGCGACAAAGAGATGCGCATGATCCAGGAGATTCTGCTCGGCATCGGAGGAATCCGGGCGCTGCGGACTTTGGGCATAATTCCCAATGTCTGCCATATGAATGAGGGGCATGCCGCTTTTCTGGCGCTGGAGCGTATCCGCCTGCTGATGGATAAGCGGGGCATCCGCTTCAACGAGGCACGCGAGATTGTCAGCGCCGGCAATATTTTTACGACACATACTCCGGTCGAGGCAGGCATCGACCACTTTGTTCCGGAAATGCTGGATAAATATTTTTTAAATTATTTCAAGACGCTCGGAATCAGCCATGATGACTTCATCGGCCTGGGACGCCAGAACCCGAAAAACCGGCAGGAGACTTTCTGCATGGCTGTGCTTGCTCTCAAACTGGCCGGCCATGCCAATGGAGTCAGCCAGCTGCATGGTGAGGTGTCACGCGAGATGTGGAAGAACCTCTGGCCGGAATTGCCGGAAGAGCAGTTGCCGCTGACTTCGATAACCAACGGGGTTCACACCCGCTCATGGATGTCGAACCATGTCGCCAGTCTTTTGATTCGCTATCTGGGAACCCGCTGGCTGGATGATCCAACTGATCATAGTGTCTGGCGCCGGATCGCTAAAATACCGGATGCAGAATTGTGGCGCACGAGGCAGAGCTGCCGTGAAAAATTGGTGGATTTTGCCAGGAAGCGCCTCAAGGAGCAATTGATCAAGGTCGGCGCCACAACCAAGGAGATCGCCACCGCCGAGGAAGTTCTCGATCCGGAAGCGCTTACAATAGGTTTTGCTCGCCGTTTTGCTACTTATAAACGTGGCACCCTGCTGCTGCGAGATCAGGACCGTCTGGCCCGCATCCTCAATAATCCCGCCATGCCTGTACAGTTCGTTTTTGCCGGCAAAGCTCATCCCCAGGACCAGGAGGGGAAAGAACTGATTCGCCAGATCGTGCAGGCGGCGCAACAAGAGCGTTTTCGCCACCGGATCGTCTTTATAGAAGATTACGATATGGAGGTCGCCCGGCACCTGGTGCAGGGGGTCGATGTCTGGCTCAATACTCCGTTGCGCCCTATGGAGGCAAGCGGCACCAGCGGCATGAAGGTCGCCTTTAACGGAGGTCTCAATTTAAGTGTACTTGACGGCTGGTGGTGCGAAGGGTACCAGGGGAACAACGGTTGGGCCATCGGCAAGGGTGAAGTTTACGAGGACATCGAATACCAGAATCAGGTCGAGGGACGGGCGTTATATGATCTGTTGGAAAAGGAGGTAATTCCCCATTTCTACGATCAGGGGAGCGACGGTGTGCCTCGCTCATGGATAGCAACGGTAAAAGCCTCCATGCAGAGCCTTTGCCCGGTTTTTTCCACAGACCGCATGGTGCAGGAGTACACCGACCACTCCTATACCCCTTCACATACTCAGTGGAAGCGCCTGGTGGATAACGATCTGGCGCTGGCGCTTGATCTGGCACGCTGGAAAGAGGAAATATTCAAGTCGTGGCCGCAAGTGCGCATTGAACAATCTGAGGCTCAGGCGGGAGATGCGGTCACGGTCGGGAGTCAGGTTCTTGTTTCCGCCCGGATAGCACTGGGAGTTATTCCTGTCGGCCACGTCTCAATTGAGGGATATTTCGGAGTGCTGGATTCGACCGGCAACATCCAAGGGGGAGAAACCGTGACCCTGGAGATGAAGAGCGATCTCGGGAACGGCAGCTACAAATTTGAAGGCCTCTTTGAATGCCGCTTCTGTGGACGGCACGGTTTTATGCTGCGGATAATTCCGCACCACCCTGTTCTCGGCAACATCTACGAGCCCGGTTACCTGGTCTGGGGATAGTATGGCGATAACGGCAGACATCCAACAGCAGGTTTACGACCTGCTGTCACGCGCCTCCAACATTTCTATTGTCACGGCAGATCAGGCTGCCGGCAGCGGCAGTATTCTGACGCCCGGCCAACGGATAAGCGCAGAAGTCATTTCGATGATGCCAAATAACCGCGCCCAGGTCCGGATCGGGACTGAGCACTTCAACCTGGATCTGCCGATAGCGGCTCGCGCGGGGCAGACACTGGAAATGACCTTCGTTTCCAATGATCCACGTTCGACTTTTGCCATAGCCCGCCAGGCCGGGATGGCTCCTCCTGTCAGCCTTTCCGATGCGTCGCGCCTGTTGAGCCTGCTGGTTTCAAACGAACAGATTATCGATCCGAAATTCCGCTCTTCGCTCCAGAATATCGGCGACATGCTGAGACGTTCATCCGGTGAAACCGGTGTGTTAGCGAATCTGATGAATGAGGCTATTACCTACGGGATTATGCGGGATGGTGTCAAGGCGGTATCCCAGCCACCCGGCGACTCAATGCATGATCCGGCGGAACAGCCGGATGCCCCATTACTGCAGGGCAGGCCCCGGCTTACCCCCGAGCAGGCCAAGCTGGCTGCTTTTGAAAGCAATGCAGCCCAGATCCTGCGCACTATTGCACAAAACTCCCGCTTTATACTGGTTGAGGCCGCCAATCAGCCGGTGACTCCGTTGCCGTTCATGCCGGGGGAAGAGGTTGAGGCAGTTGTTACCGGAACACTGCCAGGCGGGAGGGTCTTCGTTCAGGTAGCCGGGATAGCGCTCGAAATGGTTCTGCCGCGAGCGGTTCAAAGCGGAGACATTCTTCGGCTGACCTTCATATCGGCACAGCCGAAGCCGACCTTCGCGATTCCACGCGCGCTGC
The DNA here is from genome assembly GCA_025360785.1 of Geobacter sp. Classification (GTDB taxonomy): domain Bacteria; phylum Desulfobacterota; class Desulfuromonadia; order Geobacterales; family Pseudopelobacteraceae; genus JACRCG01. Next base: position 27,139 of record JANYBN010000210.1, read on the forward strand.
CGGACAGCACATCCGGTGTCCTGAGCGAGGCGGGACGCTGGCTGAGCGTACTGGAACATAGCGAGGGAGGGGTATCGAATCAGCAGATGTACGTACTGGACCGGCTGAATACCGTGTTAAAAAGTCTCCCTCCCGATTCACCGGCTTTTACCGCAATCCTGGATGAAGCCATCACCTACCAGACGGTCATGCGCAGACAAGGGTCTTCAGAGCTGTCCGCCGCTGCGCAGAGTTCGCTCCTGACAGCACAGCAGGCACCCCTGTCAACTGGGAACAGTATCGTTTTGAACGACGATATGGCCAAGCTCCTTCAGGCGGTGATCAAGGGCAACCGCCTGGCATTGCTTGAAGCTCTCAATCAGCAGGCTATGCCTGCCGGCTTCACACCGGGGCAGCAGCTCAAAGGTGAGGTGCTGGCAGCGTTGGGTGGTGGACGTTTCATGGTTCAGGTCGCAGGAATCAGCATGGAATTCATGCTGCCGAAGGGAATCTCTCGTGGCGACGCTATCAACCTATTTTTTATTACCGATGAGCCACGTCAGACCTTCTTGATAGCTCGCTTCGGACGGCCCGGTGATTCAAGGGTTAGTGGCACTGGCCGCTGGCTGAGCGGTTTTCTGGGCGAAGCAGCCGGGCAGGTGCCGGCCCAGGCCACTCTCGGCATTCTGCGAACGCTGCTGACCGGACCGACGACAGATGCACCGCTGCTCGGCCGGATGCTTCAGCAGGGACTTCGGGAAAGCGGCCTGTTCTATGAGTCCCATCTGAGTCGCTGGTTCGGCGGCGAGTACCCCTTGGATGAAATTCTCAAAGAGCCGCAGGGCCGTCTGTCTCCACGCCTGGCGCTGGCCAATGCCCATACCGCCGTAACGGCTGAGGAGCTCGTGCGGGCCAGCATCCGAACCGGCTCTACTGAAGTAATGGAGGCCGTCTTGAAAAAAGTCGGCAGCAGCATGCCTCATGAAGGAATCGCCGATCAACGCTCTTTGCCGATGGTTAGCGAACAACTGTCAGCCCTTCAAAACGGCCAGCTGATGTTCCGGGGTGATTTGTTCCCGGGACAGCGTATGGAATGGACTGTTGCCGAGCGGGATGCCGGGCGCAACCAGTCAGGCGGACGTGAGCGGAGTTGGGAGACAGGCATCACCATCAACCTTCCGCATCTGGGGCCGGTAACAACCGTTCTCACGTTCGATGGCACGCATGTCGGTGTCAAAATCAGCGCCGAAAACAGCGCAACGGTGACGGTTCTGGAAGAGGGGAGGTCACGCCTGACCGAACAGCTGGAAGGCGCCGGACTAACCCCTGCAGAGATGAGTATCAGCCATGCCGCATGACAATGAAGAGCGTCGCGCAGCGGCACTCTCCTATAAGCAGGGCTACTATGCGCCGGTTATCGTTGCCAGGGGCAAGGGAGTTGTCGCGGAGGCGATCATCGCCTGTGCCCATGAAGCCGGGGTGTATGTCCATGAGTCGCCGGAGCTCGTCAGGTTGTTGATGCAGGTTGACAATGACGAGTTTATCCCTCCTGAGCTGTATCGGGCGGTTGCTGAAGTACTGGTATGGTTGCAATGTATGGAGAGTCAACAGAAACAAGCCACAGTTTGAGGAGGAACAATGCAGATCAAGTTTGGTACCGATGGCTGGCGTGGCATTATTGCCCGTGATTTCACTTTTGACAACCTTTCCCGGGTAGCACAGGCAACCATGGACTACCTGAACCGTGAGGGTTTGGGGAATAAGGGGCTAGTCGTCGGCTATGATCGTCGTTTTATGTCGCGGGAGTTTGCCCGGAGAGTGTCAGAGATCGCGGCCGGTAACGATATCCGTGTACGCTTGACGGAGGACTATGCCCCGACACCGGCTGTTTCATGGGCTGTTCGCGAGAGTGGCGCCGGCGCCGGCATAATGATCACCGCAAGTCATAATCCTCCCGAGTATAACGGATTTAAAGTTAAAGAGTCTTTTGGCGGCTCCGCCCTTCCTGAGACGACCAGAATTCTCGAAGAAATCGTCGCGTATAACCAGGAGAACGACCGTCGCGTCTTATCCGTTCCCTTTGACGAGGCCCTGAAGAAAGGTCTAATCGAACTTTTTGACCCTTGTGAAGGTTATTTCCATCAGATAAGCCGCTATGTAGACCTTGATCTGATTGCAAAGTCGGGAATTAAAGCGGTAGTTGACCCGATGTACGGCGCCGGCAGTGGTTTTATTCCAAGACTGCTGCCCGGCGTTGAAGAAATTCACAACAGCGAGAATCCCATGTTCGGCGGACTGCCGCCGGAACCGATTGGCCAGAACCTTCTGGAACTGTCTGCCCTGCTGAAAAGCGGCAAATACCAGGTCGGACTAGCGCTGGACGGCGATGCAGACCGTATCGGTGCTGTTGATGAGAATGGCGACTTTTTCTCTTCCCACTGTATTTTTACTGTTATCCTGCGGCATCTGATTGAATATAAAAAACTCACCGGAGCAGTGGTCAAAACTGTTTCGACAACACGCATGGTGGACCTGCTGGCCGAAAAATTCGGGCTGGAACTTTTTGAAACTCCGATCGGCTTCAAGCATATCTGCGAAATGATGCTTAAACGGGATATATTAATGGGTGGCGAAGAGTCCGGGGGACTCGGTGTAAAAGGGCATATCCCCGAGCGGGACGGAATTCTGCTCGGTCTGCTGCTGCTGGAGGCGATCGCGGTCAGTGGTAAGGGTCTTAGACAATTACTAGATGAGACAATGGACGATATAGGGCATTTCTATTATCAAAGAATAGATCGACGGATCGAGAATATCGCCAAAGAGAAACTTATATCCAAACTTCGCATTGAGCCTCCTGCTTCGATCGATGGTCAGCGGGTTGTGTCCACTAATTTTAGCGATGGTTTCAAATTTATTTTCGAAAGCGGTGATTGGCTGCTGATCCGCCCGTCTGGAACAGAGCCGGTGTTACGTATGTACTGCGAGGCCGGATCTCAGGATCAGGTCGAGCGATTCCTGCGCCAGGCGACAATTATCGCTGGTTGTTAGAATAAATTTTGGATATCGTCACTACACGGTTGCACTGGCGAAAAAAACAGTTATACTCTTGCACGCTGTGCCGTGTGGTAAATGCGGCAACATGAGCAAAACTTCATCCATACTGCTATGGAAATTACTAAAAGGAGCACACAGCTATGGCAAACATTCTGATTGTTGATGATTCATCCACTATGCGTAAAATTATTTCGAGGTCTCTTCGTCAGGCTGGTCTCACTGTCGATGAAATCTACGAGGCCGGTGACGGCATCGAGGGTTTGGGAGTAATTGCATCCGGTAAATCCATCCAGCTGATTCTCTCAGACATCAACATGCCAAACATGGACGGCCTTGAGTTTGTCAAAGCGGTGCGTGCCAACGGCAATACCACCCCTATTGTCATGATCACGACTGAAGGTGGCGAAGAAATTATAGCAGAAGCGATGTCAAGCGGCGCGAGCGACAGCATCAAAAAGCCGTTCACACCCGACCAGCTCCAGGAAAAGCTGGGAGGTATGTTGTGAGCCTCAACGCGAATATCTCACGATCGACCAGCTTTACTGAAGAGCAGGTAGCCGGTTATGTGATTGAAGCGACGAAGGAAGTTTTTTCTACCATGGTCATGATGGAGGTGATTGATGACTTTCCGCTCAAGGAACCGGTCAGTCGCTTCAAATGCAGCATTACCGGGATGGTGGGTTTTGCCGGGACTTACTCCGGTGTGATTTCAATCCACTGCCCGATTGATCTGGCGCTGAAAATAACTTCAAACATGCTTGGTATCGATTGTGATGAGGTCAACGAAGATCTGAACGATGCCATCGGAGAGATTGCCAACATGCTGGGCGGCAGCGTCAAGCAGGTACTTTCCAAGGGCGGCCTGGATGTCAAACTGTCGATTCCGACCGTTATCTCAGGAGAAGACTATACCGTTAACTCACTTTCTGACAATGATTGCGTCGTTGTACCGTTTAAAGTTGAAGGTTACACCCTGCTGGTCGGACTTACGCTAAAAAAAGAAGACTGAGGGTCAGCCTAGACTCTTCACACTCGGCCATCACACTTAATCTGCACGGGAAGACGATATTTAATGGATGGTTATACAACACTATACGGGATGCTGGAAACAGCTCTGAAACAAGCTGGCGAAGAAAGCGGCATGCTGTTGGGGCAGGAGCTTTCCATTGCCCTTTCCGACTCTCTTGCAACGAGCAAGAACTCCTATTTCGGAGATCTTGACGACGGCTGTTTCGTTCTGGGAGTTGATTCCGGAGAAGCTTACGGCGGGAAGTTCTACCTGATATTTTCGCTGCGTGATGCCATCGTAATGAGCAGCATCTTGCTCGGTATACCACCGGCACGCATTCAGGAAAAAAAGCGGTTATCTATTATCGAAAACGACGATATTGACGCTTTTTCCGAGATTGCCAATATGGCGAACGGCGCCCTGAACACGGTTTTCCAGGGCACGCTTGCGAATAAAGTCCGCCTCAAACTGTTACCCCCCAAAAAATACATTCCGGAGATTGACGAACTGAGTCCGGAAGAGCCTCTTCCTGATGGCGATTATCTCATGTTCCGCTCCAAACTGGAAATGCCGGGACAGGAGATGAATCATCTGGATGTTCTTATTCCGGTCGCATTGGGAAATCTGTTTGACCCTCAACCGGAGGTTGCAGAACCAGAGTCGGAAACGGCAGAGACCGCCGCAGATTCAGAGCCCTCAGATGGTGACTCCGCAAAGACTGATGGGACGGAAGAAGCCAGGCCAGCATCCGCTGTTGCCAGTGGAATAGACAGTATTGTCGTGCTGGAGGACAATGAAGATCAGCGTCAACAACTAAAAGATCTGGTTTTATTTACCGGATTTCAAGTTGCCGAGGGTACGCTGAATGCCGATATTAAAGAGTTGTTTTCCGGGAGAGAGGTAAAACTGGTCATCATCGGCTCTCAGAATGCTGACGATCGTGCATTAGCTGTCTGCATAAAGGTCAATGCCATCCGCCAGGATTTCCCGCCGCCAATCATAATGAGTGCTGAATGCTGGACCAGAACAGCCGTCCTCAAAGCGCTCAAATATGGTGCGAGAGACATTATTATCAAACCTTTCAATGAAGACGATGTTACTTCAAAAGTCAGTCGCTACTGCAAAATTGCGCCGGTTTAGTTCCTATGGGTCTGATTATGGCTCAAATTTCTGATTCACCATCATCACCTGCCCGCATCTGCCTCCGGACACTATTTTTCGGTTTTGCGTTGATCATGCTTGCCCTCACCATTATTCCTGACCGGGCAAATGCCTCTATTCCGAATGATCTCTACCGTATCGATATTCATCCTCAAAAGGACTTTACCCGCATTACGGTGCGCCTGGCCAATGCCCCGCAATATACGTTGTCTACGATTCCCGGTAATCGGCTGAGACTCGTCATCCAAGATACCGGTGGCACGCTATTTAAGAAATTCCGGCGCTACTCCGACAAAAACATCGGCGGATTAATCCTTAAAAAACGGGATGACAACCTACTTGTTACATTCCAGATCTCTCAGAGTGCCGGTTGGCGTGATCTGTCACGCCCTGACATCAGTGCAATAACACTTGATGTTGGCGTCGCTTTCAAGCGAGGAGCGCCACGCCCTTCTCTGGTTGGGCGTGAAAAAATCTGGAAGGGTGCGGAAAAGCTGGTGCGAGACTTTGATCCGCCGCTCAAGTCGGAGATTCCCTTTTCTCCGACAGATCGTCAGGTCCTGAAGAACTTCCTTACCGAAGAGGAACAGAAAGATTTTATGGCGGCTGAGGCAGCTCTCTACAAAGGCCGCCTGAGCGAAGCCGAGGAGCTTTTTACCCGCTTTTCATCCCGTCAGACACCGATTCGTCCTCTGGCACTCTATCGTCTTGCCGAAACATGGTACAAACTACAAAAATATCCTCAAGCTTTAGCCGCATTCCGTGAGGCGGAAAAATTATGGCCCGCCTATTTAGGGATAAACCCCGGAGTGACATTTTGTTTTGGCGACAGTATTGCCCGGAATGGTGAACTTACCTACGCACGCGCTTTGCTTGCAGGTCTCGTTTCGCGACTGGCGGACAAAACATTTGCTCCTGCTCTGCTTGTACGACTCGGCGACATTCTCACCCGGCAGGGTCATGAGCCTGAGGCGCAAGCAATTTATAAGAATGTCGCAGATTTTTTCAAAGAGAACAAAGCAAGCCAGATGGCGTTAATGCGCATTGCCGACAGTGAATTTCTCCAATCGACACCATGGAATTACCGGCCGATCAGCGATGTCTATCTGAATGCTTCCCGACAAAGTGGCGACCTTGACATGCGCGAGGAGGCTCACTTTAAACACGTTTTGCTCGAATCTATTCATGGCGAAGCCGGCGAAGCGCTGCAATTGATTATGGGATTTCAGCGTAAGTTTCCGCGCGGTGTGTATGTTGCGGTCATCAGAACGATCAGAGAAGTGCTGGTTGCTGAAGTTTACCGCGGCACCGCATGGAGCAGGGATCCCTCAGGTTTTGTACGGTTTATGGATGAGCAGCATGAGTATCTTGCCGATTGCGTCGCGCAGCCGGGGTTTCTTGCAGCGGTGACCCGCGCATACACCGAAGCCGGGAGACCGATTGAGCTGGTCAAGCTACTGACCTCCTTGGTTGAACGGTTATGGTCGGCACCAATTGCGCCGGAGCTGTATGTCAACATTGCTGACAATGCGGAACTGATCGGAGATTCGACCACTGCCGAGCGAGCCATAAAAGCTTTTCTTACTAAATTTCCAGCCAATCCGCAATCACGACTGATGACGGAACGACTCGGCTCTATTTATTCTGCTGCCGGGAAACATCAGCAGGTTAAAGAAACACTTCTCTGGCTGCTCAACAAAGGCGAGCGCGCCCAGCGCACTGAAAGTTATTATCAACTGGGGCGATCACTCTGGGCGCTTCAGCTTTATTCGCTTGCGGCCAAATCAATGGAACTGTTTCTAGCGGCACCATCAGGACGTGACCCCCGTAGTGTGCCGGACGCATACTTTGTTGCCGGTTCTGCGAAAGAAAGCCTTGGTGATCGAAAAGGTGCATTGAAGCTGTTTGAGGCAGCCCTCAAACTACCCGATAATAAACGCAATGAAGAGTTTATATACAGAGCAGGGCTAATCAACATCAGTGAAGGCAACACAAGACGAGCAAAAGAACTTTTTGAACAACTCGCTAAATCCGGCAAGGACCCTGACTGGCGGAAACTTGCCCAACAGGCCCTGTCATCCCTCTGATAACACTCTTACTTTCCTAAACAACTCCATCACGTCAATATCATGACTTAGTCAAAAGTATGGCGCGCCATGCTTTGTGATTTGTGGCGACATTGCACCGGTGTCTATGGTAAAAGACTTATAAGGTCGGAAGAGACCGTCTCAATCATCACTTCTGCATTAACGACTATGCGAAATAAAATGATTGTGATGAATCTTTAGTGTATACATAATTGGTACCTTTTATATAGTTTGAATGTAATTATAGTATGTTATTGTCACGAACATTGCTTCACGACCATGGTTTTAACAGCATTGCCAGTGGTATGTTTTTTGCAGGATTTGCGATTCAGAAGGAGCCAGCACATGCAAATCGAGGGTATTTTCAACAACACAGTCAACCTGTTAGGAAAAAGTATTGACCTGAGAGCTAAGAGTCATAATTTAATATCGTCCAATATCGCCAATGCGGAAACCCCAAATTTTGTTCCCAAAACACTGGTCTTCGAACAGGAATTGCAGGGAGCTCTCAAAAGCAGCCAATCAGCACAGCAGACGATATCTGCACCGCACGCACGCCACATTCCAATTCGGAGCACATGGACCGGAAGAGCGCTACAATCTGTTTCCGGGCAGGTTATCGAGACACCTGCCAAGACACCGGGTAAAGACGGCAACGCAGTCGAACTTGAAGACGAAATGGGCTTGATGGCTGAGAATCAGATCATGTTTAATGCATCAGTTCAAATGCTTAACAAAAAGTTTGATGGATTGCGGAATGCAATCAAAGGGACGCCATAAATGGACTTTTTCAGTTCTATGAATGTGAGTTCGTCGGCACTTTCCGCCGAACGAACGCGGATGAATCTTATATCAAGCAATCTTGCCAATGCAAATGCCACCAGGACTCCCGAAGGCGGGCCCTACAAACGAAAAGATGCTGTTTTTGCAGCGACCCCTTTAGAAAATCGTTTCAATCGGGTACTAGATGGCGCAACTGCTCAACAGGTCAGAAAAGTCGATGTTTCCGAAATTATAGAAGATAAAAACCCTCCGCGCCTGCAATACGATCCCGGCCATCCGGACGCAAATCCTCAAGGATATGTGGCAATGCCAAATGTCAATGTGGTGGAAGAAATGGCCGATATGATCAGCGCCACACGCTCATATGAAGCAAATGTAACCGCCGTACAGGCCGCCAAAAGCATGGCTCTGAAAACACTTGAAATCGGCAGGTAAGTGACACTTCAGGACGGCGAGTAACGCAGAGATACTGATGTAATAAGAGAGAAGCCAAACTCTAGGCGGCAAAAGTTCGAACAACCAGATTAGAGTCAAGCGAGGTAACGCATGGAAATCACAGGCATTGAGAACGGAATCGGGATATCAAAAGCCTTTCCGGATGTGAATAAAGCGAGTTCATCATCGACAGCAGATGGGGCGGGGAAATTTTTCAGTGAACTTGTCTCGAAAGTCAATGACATGCAGATACAGTCAGACAAGTCAATTCAGGGACTCGCCAGCGGAGAGAACAAAAATCTTCATGAGGTAATGATCGCAGTCGAAAAAGCCAGCATATCGTTTCAATTCATGTCACAGGTACGCAATAAAGCGCTCGAAGCCTATCAGGAAGTCATGCGTATGCAGGTATAGAGTTTTTCCCAGGACACTATCAATCAGCCGCAGTACATCATCGAAAGGAATATAGACCACACCAATGCCAGAAGGAATTCGTAGACTCATAGAGCCTTTCCTCGCACTTTCGCCGGGCAAACAGATGGTGATTGCAGCAGTGGCTTTCCTGTCTGCAGTAGCATTCGCTATTCTGATTTTCGTCGCAAACCGCACAGACTACCGACCGCTCTTCACAAATCTCACCTCAGAGGATGCGGGTGAAATCGTCAAAAAGTTAAAAGACGCCAAAACCCCCTACCAGATCACTCCGGACGGCAAGGGCATTCTTGTGCCGTCTGATAAAGTATACGAACTTCGCCTCACACTGGCCTCAGAGGGTATTCCTCAAGGTGGCGGCGTTGGATTTGAAATATTTGACCGGAAGAATTTCGGTATGACCGAGTTTGTTCAGAAACTCAATTATCAGCGAGCGTTACAGGGCGAACTGTCCCGAACTATTGCCCAGCTGACCGGAGTCGAACAGGCACGCGTGCATCTGGTCATCCCTGAAAAATCCCTTTTCAGGGACAATGAGAAACCAGCGACCGCGTCCATTGTCCTCAAAATGAAATCTAACCGAGCGCTGAAAGATTCGGAAGTCCAAGGCGTTGTCCATCTTGTCTCATCCTCGATAGAGGGAATGGATCCCGAACATGTCACCGTCCTCGACAGTCGTGGCAAGATTCTCAGCAAAGGGGGCAGTAGTGACCCCACAGCCCGAATGACTTCGGCAATGCAGGAAACCCAAAGGACATATGAAAAAAATGTCGAAGAACGGATCCAGTCGCTGCTTGACCGGATTGTCGGCGGCGGCAAGTCGGTGGCACGAGTAACGGCGTCTTTCGATTTCAAACAAGTTGAACGGGTTGAGGAAAAGTTTGACCCGGAAGCGATTGCCGTTCGCAGTGAGCAGCGTACAGAGGAAAAGGGTTCATCTACTACTAGTAGTACCGGCGTTCCAGGAGTGCAAACGAACCTGGGGCGTACACCTTCCGGAACCGGGGCAACTTCCGGTGGCGGTTCAAAAAATGACGAAACCCTTAACTACGAGGTAAGTCGTTCAACAGCAAAAATCATCGAACCGGTAGGAGCTCTCAGTAAAATATCTGTCGCTGTCCTGATTGATGGCAAGTATGAAACACCGGCTGCGGTTAAGGAAGGCCAGGTTGCCAAGGCAAAATACGCGCCTAGAACACCTGATGAACTGCAGAAAATAGAAACCCTTGTAAAAAGTGCCGTTGGCTTTAATCCTGAGCGCGGCGATCAGATGAGCGTTCAAAACATTCCTTTTCAGGACACCGATGAAGCGGGCAGCAGTGATGTCACAACATGGTGGACAAACCCGTTTTTCCTGTCACTTGCAAAAAACTTGATGATCGGCATTGGCTTTCTAATCCTTGTACTTTTTGTAATCCGCCCAATTTTGTCTTCTCTAAAAATTATCAGGGGTCCTGCGCTTGAAAGCTTTGAATCGATTGGGGCAATTAGTGACCAATTAACCTCAGCGGAACGTGCACTTATAAATTCGCAGATTGCTGAACAGAAGGATTTGATTGATCAAGCGAAAAAAGACCCCTATCAGGTTGCCCAGATATTACAAAACTGGGTTGCAGAGGATAAATAAGTTCCAGTACCTTCATTAAGTGCAACTACAGGAGTTTTATGACAGGTTCAGAAAAAGCAGCCATTCTGCTCCTATACCTTGGTAACGAAGTAACTTCAAAGGTTTATGAGCATCTGGATGATTTAGAAATAAAGAAAATCAGCAAGAGCATGGGATTACTTGGGCATGTCCCGCGTGAGACCATTATGACTGTTGTCGGCGAGTTTACGGAAGTGATTGACCCTGAAGCCGGCATTTTTTCTCAGGGCGATGAATTCGTATACAAAATTCTCGAAAAGGCTCTGGGAGCCGACAAAGCCAAGTTGTTGATGGATGAGCTGTCTGCCTCCAGCTATGGGGATCTGGTAGATATTCTGGCAAACATGGATTCCAAGAGTATCGCCAACTTCCTCTCGCAAGAACATCCCCAGACAATCGCAGTCATTCTGGCCAAACTTAAATCAAAGCAGACCAGCGAGATTATCAGCCTACTGCCACAGGAACTTCAAGCTGAAGTTGTTATTAGAATCGCCGAAGTCGAGCAGATCTCACCAGAGATACTTAAGGATATTGACGAGGTCATGAAGCGAGAACTCCAGGCGATGGGGGGCACTCAACGCTTTAAAGTTGGCGGTATTGACAAAGTTGTCGACATGTTCAACCACTTCGAGCGGAGCAAGGAAAAGCAGATTCTCGACAAACTAGACGTCCTCAGTCCGCCTCTGTCAGAAATTATCCGCAAGCACCTCTTCACCTTTGAGGATGTATTTGCTCTCGATGACCGCAGCATCCAGTCGGTCATGCGTGAAGTTTCAAACGATACTTTGACATTAGCCATGAAAACCTCGCCGGATGAGGTCAAGGATAAAATTTTCAAAAATATTTCCAGTCGTGCAGCAGACATGATCAAGGAAGATCTTGAGGTCATGGGGCCGGTACGCCTTTCGGATGTCGAAAAAGCACAGGGTGAAATTATCAAGATCGTGCGTAAAATGGAGGAGGAGGGGAAAATCGTTCTGGCCGGCAAGGGAAATGACGATGTCCTCGTCTAAAATAATAAAACAGGCAGATCATGATGGCGCGACAGTCTCGGAATTCAACTTCCAAGACATAGGGTTGCTTGGCGGATTAGTTCCTGCCGTACAGCACGTTGCAACATTTGTGTCTACTGCCGGCGCAGTTTCGGACATACAACCCACGGAAAGCTTTGTACCGCTGACCATGTCGCAACGCGAAGGCAGGCAGGACGTTGAGCAGGAAGCTGAGGAAGAGGTCGATACCGGACCTCCACCTATTGAAATAAGCGAAGAAGATCTCAATCAGAAACTCAGCGATTCATTCGATGCCGGCGTTAAAGAAGGCAAAGAGCTTACCGAGCGCGGCCTTGCCAATGTATTCAAAGCGTTACGCGCTTCAAGCGAAAGCATACACAACCTGAGAGACAAAATACTCCGGGAATCAGAGGACGAATTAATTAATCTGATCATGCTTGTTGCCCGCAAGGTTATAATCCGTGAGATTAATCTGGATCGCACTATTCTGGTCGGGGTCGTGCACAATGCACTTGCCAGTTTGTCGGGACGGGAAGAGATAACCGTTCGTATCAATCCCGAAGATTATCTACTGGCCACCTCCGGGCGTTATGAACTGCTGCACAAAGAGCTGATCAATGACCGACTGCTGCTCAAACCTGACCCATCTGTTGCTGCGGGTTTTTGCCTGGTGGACACGGACATGGGGATTATTGATGCTTCACTGGACAGCCAGATGGATCACATTTTCCAAACCCTCCTTGAACAGCGCATCCTTGCTGTTGCGTCTACCACTGGTGTTGCAGGGACCGTGACATCACAATGATGCAATGATGCCTGACATAAAGATTAATCTTGAAAAATACCGCTCAGCGCTTGCGACGACAGAACCCGTAAGGCTGCATGGCAAAGTGACCCAGGTTGTTGGCCTGGTTATCGAGGGATACTGTCCTAATACTTCAGTTGGCGCTATCTGTGAAATCAAACCTCTCGTAGGCGACCCGATCCCGGCTGAGGTGGTTGGTTTTCGTAACAACAAAACTTTATTGATGCCACTTGGCGAGTTACGTGGCGTTGGACTCGACAGTCTGATTTCTGTCAAACGCGACAACGCTTCTCTTGGAGTAGGGCCACTCATGCTGGGGCGGGTCATCGACGGCCTGGGTAACCCGATAGACGATAAGGGCCCGATCCATATTGAAGAAGAATACCCTATTTACGCACTACCGGTAAATCCGATGCTACGTCCCCCGATCCGTAAACCGCTGGATCTGGGTATCCGCAGCATTAATGGTCTGCTTACCTGCGGCCAGGGGCAACGGGTTGGCATAATGGCTGGCTCCGGCGTTGGCAAATCGACCCTGTTGGGGATGATTGCCCGCTATACGGAAGCCGACGTGAACGTCATTGCCCTGATCGGAGAGCGCGGCCGGGAACTTCGCGAGTTTATCGAAAAGGATCTACAGGAACAGGGGCTAAAGAAATCAGTTGTGGTTGTTGCTACATCCGACCAACCTCCTCTCGTGAGGATGCGCGGCGCCTATATTGCGACAACTATTGCGGAATATTTCAAAAATCAGGGCAAAAAAGTTCTATTGATGATGGACTCAGCGACCCGCTTTGCAATGGCGATGCGCGAGGTTGGCCTTGCCATTGGCGAACCTCCCACAACCAAGGGCTATACGCCCTCCGTTTTCGCGGCGCTGCCCAAACTGCTTGAACGAACCGGCAACTTTCCCGAGGGGAGCATAACAGCACTCTATACCGTCCTTGTTGAAGGTGACGACTTCAATGAACCGATTTCTGATGCCATGCGCAGTATTCTTGATGGTCACATTGTGCTGTCTCGTGATCTTGCCGCCCGCGCCATATATCCGCCGATTGATGTTCTTGCGAGTGCCAGCCGTGTTATGACCGATGTTGCATCGAGAGAGCACCTGGATGTCGCATCAAAATATAAAGAAGTGCTGGCAACCTATCGACAATCTGAAGACTTAATAAATATCGGCGCTTACAAAGCTGGCAGTAACCCTGGCATAGATTATGCTGTTGAACACATTGCTGCAATGCAGTCGTTTATGAAACAATCCGTTCATGATCCGGTCATGCTGGAAGAAGCGGTAAACGATTTGAAATTGATGTTTGAATCCTGATTGCGACGGTTAGTCGGGGGTAACGGGCTATGGCAGGCAAAGTTTTTGAACTGGAACAGGTACTGGTCTACCGCCGCGAGATGGAAAAACTGCGCAAACAGGAGTTTGCGGTTGCAAAGCTAGGGCTTGACCAAGCAAATCACGAATTACAGCGTGAAGAAGACATTGTCGTATTATTGACACAAGAATTTCAGCGGTGCCAAAATAACCTTGGATGTATTGACGACGTGAGGATGTATTCTCACTTTTTTACGCGTAAGCGAGAAGAGATAAAACAGCACAAGGGTCGGGTCGAACATCTTGACCTGGTCATGAACGAAAAAAGATCCGACTTGATGGATGCAAGTAAAGATAAAAAAGTTCTTGAATCGTTAAAAGAGAAAAAAACCGCGGAGTTCAAGCAAGAGATGGCTACTAAAGAGCGTAATTTTCTAGACGAAATCTCCATCCAGAAAAAGGTTAAATCCACGTGAGCACTAAAAGGGCCCTTATAATTGTACTTTTCTTGGTCACAGTACTTGTTCTGCCTCAATATAAACTGACTGCGGTTCTTGCCAGTTCAGCAGCGCAGAATGAATTAGCGACCAATGAAAATGCTTCTACGAGCCAGCAACCAATCAATGCTACCCGTGCGGCTCGCGAAGAGAAAGCACTACAGGATGCCCGGCGTCAGCAGCTGGCCGAGAAAGAGGCCACTCTAACTGCCAAAGAGCTTGAACTTAAAAAAATGAGCGCAAAGATCGAAACGCAACTGAAAATGCTTGAAGACAGTAAAAACCGACTTGATGAGTCCTTGAAAGCTAAGTCCGAAGTTCAGAAGAAAAAGCAGGATGAAAAACTTCAGAAAATGGTCAAACTGTTTAAAACCATGAAAGGTGAACAGGCGGGCAAGTACATTGACAGCTTACAGGAACATATGGCTCTCACATTACTAAGCCGCATGGACACAAAATCTGTCGCAAAGCTGGTACCTTTCATCAGTCAGCCACGTGTCCTCAAGTGGATAACCGACAATATGCAAGAAATTTAACCTGATTTTATGGACAGCGGTACTGTCCACTCCATAAAAAATATACAAGAAAGGAGGTGAAAAAGGATGAATACAGGACAAATGATTATGATTCTAATGCCGATTGAAACGGCACAGACGGTTGCTGCGACACCATCTTCCCAGCTTAATTTACTGCAAGGAGAAGTTCAGGACAGCAGCCCTTTTGCCGGCATACTGAACGGCATAGCGCTCCAAGCATCAACTCAGCCAACGGTTGCAGCCGGAGAAGTGTCGTCAGAAATCAAGACGCAAGAAGAAGGGGCGGTAAATGCAGCAGTGCCACTGATTGCAATGGAAATGAATCCGGTAATTTTGGCGAAGCTTGATACATTACCAACTTTACACCCTTCAATCGAGGCAAAGTCCAAACCAGCGGAGTCAGAACCAACAGAGCATGCTGATGAGCAGAAACCTTCAAAAGATTTGATACTACAGGAAACTTTGATGAGTGCAATTGGATCGTTAATTTCCTCAATGCCTCAGACAAACTCCACAATGTCTGAATCAGAGCAGAACGCGGCATTGGCCGCTGATTCAGGAGATGCCGCATCAGCCGGAATTCAAAAAACGACTCTGAAAGCCGACGGCACAAAACGGGTAGATACCGTTGTAACAACACCTGCAACGATCGGCACCAAGCCCGGACTCGACGTTGCGCAATCGCACAAAGAAGCCGTTGAGCTGCCAGTTATACCGGCTTTACCACAAATTGTTTCACCAGTTGAAAGACAGAATATCCAGCAGATCAATGCTTCGTCCACAGCACAAACAGCAGAATCATTAGTGACAGTAGGCACTGTCATACAGAAACCATCACTACAGGCAGCGACAGAAATAACTGCTGGTACGACTCGTGGCGAATCCGTTTCAACCAACACAAAACCGGTTATTACCGCACCAGTACGACAAATCGCCACAGTAGCCGGATTATCACAGGAAACGATTCCACTACACCCGATGGAAACGGTTACATTACAAACATCACCACAAGCACCGACCATAGCAACAGCACCACCCGTTAAAAAGCCGATATTAGAGCAGATTGCGGCGGATTCAACAGCACTACCGGACGAACCATTTAAAACGTCACTGGTATCTACTCCTGCCATTCAGAGACAAACAGAACTGGCCGGAACAACACCAGAAATGGTTATGAACGTTCACTTTGAAGCAGATTCAACAAACGCAAAACCGGACATTGCTGCACCAGTACGGCAAAGTCCGCCAGTAACTGCATCGACCAAGGTAGAATCAGCAATAGTCTCAGTAGCAGACCAAGCAGTTCAAAAGACAACGACAGTGGAAACACCTGCAGCTAGGAATGCACCATCCACACTGTCCAAGTCACCGATGCAGCAGATTATGGAAGCCTATTCCCGGCCCTATATGGCTGCGACGGAGACACCTGCTGCAGCGACAGCCGACCTGAATCCCGTTGAAGCAGCAGTACAGACGGCATCGGTAGAATTTGCCAAACCTGAGCAGGGAGTACAGAAGCCCACTCCGATTTCTGGTCAGCCATTATCGACCATATCTGAACAGACGCAAACCGTTGCCCCCGCAGGACCGGTACAACACGCCATCGAAACAGGTCTTACTCCGGTCAGGGTCGCTGTAAAGACGAACGACAATCGTGCGGTAGCACAGGAAGAACCGCATCAGGCAGCACCAGCAACGACAGAAGCTAAAGCAGCAGGTAAAGCAGAAAACGTACTCGTTGCTGCTGCTAAGACCGTTGCCTCATCAACGCCGGGTGATGATTCCCGGAGTGGCGACAAGTCAATGCAGGAACGGGCAATGAATGGTCAGATACACATGGCAATACCTCAGCAAATAAAAACTGAAACTGCCGCAGCAAGCACATCAACTGCCGGCAGCACCTCAGGAGTTGCTGAACAGGTTGCCAAACAGGTCAGCGACCATATTGCCAAACACGAAATTAAGACCGGAAACGACCAGATTGTTATCAGGCTGTCTCCAGAGAATCTTGGCGAATTAAAGGTGAACTTACGGATGGAGAACCAGCGGCTTACTGTTGAAATAGTGACAGAAAATCGTATGGTACGTGATTCGCTTCTTCAAAATTCTGACACGCTCAAGGAATCCTTGGCAAAACAGAACATCAAAATGGACTCATTTGATGTTTCGACAGGAAGTAATAGCCAGGGCAATCTTGCTGGCAGAAGTGACCGTAATCAGAACGAATGGCAGGAACAGGTAAAAAACAGGCAGACGCAACAATGGCTTCAAGGCGGCTATAATGTGCCAAAAGATTTGAATATGGAAAAGTTGGCATACATCCCGCAAAGACAACATTTGATGTTGGATGTTCATTTTTAAGTAATGGAGGTGAGAATACAATGGTAAGCAGCGTAGGAACAACATCAGCCGACACAAGCGTAGCTGCAGCAGCCATGAAGCAAAGTACTGGGCTCAACAAAGATGATTTTCTCAAGCTTTTTGTCGCCCAACTCAAGAATCAGGATCCACTCAATCCCCAGGACAGTTCGGCGTTTGTCACGCAATTAGCCCAGTTGACTCAGGTTGAGCAGGCCTACAACACAAACACCAACCTGCAAAATCTGGTCAGTACCGTCAAAGGGACTTCATCGCTAAACGTATCATCCATGATTGGCAGAAACGTCACGGCTGAAGGAAACAAAGTGAATTTCAATGGCACGGCAACTAAACTCAACTATAATTTGCCGGCAGCAACAAATTCGACCACTGTAACAATAACCGACGGCACCGGAAATACGGTGCGCACAATCAATCTGGGGGCCAATTCAAACGGTCTCAATTCAATAGCGTGGGATGGCAAAAACAATTCCGGTGCGCTCCTTTCTTCCGGGATTTATAATTTTGCCGTTGCGGGCAAGGCTTCTGACGGCAGCGCAATTACCGGAACAACCTTTACAAGTGGCAAGATTGATGGCATCGCATTCAACGGCACAGATCCAGTTATCAAAATTGGAAACATCGAAATACCGGTTTCTGCACTTGCCACAATATCCTGAACCGTTTCATTTTTGAGTTAGTACAAAACTCGTAACAGCAAATACGCAACAGGCTGGCCCTCCGAGAGGAAGCCTGTGAATACCGACCGACTGAGGTATTCTAAAAAAAACCCTTTAGGGGAGGCGCACATGGGCTTTTCATCCGCGATGATGTCCGGTGTAAGTGGACTTCAGAGCAATGCCGACGCGATCAGCGTTATCGGCAACAATATTGCCAATGTCAATACTGTTGGTTTCAAGTCCGGCCGGACACTTTTCAGCGATTTGCTCTCCGAAACAGCAGCAGCCAAGGACTCACAGGTTGGACTTGGTGTTCAGATCGCCGCCATTGAAAATCAGTTTTCACAAGGAACCCTTACTAATTCAGTAAATGCTACAGACATTGCAATCAACGGCAATGGATTTTTTATCGTGCAGGATAGTTCCTCAACTCCCTCTACGTACTACACTCGCGCCGGCGCCTTTAATCCTGACGATAAAAGTACGTATCTTGTTAACCCGGATGGGGCAAAGCTGTGCGATTCTGCAGGCGCACCGATCAATCTCACCACGTTTGCGAACTTCTCAAGTATCAAAAACATCAGCCCGGATGGAACAATAAGCTATCTTGACACCAATGGTTCTCAGCAAGTATCGGCGACCAAGATCGGTATAGCCTCGTTCATAAATCCGACCGGGCTGGAAAAGGCTGGCGGCAGCCTTTATCGTGCCGATTTGGGCACGGAAGGCTCCGGTGCTGCGGTTATTGCTGAGCCTGACCAGGATAATGCTATTCATTCCTTCTCACTCGAGGAAAGCAATGTGGACATGGCAAAACAGATGGTCAACTTGATCACCACGCAACGTGCATATTCTGCAAATTCTAAGACCATCATGACAAGCGACGAGATGACCAAGACGGTTATTAATCTTAAACGATAATCAGGTCGTTTGTTCCAGCAATTCCGTAATCAAATAAATCAAGGGGGGTGATGTTTGAGTGTCGGATAATATATATTTTCCAAATCCTGTCGTCGTCAATCCGGATCGGCAGCAGATAAAACAGCCGCTTCAAAACGTGCGCAAACCGGATGGCAAGCCATCTGCATTCGATAAAATACTTGGTCAACAGCTACCGTCATCGGAAGGCCTGAAGTTTTCCCAGCATGCCCAAGACAGGTTGCGCTCACGCGGTATCACAATCAATGCGGCAGAAATGGGTCTACTAAACTCTGCTGTCAATGATGTTGCACAGAAGGGTGGCAAGGAATCCCTGATTATGATGGGTGACGCAGCCTTTGTGGTGAGTGTCAAAAACCGGACTGTTGTCACCGCCATGGATCGAAGCCAGATGCAAGGCAACGTATTTACCAACATAGATTCAGCAGTAATTATTTAAACGTATCGCAATGGGCTGGACCTCCTTGAGGAAGCCCATGGTATGCCGACCGATAGAGGCATTCCAAAACAACTCGCTCAAAACAATATCCTTAATGGAGGCACACAATGAGTTTAGCAAGCGCAATGAATGTAGGCGTAACCGGTCTTGGAACAAACGCAGAAGCAATATCAGTTGTCGGCAATAACATCGCCAACGTCAATACCGTCGGATTTAAGGAAGGCAGAACCATCTTCTCCGACATGTTGTCAGCAAACATCGGCGTCGGGCAGGTTGGCCGTGGCGGACAAATACAGGCCGTCCAGAACATGTTTTCCCAGGGCAGCACAGAAAACACCAGCGGTGATAACGACCTGATGATTCAGGGGGAATCATTTTTTGTTGTGCAGAACAGTGTGGGGACACAATCCTTCACCCGCGCAGGGGCAT
The DNA here is from genome assembly GCA_025360785.1 of Geobacter sp. Lineage (GTDB taxonomy): Bacteria > Desulfobacterota > Desulfuromonadia > Geobacterales > Pseudopelobacteraceae > JACRCG01. Next base: position 46,744 of record JANYBN010000210.1, read on the forward strand.
TTGACTATAACAAGAGTCAAGTGTTGGTTAATCCCGATGGAATGGAAGTATTAGGTTACGGCATAACTCAGGCTACCGGCTTATCGAACGGCGTAACAGGCAAAATTGATAAAACCGCCTTTGCAACGCTCGCTCCGAAAACTACCACCTCAGCCAGTTTCGTGATGAACCTCGATTCAACCGCCAATGCTCCAGGCAGCTCCGTGACCAGCTCAATCCGGGTGGCCGGAGATTTTGGTGCTGCTGCTGCTCCGGCGGTTACGGCAGCAACATTTTATGATGAATTCGGGAATGCCCAGACTGCAAATATTACCTGGGCACTTCCCGCTGTAGCTGTGCCTCCTTCCAATAATGCTTACACCTATTCTATCGCCATTCCCAATGCAACTGCGGGAACCCCCGGCAGCGCCGGCTTTCCGATTACGGGGACGTTAAATTTCCCGACGCCGACGACCACTTCGGTCAGCACGACAGTTACACTTAATAATGGCGCCAAACCAATGCCGGTAACATTTGACCTGACGAATATGAAGAATTCCGCAGTAACTACCGCCCCAACTATTACGGCCAACGGCGCTCCCATAAAGACAGCGAATGTTGTCTTTAGCGGCGGTACGGCCGCTGGCACGGGAACATTCACAGATACAGCCGGAGTCGCCTACACCACGGCGATGACCTTTCCGACTCCCACAACCTGGCAGTATGTTATCTCTGATGCGACACCTGCTGTAGTATCAACCATCACCGGAAACTTTGCCAGCGCAACCAACGGCAAATCCACCTGGGATCAGAGCAGCAGCACCGTCACCATCAACGGCGTATCCCAGCCGGTGATGTTCGACCTGAGCAATGTCACCACCGGTGCTACCGCTGTCGCCGTTCGCACCAATGGCTGGGACAAGACCGACCCGGCTGTCACTTCAAACTTTTCGAACAGTACACAGGTCTACGACTCACAGGGGAACGCCCATAACGCCACAGTTTACTATAACAAAACCGGCGCCAATACTTGGGACTATCACCTGTCTGTGCCTGATGCCACTTCGATCAACGGAATGGCCGGAAATAACGTCCTTAACGGCACCTTGACGTTTGACTCGGCTGGGGTACTCGTCAACCAGATACCTTCCAACGTAAACGGACTCACGGTACAGTTCCCGGGCAGCGTCGCGTCACAAACCCTCACGCTGGATTTTAATCCAAATGTGTCTACACAGCTGGCCAGTAATTCGGTTGTGTCGTCTCAGAACCAGAATGGTTATGGCGCTGGAAATCTTATCTCCACCAAGATCGATGACCAGGGCTATGTGAATGCCAGCTATACCAACAATCAGACCCAGCGCATCGCCTTGGTTGCACTGGCCAAGTTTGCTTCGGTGGCAGGACTTGAAAAAGCAGGTAGTTCGCTCTTTAATTCAACCGCCAAATCCGGATCGGCTATCATCGGAACGGCTCAATTGCAGGGGAGCACGATTTTCACCAAATCACTCGAACAAAGCAACGTCGATATGGCCACGCAGCTTGTCAGCATGATCAAACTGCAACGCGCCTATTCGGGCAACTCCAAAACCATCACCTCATCAGACGAAATGATGCAGGAGACGTTGAGCCTCAAGCGATAAAATAGTTCTTAAAGAGTAAAAAGAGGGCGAGTTGGTAACTCGCCCTCTTTTTATTTGCGTAAGAGATCTCAACAGAAACGTTTTCTCGTTAGCACCAATCCGCTATGTAATGGGTCGGCCACGCAGCATAAAAACACCGCTTATACACTGTAATTGCCAATGCAACATAAAAAAATATCGATATTTTGACTTTGACTATCTCCTTATCCATTTGGCGGTTGCAAAATAGTTGGTTTCGATTTAAGTATAGTGCTTAAAAAGAACATGATTCATGTCGTACTATTGGAGGATACCATGGCCAAGGAAGATCAGGCGCCGGCAGAAGCAGGAACGGAAGCTGAAGGCGGCGGCAAAAAAAAGTTGTTCATCATCATCGGCGCTGCGGTAGCTGTCGCATTGATCCTGAGCGTTGCCGCGTTCACTATGATGGGCAAGGATGATAAAAAGACCAAAAAAGAGGGTGACGTTGCTCAAGCTGAAGGAGCTGCAGCTGGTGGACATGGCGCCGCAGCTCCTGCGCCGGCAGCTGGCGGGCATGGAGGCGCTGCAGCCGCGCCAGGGGCAGCAGGCCCATCAGCTAATATTTTTCCGCTGGAGCCATTCATAGTTAATGTTTATGACGGCCAGGAACTGCGTTACCTCAAGGTAAAGGTTGAGCTGGAAATGGTCAGCCCGGCCATTAAAACAGAGATCGAAGGTAAGCTCGCCCCGATCCGCGATTCAATTCTGATTTTGCTCAGTGCAAAAACACTTCAGGACATTCAGGATGTCCAGGGCAAAACCACACTCAAAGACGAAATTTTGGGGGCTATTAACAAAAACATCCCTCCTGGCAAGATTGCCAAAGTATATTTCACAGATTTTGTCGTTCAATAGGTACCGTGGCCGCAATGGAAAAAATCCTTTCAAAAGCTGAGATCGAAGGGCTGCTAAATGCGGTTTTCGAGGGTCGTATTGAGCCCGAAAAAGAGCTTGCAAAAGCCGAAGGCGCAATTGCAATCTACGACCTGGTCAACGCGGACACCCAGAAGGGATCTGTTCCGAATCTGGATATCATTTACGATGGTTTTATCCGCGCCAACCGGGTCAATCTTTCTAACCGCCTGCGTAAATCCGTAGAAATCAAAAAAATCGGCGCCCGGTCCTATAAATTTGATGACTTTCTCCAGACGCTACCGTCACCGGTCTGTATGGGCATTTTCAAAATTGAGCCACTAAAAGGCGCCGCTCTGATTTCTTTTGACAGCACTCTGGTACTGTCACTGGTCGACAGCCTGCTGGGTGGAACCGGCAGTGCCAAGGTGCCAATTGCCAATCGCATGTTCACCTCGATTGAGTTACGTCTGATGGAGAAGATTGTAGGAGATGCACTGCTGGATCTGGAAAAGGCCTGGGCACCGCTTTATGCCACCCATATGAGCTTGCTGCGGATGGAGACCAATCCGCGTCTGGTTAATATTGTGCCTCCCGAATATCAGATCGTAACAATGACATTAAAGATTCAGATTGATGACATATCCGGCAATATGATGTTTGCAGTGCCGTTCATGACTATCGATCCGATTCGCGAAAAGCTCAAGACAGGTGCGCAATTTGACCTGATGGCGATCGATCCGCAGTGGTCATCACGTCTATCTTCTGAAATAATGGAAGCTCCGATGGAGACAACGGTAGAGATGGGCAATGCCAGCATAACCCTGCGGGAGTTGCTGGAGCTGGCTCCAGGCGACACCATCATGCTTGACAAACCAAGTTCGAGCAATATGATTGTCAAGGTAGAGGGAGTTCCAAAATTTTTCGGGGTTCCTGGCATCAAGCATGGCAATAAAGCAATTCAGATCAGCAAGATTTGCGACAAGAGGGGGCAGTAGTGACTGAAACGCCTGAAGAAATTCCAACGTCCCTTGACAAGAAAAGCCTCGACTTCATTCTCGACATTCCACTGCAGGTAACGGTCGAACTGGGGAGAACCAAGCTGCTGGTCAAGGACATTCTGCAACTCAACCAGGGAGCGGTTATTGAACTGACTAAACTGGCTGGTGAACCTCTCGACATTTTCGTCAATTCTAAATTAGTGGCTCGCGGTGAAGCGGTTGTCGTCAACGAAAAGTACGGCGTCCGCCTGGTGGATATCGTCACTCCTAACGAGCGGGTGGAGAAGATTCTGTGAAAGGTGCGGCTTCCGCACTTATTCTCTTCCTACCTTCCATAGCGTCGGCTGCTGACAGCTCCGGACAGCAGTTCAGTTTTCTGGCAAGTTTTTTACAGATGATCGCTGCCCTGGCCCTTGTTGTCGGCCTTATCCTGATTACCTGGTATTTTTCCGGCAAACTGATGAAAGGTCTCCCCGTTGGCCGTCAGTTGCTTTCAAAGCATATCCGTCTGATTGAAACCCGCTATCTGGGGCCAAAGAAATCTCTTTTGCTGGTTGAAGTTGGCGGAGTATACCTGCTTCTATCCAGCAGCGATGCAGGTCTGACGCTAATCAAGCAGATCGACATGCTGGAGGAGATCGAAATCATAGAAGAAAAACAAGTTCAGAGCAGTTTTGCCACACTACTGACTCGATTGAGACAGACACAATGATCACCCCGCATCCGACAAAACGTGTTGTTATTCTCAGCCTAACAGCCTTGCTTCTGATTGCAGGCGCCGTAGCTTCAGCAGAGCCGATCCCGTTCCCGTCGCTTAATATTGGAGTAGGCACAGCAACCAAGCCGAATGATGTTGCGGTCACAATGCAGATCTTCCTGTTACTGACGATCATGTCGCTCGCACCCGGCCTGCTGATCATGACCACTTCTTTCACCCGTATCTCAGTCGTACTTTCTTTTCTGCGCACCGCCATGGGTACTCAGGCGGCACCTTCCAACCAGGTCATTCTATCGTTATCCATGTTTTTGACATTCTTCATTATGACACCGGTATGGCAGCAGATAAACAAAGATGCCTACCAGCCCTGGAAGGCACAACAAATAAGCCAGGAACAATTTATCGAGCGGGCCGTCAAACCGGTACGCACGTTCATGCTCTCCCAGACACGAGAAAAAGACCTGGCACTCTTTGTGAGCCTCTCCAAGCTTCAGAGGCCAAAGAATGCGGCTGACATTCCGACCCTGACCATCATCCCGGCCTTTATGATTTCGGAACTGCGAACCGCATTTCAGATCGGTTTTCTGATCTATATACCTTTTATCGTTGTTGATATGGTCGTGGCATCGGTACTGATGTCGATGGGAATGATGATGCTGCCTCCGGTTATGATTTCACTGCCGTTTAAAATCCTGCTCTTTGTACTGGTTGATGGCTGGGGACTGGTTATTAGCTCGCTCGTAAAAAGTTTTGATTAGGTGATACCGAATGACTCCCGAATTAGTCCTACAACTTGCCCGGCGCAGCTTTGAAACCACACTGTTGCTGGCGGCTCCGCTCCTTATCGCCAGCCTCGTCATTGGTCTTGTGATCAGTGTTTTCCAGGCAGTTACCTCCATCAACGAGGCAACGCTGGCCTTTGCCCCGAAAATTGTTGCTGTTATGATTGCCATGATCATTTTCTTCCCATGGATGATGACCTACATGAGTGACTTTACCCGAGAAATCTATTCATTCATCGCAACCATGAGGCGTTAGCCTCCATGTTTTCGCTCCTCCCCTTTCCGTCACCACGCGAAGTCATTTTTTTCATGCTGGTATTAAGCCGAGTGGCCGGTATTTTTGCCGCTCTGCCGGTTTTCGGCGGTCGCCGGATGCCGCTCCACATCAAGGTAATCACGGTTTCCATGATTACCCTGGTCTGCTTTCCGACACTGTCAGTATCGCTGCCACAGATGCCGTCCGATGCTTTCAGCCTCGCCCTGCTGGCGTTCAGTGAGGTCATGATCGGCCTGACACTGTCATTGATAACCCAGATCATCTTTGCTGCTGTCGAATTTTGCGGTCAGATCATCGGCATGCAAATGGGACTAACCATCGCATCCATTATTGATCCCTCCCAAGGCACACAAAACCAGATAATGTCTGTCCTCCTGACACTGTTCACAACACTGATGTTCTTGTCGCTTAATATTCACCACCTCTTTATCAGAGCTATTATCGACAGTTTCAAGGTGATTCCACTCGGAGGATGGCATCTGAGTGGGGAACTGGTGAATTTTCTTGTCATGCGTACGGCTGATATTTTCATCATCGGAATCCGTTTGGCCGCGCCTGTTATGGTCGCTTTACTCCTTACCACCGTTGCGCTCGGCATCATGGCACGCGTCTTCCCGCAAATGAATATATTCATGATCAGTATGCCTCTCAACATCGGCCTGGGGCTGATCATTCTCGGCATGACCCTGACGATCTTTTTACATGTTATAGAGGTGTCCTTCGGGCATCTTTCCGAACAGATCACAACACTTTTCCGGCTCATGGCAAAGGGGGGATGACCTACGTCAGAAGATTCAGACAAACACTCGAAGACCGAACAACCAACCAGCAGAAAACTCGAAAAGTCACGCGAAGATGGCCCGCCGCCGATGAGCCAGATGCTGACGACGTCACTCACCCTTCTCACGGGTATCATCAGCCTCTATATCTTCGGCAGCTTCATGATGGACGGCCTAAAGCAAACTACGGTTCAAATTCTGTCAACAATCGGGCGCTTCCAGCTAACCGAATCCAACATATATGTTCTTATTCTCAAGTTGTTCGGCACCGTGATACTGCTGATCGCACCTCTGATCATAACAATCATAGCTACCGCATTGATCTCCAGCCTGATTCAGGACAAAGGCAGACTTGAGTTCAGGCTGACACGCCTGAAAGTAGACTTCAGTAAATTGAGTCCCATAAAAGGTCTCGGGCGAATATTCAACAAAGATGGCCTGGTTGAGATGGTAAAATCGCTGCTGAAACTAGCAGTCGTTGCCTGGATCGCCTATGGAGTGCTGCGTGACGAAATGATGAATATCACTTTTTTGGCAGAAGCTGATATTCAGACTATTTTCAATTTTATCGGCCACATCGCCTTTAAAATCGTCACCCATACGTGCGGCATTATGATCGTACTGGGTCTGCTCGACATGCTCTATGTCCAGTGGCGCTATACCGAAAACCTCAAAATGACGAAACAGGAGGTTAAGGACGAAAGCAAAGATTCCGAAGGAAATCCCGAAACCAAGGGTAAAATAAAGAGAATGCAGTTTCAGATGGCTCAACGCCGGATGACCAAAATCATCCCAATGGCGGATGTCGTTATCACCAACCCGACCCACTATGCCATTGCCTTAAAGTATGATCGGCAAAAAATGGTCGCGCCGGTCGTTCTGGCCAAAGGCGTCGATTTCATGGCAGAGGCGATTAAGAAGATCGCCCGTGAACACCGTATCACACTGGTAGAAAACCGGTTTCTGGCTCGTGAACTGTATGACCAGGTCAAGGAGAACGAACCGATTCCTGAAGCCCTGTACGCGGCAGTGGCGGAAGTTCTGGCGTATGTCTATAAGCTGAAGGGGAAGGTGTAACGACGCAGTTTTGATATTAAACCTAGAATTGTTTACTCAGCCCCAGGTGGAAGCTCACATCCGGAGCAGAGCCCACCTTAAAATCCTCCGCAACGCCGATGTCCAGCAGACAATCATCCGGGAACCTGAGAGCCCCCCCGAAAACCGCCATCAGCGGGCTTGTTGAGAGTTCCTGAAGCGAACTGCCGTGATAAAGCGGAGTATTGGCATTTAGTTGAGCCTTGAATGAAATCCAGGAGGCCGGTCCCCAGCCGAAACCGATCGTTCCAACTGCCGCCAGCGGGTTATGCATTTCACTCAGCACATCACTCCTGGACATGGCAAGTGCGCCTGCAGATCCGAACAAACCAAGCGAGCCCCAGTCACTGTAACTATTCATACTGCCGCACATCTGGAGCATAAAATCGGTACTGCCGCTCCCGAACAGATATGAACTATCACCGGTAGGGAATTTGACGGCCCCTTTGATTGCCACCCTGTCATGGTGCCCCGTTCCGCTTTCATCATAGAGGCTGTATCCTCCGGTTATAGCGATATCACCTATCCCGGAACCGGAACTGTCCATACGCAACCTCTGCACTCCATCCTTGCTGTAGCTGAAGTTAATACGATTTTTGGGGGCACTGGTCCTGCCACCCTGGGGAAGTCCGAATGTGTTGTGCCAGTCTATGATAAAACCGTCGAGAAAACCGCCACCTTGAATAATATAAGGGATTTCAATTCCTGCCTCCCAGCGCGCTACTACGCCGTAACGGGCCGTAAGGGCTAGTCGGTAGGTTTCGCCATCAAGGGTTATCTGTTCGTGCACACCGTTATTCACCGTATAGTTACTGGAGAGATCCTGATTCAGTCCGATGCGGAATGCACCGGGTTGGACAATGTCCGATCCGGTGTCGTGCGGCAACCCGTAGATCTGGACCACCGGACTTAGATTGAAGGTATTAAAGGGCGTAATTTCCATATCTGCAGCGGAAGTCAACCCCGCGGAACAGAGCAGAAAGAGCAATGACAATAAACTCCTGGTGGTTACGACAACTTCTAACTTGCTAATCATAATTGGCCGTCTTTTCGTCAAACTCCAGAATTGTCTAACCACGATAACGATCCTCCACCTTGGTATCGATGAGATGAATGTACTTGTACCACTTGACAAATACCGTGTCAATGAAGCAAGCCCATCTCCAGCAAACACAACTACATGTTATTATTAATATTATCATTTCAAACAATGCAGCCCATTCATACATATCCGCTTGAAACGCGTGTCGCAGCGCTTGATTTATTTCTGCGGCAATGAGATAGTGTATCAGATAATTCACACTAGTTGCAGAGGGGGCACAATGTTTGGTTTTGGCATGCCGGAAATGATAATCATACTGGTCATAGTTCTGGTTGTTTTCGGGGCTGGGAAGCTTCCTGAAATCGGCGGAGCGCTTGGCAAAAGTATCCGTAACTTCAAAAAAGCGGCAGATGGCAAGGACGAGATCGAGATCAAGCCCAAGAATGAGGATACCGATAAGAAAGCTTGATGTTAAAAGAATATTGGAAGCAAAAAGAGGGGAACTGCCTGCGCCGTTCCCCTCTTTTCATACATTCCACACATTATTATCAAGAATTCAGATATTCGCCAATTTTCTCCGCCAACGTACTGTAGATCCGACGGCACTCATTCTCGTCCTTCTCCAGCAGCGTCACCCGGAAACCCTGCAAAGGCGTCGAGAACGAAGAAAGAGGCACAATGCAGATGCCGGTTGTTGCCAGAATCTGATAGACGAAGCGCTTATCGGGTGAAACTCCCGGCTGGTTGATCAACCCCTCAACCAGCTCCTTGACCTCCGGATTGGCAATCGGAATCGTCTGCCGGTTGTTCAGCAGGCCATCCTTGAATGCCACGGCCATATAAAAAGCGCCATTGGTACGGTTCACCTGCAGTGCGGGTACCTGGCTGAGGCAATCATAGGTGATGTTACTCATCCGCTCGTAGCTTGCGATACGCTGGGCAAGATAGGCCGCATACTCAGGATGACCGACTATTTCGGGGATAACCATTTGAGGAAGAGTCGTAGAGCAGACTTCATTCATCTTGCCGGTTAATATCAGATTAATATATTTCCGGAAACGTTCGTCATTCTGGCCGTTATATACTTCAATCCAACCACAGCGTGAACCGGGCCACGGAAACTCTTTTGAAATGCCTTTCAACGAAATAGCGGGGACATCGCCGATCACGTCACTGATCGGCACAGTGCTTTTACCGTTATAGACGATGTTGATGTACACCTCATCTGCAATGATAAACAGATCGTTTTCGCGGGCGACTGCGACGATCTCTTCCAGCATCTCGCGGGTATAAACCATACCGGTCGGATTATCCGGGTTTATGATCATTATCGCACAGATATTCGGATTGTAGCGGACATGATTCCGAAGATCCTCCATGTCCGGATACCAGTTGTTATCCGGCTTGAGGCAAAACAGCGAAGGAGCAGAGTGGGCATGGCCGATTTCGCCCAGCGTGTGGGTGGTGTAGGATGGCGACGGCATAAGCACGCGCGCCTCCGGACGCAGACAGCCGTATATTTTGGCGATGGCATCCCCAAGCCCGTTGAAGAAGATGATATCATCCGGAGTGATTTGGGCTCCGCCGCGAAGGTTGGTCGTCTCGCAGATAAATTCGCGGGTTTCGAGCACGCCACGGGTATGACAATAGCCCCAGGTACGGTTGTCCATCGCAGCCTTGGCGACGATCTCCTTCATCCACCCAGGAATGACCTCACCTTTGACAATTGGATCACCGATATTTTCCCAGTTGATCTTGACACCATGTTTCTGGAGTTTTTCTGCCACATTGACGATATTTCTGATTTCATAAGTCAACTCGCCGGTTCCAGGCGGTACCAGTTCAATTCTCATATACGCACCTCACAAAGACAAATATTCAAAACGAACAAAAAATTCGTAGTGATCTCTACTTCATTCCCGTCCCGACCGTCAGACGACCATCATCATCACGCCAGCGAACCCACCCAATCTGGGATTGATCAGTCAACACCATGCTCCAGGAGTTCTCAAGCTTTAATACCCTGAACTTATCCTTTGGCAGCATGACCTTGAGCTGTTTCCTGCCAGGCCGCTCCAACAATTGATAATACTGCTGCTGCAGCCCGGGGAGCAAACGCCCGGCCTGCAGTTTGAGAAATTGTTCCCATGACTGAAAGTGCCCTTTGTTCTGCGGTTCGATCCAGGCTTCCCGGCCGGCATCGTCATAGAATACTTTTACCCAGTCACCTTTGCGGGCAGAAACAATAAACAGTGATGTTCCCTCAGGCAGTGCAAAAACCCACTCATTGCCGGATATCTTAAGACTGCTTAGCATTCCAACCCGTGACAGCCCCGGCTCCGCATACAACGGCAGTTGCAGATCCTGGTTCTGTGCGTTGTCCGCCGAAAATACGACAAGACCAATCCCTGTATAGGGGCGCATTCGTGGAGGTGACGCTGCAAATCCCACTGAGCAAGTCATGCCCAGGACAAAAAGAGTCAGTATAATTACAAGGAAGCGACCGTACACATCAATCAAACAAACTCCGCAGTCTCATAAGAAATATCTGAGCCTGCGGATCACTATCGTCAGGCGCCCATGTACACTTTTCGTCTTCATTCAACTGACGATAGGGACCTGCTTTGGTTTCATAGAAAACGGTGCCTGGCTCCAGGCTGAGTGCGGTATGGTAGATGCCATGCGGGATGTCCGCCGCAAGGTTACCGTTGCTATGCGACAGCAACACCGTTTCGGCAACACGGCCGTCATCGGCAAAGGTAACAATCCCCAATCTGCCGCTCATTACTATAAATGCTTCATCTTTTTCATCGTCAAGATGACGATGCGGCCTGATATATAAACCAGGCTCAATGGCATTAAGCAGGCGATGGCAGCGGGATTCCTCAGAAGGATGGAAATTGCAGTTCGTGCGCAGCCTCGGATTCTGCCGTGCTTCGGCAGACAGCCTGGCCACCAGCTCACTGGTGATCACCTTCACTTAGCGATCAACCATAGCGATCATATTACCGTCAAAGTCCTGTACAACAGCCATTTTCCCCCACGGGCTGGATTCGAGCGGCTCCACAAAATGAACCCCGCCATTTTTGAGGGTTTCGCAGACATCGACAATATTATCTACTTTGAGGGTGATACCGGTGTGTCTTCCCACCAGACTGCGGACATCGTCATGAAGCGCGAGTGAAACTCCCATCGTTGTCGTTGTTCCGGGGAAAAACTCAATCAGCATTTCGCTCTGCCCGGCAACCGGCAGTCCAAGAAGATCAACATAGAAGGATTTTGCTTTTGCAAGGTCCGTGACAAAGATCACGAAGTTTTTCAGTGAAACAGACATGTAAACCTCTTGAAAAGCTTTCACCACAGAGGTCAAAGAGGCATGAACCATCGATTCGAAGAGGATTCGATGGTTTCCTCCGTGCCCTCTGCGGTGAGGCTGTTATCTATCGCACCTTATTTCTGCGACAATCGGTGAACGCACTCCACCATGAATTTGGCGTTTTCAGGTGGAACCGTCGGCAGGATGCCGTGCCCAAGGTTAAAGATGTGTCCGGGACGACCGGCATTTTCATCCAGAACCCGCTTGACCTCGCGCTCGATAATTTCCCGTGTTGCATACAGCACCGTTGGATCAAGGTTTCCCTGCACTGCCATCTTGGAACCGAGCAAGTCGCGGGCCGCGCCCAGACTCACATGCCAGTCGAGGCCCATCACGTCGCCGCCGGCTTTCAGTACAGTATCCAGCATGGCTCCGGAACCTTTGACAAAATGGATGACCGGCGTTTCCATACGGTTCAACCCGTTGATCAACCTGACGGTATACGGCAGCACATAGCGCTCGTAATCAGCTGGAGAGAGAATCCCGCCCCAGGTGTCAAATATCTGGATACACTGGGCACCTGCGGTAATTTGGGCATTCAGATATTCCATGCTCATAGTGGTGATCTTTTCCATCAGCGCGGCATAAACATCGGGAGCGGCGTACATCATCCGCTTGATCTGGGCAAAATCCTTGGAGCCTTTACCTTCAACCATGTAACAGGCCAGCGTAAATGGTGCGCCGCCGAAACCGATCAGCGGCACTTTTCCAGCCAGTTCACGACGCAGTATTTTTATAGTTTCAAGAACATAGGGAACATCCTGTTCCATCTGCGGGATACGCAACTTTTCTACGTCTGCCATGCAACGGATCGGACTTTCAAACACCGGGCCCGGAACAAAGTCGAGTTTCATCCCCATCGGCTCAACCGGAGTCAAAATATCGGAGAACATGATCGCCGCATCCACCCCGAGATAGTCAACCGGCTGAATACTCACTTCAGCGGCCAGTTCAGGGGTTTTACACAATTCAAGAAATGTGCATTTGGAGCGAACCGCCATATACTCGGGCAGATAGCGACCGGCCTGACGCATAAGCCAGACGGGAGTACGATCAACCGGTTTGCCCCAACAAGCATCAAGAAATCTCATATTCATTGCATTTCTCCTTCAATAACGCACAAAGGCGTGGGAATTGGCACATATAAACGTCACATTCTAATTTTAAACCGCATAATAAGTCAAATTATTTGAGCACTGCGGTCGTCAAGCATCGCTGCTCCCGAAGACACAATACATTATGCTCTATTCTACCGTGAACTTCCTTTTTCCGTATACGACTTTGTCTCCGGGATATAACTTCCGGCCACGACGAAACTCTACTTCGCCATTAACAGAAATATACCCCTCTGCTATCATGGCCTTTGCCTCTCCACCGGAAGAAACTGCATTTTCCGCTTTCAGGAAGCTGTCCAGCTTTATAAACGGTGTTGTTATCTGCATTGTTGAATTTTCTCCTGTTTTAGATTGTCAATATATGCTGTCAGGGTGATACCCAATTCGCTCATAGAACACATTCTATATATCAGACTATCAGCAGTATAGAGAGTTATTTGTGCCCTGCTGTTGAGCAGAAACAAAGGAAATGATTATCCTTTCAGACACCAGCCTTATACTAAAGCAGGTCACGTAACTTTTATATATTATTTATCTTGCATAACTTATTTGATAGGCAGAAAGTGGCATCCTATAAGTTTTGATAATGAATCCGCTCTGAGGAGGTACAACCAAATGACTATGGCCGCACTATCACCGAACAGTGTTTTGGCAAGCCCTATCCAGGTTAACCCGCAGGTCAAGACCGATCTTCAGGCGTCCGTGCCTCAAGTTGCTCAAGACGCGCAGAGGGCCTCAATGGCTGCGCAGACAGATACGATTACTATTTCAGTCCAGGCGCTAAAGATGGCCGATGGCAAGAACGTTGCCACAAAAAAAACTGACAGCAAGACGGATAAACAAAAAACTTTGCAGACGACTAAAGACAAGGCTGTTACCGTAAAGAGCACACGATAATTCGCCCTGGAGAACATCAGATTTTCCGCTTCACTGGATGTGCCTTCCAAAAAATCAGTGGTATGCATTTTTTTTTAAAGTTTCCCCGCCTTACGCCGAAAAGCTAATATAACCGACTTAATGCTGCTGTTTTGGCCATGAAAGGGGGCGCCACCACGGAAGGGCCATTGTAGCAAGCGTGTAGAAAGTAATCCAACGGGCGGCAGAATGCCGTACCGAAAAAACCAGAAAGGAAGTACATTACCATGGCATTAAACGACATCTCTTTGACCGCAGGCATGAGGAGCAACCTCCTCGCACTCCAGGGTACCGCAAGCATGCTCGACCGTACCCAGAGCCGTCTTTCCACCGGAAAAAAAGTAAACACCGCACTCGACAATCCTACTAACTTCTTCTCCGCTCAAGCCAACACCCAGCGCGCAACTGACCTCTCCACCCGCAAGGACGCCATGTCCGAAGCAGTGCAGGGCGTTCAGGCAGCTAACCAGGGCATCACTGGCATCACCGCACTGATCGAAGCCGCCAAAGGTTTGACCCAGGCAGCTCAATCAGCCGACACGACTAACCGTAACGCTCTGGCAACACAGTTCAACACCGTCCTTACCCAGCTGACTCAGCTGGCTACCGACTCCACCTACAAAGGCAAAAACTTTGTCACCGGCGACACCCTGACGGTCCTCTTCAACGAGAACGGTACATCTAACCTGGCAATTTCCGGTTTCAGCGGTACAGCTACCGGCCTCAGCATCACGGCCGTTCAGATTGCAAGCGGTGGTTCGATATCTTCACAGACCGGCGTTGCTGTTGCGACTGGCAGCAGTGTTTTTACTCTTTCCACCACCAACTTGACACACACTGGCACGGCTGTTGCCGCTTCTGCTGATCCAAACTATGTCGCTGCGCAGACCATCTTCATTACCGGTGGCGCTATGACTGGAACCTTCATCTCCGGTCAAGGTGGCATCACTCTTAACCTGTCTGGCATTTCCGGTGTAGGCGCTACTCTGGCCTCCGGTATGGTTACAATCAATGCAATTTCTATCGGCGGCACCCAGTTGTCTTTAGCTGATGTTGCACTGGTACAGACCGGTACTGTTTCCGGCGTCTCCGGCGGTATCTTTACTCCTACTTTTGCTGGCGTTGCAGGACTGTCCGGTGCATTAGTGACCGGCCAGGTTGTTGTGTTCCAGGTAACCATCGCAGCTCATATGATGACCGGCTCCGCACCTGCTCCCGCCGGTAACCTCTTCGATCTCGCCGGGACTGATAAGGTCTCCGGACTTTCCGTACACACCGCTACCGGCGCTGCAAGTGGCGTAAATGTGTATATTAGCGGCATCTATGTCGCAAAAACCAACTATACCCTTCTCTCTGGTACCGGTGCAGGCGGCGCCGACCAGATCCGATTCAACTCTGGCGTTGTTCCTCCGGGCGGCGTTACTTATGACTACAATTCGGGTGTCCTTGCAGGACAGGCATCAGGATCAACTGTCTATGCTGCAACCGGCGCAATAACATTGGCAACCGGCCAGACGCTGACATCGATCGTAGTTGGCGGCACAACATATGCTACCGGCTTCGTAGCCACAACATCAGGATCCAGCGTCTCGATCCAACTGACAGGAGCACTCCTCAGTGGAGCTGCAATCGCCGGTTCTGTTATCACTGCAAATACCACCACCACTGTTAATGCACAGGCCGGCGGCTGGGACGATCTTTCCGGTACCGGTATCCAAAAATCGGTTGACCAGCTGAACACCGCTGTCAACACACTGCGCAGCGCGTCGGCCAATCTGGCCTCCAACCTGAACGTAGTAACTGTTCGTCAGGATTTCACCAATGGTATGGTCGCTACCCTGCAGAAGGGCGCCGACAACCTGACCCTGGCCGATATGAACGAAGAGGGCGCCAACATGCTGATGCTGCAGACTCGTCAGCAGCTGGGCACGACTTCTCTTAAAATGGCTTCCGACGCAGCTCAGTCCGTACTGAGACTGTTCTAGTAACCAGTAACATGTCCGGGTTTCCGGCAGCATGAGATGAGGAGGGGGCAGAAGGCCCCCTCCTCGACTTGGTTAAAGCGAATTCCGTTTTAATGAGAGAACCTGCTTCCCCCCCCCGGCGGAAGGATACAAGCCATGAATGTACAACCGCTCAAGAATGAACAAGTAGTACCAATGGCGAACAACCCGCCGGTGGCCCAGCCAACGGCGCACTTAGCCGCCCAGGCACCCAAGGTTAAAGCCGGACAGCCGACGCCACACCAGGAGGTGCTTTCGGGTGCGGTGACCGCGCCGGCAAAGGAAGTTGCAACACGCTTAGCCGCCATCCACGACGACAAGTCGGTTCGGGTCGTGCAGGCTGTGGCGTTGCGGACAGCCTCCACTGTCAACATCCAGATGGAAACGATAAAGGAAGCGTTGACTCATATTGTCAAGGATTACCCGCCTTTTGCAATGGGTGACGAAAAACGTCAGCAGTACCTGATGAGTATCAGCGGCATTCGCTCCCAGATAGAGGCGCTGATGATCCCCCCCCCCAACGGATTTAACCATCAGGCACTCCCTAATTCTTTGCAGACCAAGGAAACATGGAATAATCTGTTTCAGGGCGTTAACCTGCCGGAATTATCAGCCTCCGGGCCGAATGAGGCAACAAACGCACAAGTATTCTCCGCACTCGATTCTGTCGGATCCTTGCAGGCAGGGCTTGCGGTGCAACGCTCCGCACTGGAGCAACAGACCGCGACGAACTTTTCCATTTCACCGCTTTTAGCGCAAAACATCAGCCTGACAACGGGGCTGGGTCTGTCACAAACAGGGTTATCTATGTCAACAAACCTTTCGGGAGCACTAAAGGACTTCTAAATATGCATTTCATTCATCCTGACAGGGTGAGATCAACGAGTTGTTAGCGTTGGCCTCACCCTGTCATTTGTTTGACTTTAGTCTGACGTGGTCGGCATTTTGACGATCTATCAATGGGATTACATTCCTGGCAGTCGCAATCCCACTGTTTATCAGCAACTTATACCCATGGCACAATATTTGCTTTTTTATTGAAACTGACGTACAAACTATCGGACGAAATCAAGCCTTTTACCTGTTTGTGCCCGGCGATGCGGGATTCTCCTCTTCAATCAAATCATTCAGCTCTGTTGCACCTAAATCACCATCGGAGAAACTCATGTCTCTTAAAATATCCATGAAACCAAACGAAAAGATATTTGTGGGCGGCGCCGTGATCAAGAACGGTCCGAACTCATCGATGTTTTTCATAGAGAACCACGTGTTGATCTTGCGGGAACGGGACATCATGACCGAAGAGCACGCCGACACTCCGTGCAAACGGATTTACTTTACCGTGCAGTTGATGTATATGGATGAGAAGAATCTGGGCCACTATCATTCTGTGTACTGGCGGCAGATTGGCGAATTAACCGACAACGTAAAGACCATGTTTCCCTTCGCCGCAGAAATGGGCGAATATATTCTGGAATCCGAATACTACAAAGCATTGAAGGTCGCAAAGAAGATGATCGCCTACGAAAAGGAGCTTATGGATCATGCAACAGGCCGCGCATAACATTTATGCAAGCATGCAGAAGGAAGGATTGTCCGGCCGGGCACTGGAGGCGCAGGTTCTGACGCGTGCCGCCAATTTGCTGAAAGAGTGCCAGAACCGTTGGGAAACGGAGGGGCATGAAGAGCGCTTTGATACGGCTGTCTGCTTTAACCAAAAGGTGTGGGCATTATTTCAGGCCGAGTTGGGCGATGCTGAGAATCCCTTGCCACGGGAACTTAAGGAGAATCTTCTTAACCTGAGTATCTTCATTGACAGCCGCTTGATCGATGCCTTGATAAAACCGACGCCGGAATTACTCACAGCGGTGATCAATATCAACTTGAATATCGCCGCCGGACTTTCTGAAAAACCTAATCCGGAGGCCAACACCCCTCCTTTGTCCGGTTCTGCTATGAAGTCTTTTGCGGCGTAACGTTTCATGTCAAACCGGCAGAGTGTTCCACCATTCCTTAACTACACGCCAATAGAGGTTATTCATGTTTCTTGTCATTGACGGAAATCGATTTGCCGTTGAATACGACCAAGTACAAAACATTGTGCACGACTATGTTGCCGCAAAAAAACTTCTGATCTCCGGATATCGCGTCGATGGTATGATTTATCGCTATGATATTCTTGATCGGATGAAATCAGCCGAGGAAATTGAGATCCTTACACAGACAGTTGCTGAATATCTATCCGATGTGCTACGAGAACTTAATTCATATGATACAAGCGTTGATAAAATATTACTTGGCGTCATCAAAAAACTGTATGTCAATCCGGAAGACAGCGATATTGCCAATGTGGGACAAGTCCTCGAATTTAACACCAGGATAGTGGATTTATACCGTCAGGTCCATGCCTTGCTTGAAATCGCGCCAACCGAACCGAACAAAACAGTGATGATTGACACACTGGTAAGCACGGACCTTATGGATTCAATTCAGAACCGCGACTTTGTGAACGTAGCCGACATAATAAGTTTTGAACTTTTCCCCTTGATTCGGGAACTGATGGATGAGTTACAAGAAAAGATACAGCATGTCATCCTACCTGCGGCGGAATAAAACTAATGTTTGATAAAAATATTCAATTATTGAAAAAAGTGAACCCTTTTCTCGCAAACCTTATCGTGAGGGCACGCGATAATCGTGACAACGACAGCTATAAACTTGAGAACTCCAGGTCAGGAGCACATACCCTGGCGGTACAGAAAGGTGACACCAGGTACTTTCTCCATAGCAAATATGATCCGGTGCACGAGGCGCAGGCTTTTATTGACGGGTTTGACGGCAGCACCCTGAATGACATCGACACCGTTGTTTTTTTCGGCGTCGGTCTCGGCTATCATATCGTCGAGTTCGCAAAAAGATTCCGGGACAAGTATATTATTCTGTTAGAACCCGATCCCAGTATAATGTCCTTTTTTATGGAGACAGTGGATATCGAATCCCTCAACAAAAGGAGATTGAGAAAAATCTATGTCGCCGACAAGTCACAGGACATCAACATGTTGTGGGCGGATCTCTTAAACAATACCTATGAAAATCTCGCCTTCATAACGTGGCCGGCCTACGAAAGAATGCTCAACGAGGAGTTCATCTCAATCTGTGACTCATTCAAGCAGCATGTGCGCATGGCCTCCATAAACAGGGCTACCATCAATTTATTTCAAAAACGCTGGGTTATCAACAGCTTCATAAATATGAGCAAAAATGTTCATAACAAGGATATTTTTGACGTTGACAGGAGTTACACTACTAACAAGCCGGCCCTGATCGTTTCCGCCGGCCCTTCACTTGATTATGAGCTGGACAACCTGCGACGGATCATCGACAACGATCTGGCCTACGTGTTTGCCGTCGGTTCGTCCATAAAGACCCTGTATCTGAACGGCATCAAGCCCCATGCCACCATTACGATGGACCCCGACGAGTCAACCCAGGCAACCTATTTTGAAATGATCGAAGACGAGGATTATTCAACGCCGCTGATTTACGGCACTTCGGTTGGCCATGAGACCTTGAGCACCTATAAGGCGAAACAGTATTACATGATGATGGACAAGGATACTGTTTCACAGCTGTTCTTCAAAAAAACGGATGGCTCAAAACTTTCAATTGTGAACGATGCCCCCAGTATTGCCGTCACGACGACACAGTTGCTCTCCGAGCTCGGTTTTAGTTCGATCATATACGTAGGACAGAACCTCGCATACGTCGGTAACAAAAACTATTCGTCCGGCATCAAATACGGTGACATCGGCGCGATGCGCGAGAGAGATGATACGCTGACTGAAACTGAGGAACGTATCAAGGTGGAAACCATAGACGTTGATGGTAATACCGTATTTACTAACGTCAGCTATATTTTGATGAAACAGTGCATAGAAGCAGTTATAGCCAGATATCCAAGTATTGAATTTATTAACACAACACGACATGGCGCCGCAATTGCGGGCACCACGTACGTCGAACTGGGCACACTACTGGAAGAAAAACTGACGCAACCGGCTTTTGACAATAAGTGGCTCGACAGCATTGGAGATACCAAGCTCAACAAGGATTATCTAGACAAGAAAATTTCCGATTTTAATCGGGAATTCCTGCTGGCCAAGAAGTGCATAGCCAAGTCAAACAAATTACTGCAGGAGCTGGAGCGATGCGCGATTCAGGTTAATCGGCAACCTGCCGGCGCTATACTGGACGCAATCAATAAGAATATCGTCCTGCTGAGCAGATTGGATATTTACAAATATGTCTTGGCTCCCATCAACATGCTGGGAATCGGCAGTTTTCGTGAAAAGCTTGCAACAATTCGCGGTTCCCGCTCGTTTACCGAGACACTGAACAATTTTATAATGACATACGGAACGTACTTATTGGGACTTGACAAAGACTTGCTGTTTATTGTGGATAATTTGTCGAAACATATTTTTGCGGAGATAAAGGAATCCATCCATAGTGATTCCGGCTTGGCGCAATCAAGTTCATCGGCTTTACTGAATTAAATAGGGGCTATACAAGGCGGCCAGAAGGCGACCATGAATCTACATAACAAGAAAATCCTGATTACCGGGGCCGACGGGTTTATCGGCTCACATCTGACAGAAGAACTGGTACGCAGAGGACATGATGTCCGCGCTTTCGTACTCTACAATTCGTTCAACTCGTGGGGATGGCTTGACAATTCAGAGCCGGAAATCCGCAAATCGTTGGACGTTTTCGCCGGGGACATCCGCGATCCTCACGGTGTCCGTACGGCAATGCAGGGATGCGACGTCGTGATCCATCTGGCGGCGCTCATCGCCATACCCTACTCCTACCATTCACCTGATACCTACATCGACACCAATGTGAAGGGGACACTCAACGTGGTGCAGGCTGCCCGTGAACTTGGCGTGGCAAAGGTGGTACACACCTCCACCAGCGAGGTTTATGGAACGGCCCGCTTCGTCCCGATCACCGAAGAACACCCCCTTCAAGGACAGTCGCCCTACTCTGCCTCCAAGATAGGCGCGGACCAGATCGCCATGTCGTTCTACTCGTCATTTGATACCCCGGTCGCCATCATACGCCCCTTCAATACCTATGGCCCGCGTCAGTCCGCCCGGGCCGTTATACCAACAATTATATGCCAGATTGCCGACGGAGCACGCACCATCAAGCTGGGCTCGTTGCACCCCACCCGTGATTTCAACTATGTACAGGATACGGTACGCGGTTTCATTGACATTACCGAAAGCGATGCATCTGTTGGCGAAGTCATCAATATCGGCAGCAACTATGAAATTTCAATCGGTGATACGGTCTCGATGATTGCAAAGGTCATGGGTATCGAGATCGAGGTGGTTACCGATGATGTCCGCCTGAGGCCGGAAAAGAGCGAGGTGGAACGGTTGTGGGCCGACAATGCCAAAGCGGAGCGACTGGTCGGCTGGCGACCTGAATATTCGGGACGTGACGGCTTGCTTCGGGGACTCACCGAGACGGTCGCATGGTTTCGCAACCCGGAAAATCTGAAATCCTACAAGTCGCAAATGTACGCAATATGAAGGCTGCGTTCGACACCCAGGCTGTACTTAATGGGCTGCACTCTGCTCTTGCCGGTCATGCGGGTTTTATCTCCCTTCATGAACCTGAATTTGCCGGTAATGAGTGGGGGTATGTGAAGGAGTGCCTGGATACCGGCTGGGTATCCTCTGTTGGTTCCTATGTCGATCGTTTTGAAGCAATGCTGGCCGATTATACCGGAGCGCGGCGTGCCGTGGCGGTGGTAAACGGAACAGCGGCCTTGCATGTCTGCCTCATACTGGCGGGCGTCGGCCGGGACGACGAAGTAATCATGCCGGCGCTGACGTTTGTTGCGACTGCCAATGCAGTTACCTACCTTGGAGCAATCCCCCATTTCACAGACAGTGAAGAACGCACTCTTGGACTCGATCCGGCCCGGCTGGGGGAGTACCTGGCAGAAATAGCGGAACAGCGTGGCAGTGAATGCTTCAACCGGGTAACCGGCAGACGTATAAAGGCTGTCGTGCCTATGCACGCATTCGGTCACCCCGTTGATCTTGACCCACTGGCAGAAGTGTGCGACCGCTATGGGTTGACGTTGGTTGAGGATGCGGCTGAGTCGCTTGGATCATTCTATAAAGAAAAACACACCGGCCGGCATGGTCGGCTTGCGGCTCTCAGCTTCAATGGCAACAAAATAATAACGACCGGTGGCGGTGGAGCGATTCTGACCGATGACGATGAACTGGGACTGCTGGCCAAGCATCTCACGACGACAGCAAAAGTGCCGCATCGCTGGGAGTTTGTCCACGACATGACCGGGTTCAACTATCGGCTCCCCAACATCAACGCAGCTCTGGGGTGCGCCCAACTGGAAGAATTACCCGGGTTTCTGGTGCGGAAAAGGGCACTGACAGAGCGGTATGCCAAGGCCTTTGAGGGAATAAACGGCATCAGGCTCTTCACGGAGCAGCCGTTTGCCCGGAGCAACTACTGGCTAAACACACTGATCCTTGATGAGGTGCACGCTCACGAACGCGACACTCTCCTGGCAATTACAAACGATGCCGGGATTATGACCCGACCGGCCTGGCAACTCCTGCATCACCTTCCAATGTATGCTGCGTGCCCAAAAATGGATCTGAGGGTGGCAGAAAGTCTGGCGCAGCGCATCATCAATATTCCAAGCAGTGCCAGGCTGGGTGAAGCCGGATGAAGCGGCGTACGATAGGTGTTGTCACCGGGACGCGGGCCGATTACGGGCTGCTCTACTGGCTGATGAAAGAACTCCAGTCAGACCAGGATCTGAATTTGCAGGTCATTGCCACCGGCATGCACCTCTCCCCCGAATTCGGGCTTACCTACAGGGTTATCGAGGAAGATGGCTTTACTATCGCTGCGTCAGTAGAAATGCTGCTGTCCAGTGACACCGCCGTTGGCATTGCGAAATCTATCGGCTTGGGTGTTATCGGTTTTGCCGATGCGCTTGACAGGCTTCGTCCGGATATTCTGGTGCTGCTTGGAGACCGCTATGAAATCCTTGCGGCGGCGCAAGCGGCCTTGACGGCCCGGATTCCGATCGCACACCTGCACGGCGGGGAAGTGACCGAAGGAGCCATTGATGACGGTATGCGGCATGCCATTACCAAAATGGCTCACCTTCATTTCGTAGCGGCTGAACCATATCGCAGGCGGGTTATCCAGCTGGGGGAACAACCGGATACAGTTTTTACCGTGGGTGCGCCGGGTCTGGATGCTGTCACGCGCCTGAAACTACTGGAGCGTAAGGAGCTTGAGAATGAGGCTGGCTTCGCGTTGGGACCGATAAATTTTCTGGTGACCTACCACCCGGCAACGCTGGGGGCAGCCACACCCGGCCAGGCCATGCAGGCGTTGCTGGATGCGCTGGATTATTTTCCCGAGGCGCACATTATTTTCACCCGCCCCAACGCTGACACTGCCGGCAGAGTGATTAGCAGCATGATTGATGACTACGTTGAATGCCACAAAGATCGCACGGCTGTTTTTACTTCGCTGGGGCAGCTGCGCTATTTGAGCGCCGTGAAGCTTGTTGACGTCGTTATCGGCAACTCCTCAAGCGGCATTATTGAGGCACCGGCGTTCAAGACACCGACGGTCAATATCGGGGAGCGTCAGACGGGACGTCTTAAGGCTGCCTCTGTTTTGAACTGTAATGAAGAGACAGTGGCCATAGTCGCTGCAATACGCACGGCATTATCGCGGGAATTCCGGGAGACCCTGCCGGGAGTTGTACCGCCCTACGGCATGGGCGAGGCGTCGGTTAAAATCAAAGAGAACCTTAAGGCAGTAAACCTTGATGGTATTACCAGGAAGCGGTTTTATGATCTCTAAGAATAGTGACGCCATACATACCTGCATTATTGCTGAAGCCGGCGTGAACCACAACGGCTCTCTTGCCATGGCAAAGAGACTTGTTGAGGTTGCCGCCGAGGCGGGGGCGGATGTTGTCAAGTTTCAGACGTTCAAGGCGGAGCGACTGGTTAGCAGGACAGCGACCAAAGCTTCGTATCAATTGCAGACCACGGACGCCGGCGAATCCCAGTATGAAATGATCAAAAGCCTGGAGCTTGATGAGGCAGCCCACGAAGAGCTTATTAAACACTGTGCTGTGTGCGGTATTGAGTTTCTTTCTACACCGTTTGACCTTGAAAGTGTCGATCTGCTTGTTGATCGTCTTGGTCTCTCACGTTTGAAACTCCCCTCTGGCGAAATCACCAACGCACCTTTGCTGATTAAAGCAGCCCGAAGTGGCAAGCCGGTCATACTCTCCACAGGCATGTGCACCCTGGCGGATGTGGAAGCAGCGCTGGAAGTGCTGGCGTTCGGATATACCCGTCCCCTGGATGAACACCCATCACCGGTTGCTTTCCGAGAGGCATTCTGCTCTGTCGAAGGAAGGTCGGCTCTTAACGACAATGTCATACTTCTGCATTGCACCACAGAATATCCTGCTCCATTCGGGGATGTAAACCTGCGCGCCATGGACACCTTGCGAACCGCTTTCGCACTTCCGGTCGGTTTTTCAGATCATACAGCAGGCAGCTCCGCTGCAATTGCCGCTGTAGCACGAGGCGCGGTTATTATTGAAAAACATTTCACCCTGGACCGTACTCTGCCCGGCCCTGACCACAAAGCGTCGCTGGAACCTGATGAGCTGGCAAGCATGGTTCACTCGATCCGCAATGTTGAACAGACACTTGGCTCAGGAAGAAAAGTACCTGCCCCCAGCGAGATAAAAAACATTCCCGTTGCAAGGAAAAGTCTTGTAGCTGCCTGCGCCATAACAAAAGGGGAGCGGCTGACCGAACTGAATCTTGCAGTAAAACGGGCTGGTGACGGCATATCCCCCTTGCGCTACTGGGATATCCTTGGACGGATTGCTGACCGGGATTATCAGCCGGACGAGACCATTGCTCATGAATAAGCAGCCCGCTATAATCATAGGAGCAGGCGGCCACGCGAAGGTGGTTCTTGAGGCGCTTTTGCGGTCAGACGTTACGGTAATCGGGCTGCTTGATGTCGATGAAGAGAGACATGGCAGCCTGGTGCTTGGCGTGCCGATTCTCGGTGATGACAATATGCTGGACCTCTACCCGGCAGATTCGGTTCGACTGGTAAATGGCCTCGGCTCGACGCAAGACCTCTCACGACGTGCGTCGCTCTACCGGAACTTTAAGGAAAAAAAATATTCATTCGCCTCTGTCATCCACCCGTCGGCTATCATTGCCCGGGATGTGGTTATTGGTGAAGGGGCGCATATCATGGCTGGGGTCATTCTCCAGCCTGGTGTCATCATTGGTTGCAATAGCATAATCAACACCGCTGCTTCCGTCGATCATGACGGCATCATCGGGGATCATGTGCATATTGCGCCGGGAGTTGTTCTTTCGGGTAATGTGTGCATTGGCGAGCGCACACATGTTGGTACCGGCGCAACCGTGATCCAAGGGATAACAATCGGCTCAGAGGCTGTCATCGGGGCCGGGGCGGTAGTGGTTCGTGACATACCGGATCGAGTAACGGCAGTAGGTATTCCTGCTAAGGTGGTAATAAAATGAAGAACTGGAAAAAAGCGGTGGTTCGTCCTGATACGACGATCCGCACGACTATCGAAGCAATCGATTCCTGCGGCACGCAGATAGCTGTTGTCGTGGACGAAAACAATAAGCTGCTCGGCACTGTTTCGGATGGTGATGTACGCAGAGCCATCCTGAAGGGGATTCTACTTGAAAACCAGGTAGATCAGATTATGAATCCCCGGCCAACAACCATCTCCTCGAATGAGAGCCGTGAATCAATTCTGGCGCTGATGCGATCAAGACGTTTTCTTCAAATTCCGGTCGTGGACAACGAGGGATGCCTTGTCGCCATTGAATTTCTGGACGAGCTTGTCCAGCAGACGAGGAGAACGAATCCGGTTGTGCTTATGGCGGGTGGTCTGGGAAGCCGCCTGCAGTCATTGACGGCTGACTGTCCCAAGCCACTTCTCAAGGTGGGGAGCAAGCCGATCCTTGAAACTATTATTGAAAACTTTATGGAGCACGGATTCTATCGTTTTTACATTTCGGTCAACTATAAAGCGGAGATGATCGAACGGTATTTTGGCGACGGCTCCCGCCTCGGCATAGAAATCAGCTATATCCGGGAAAATGAGCGTTTGGGCACTGCCGGCGCTCTCAGCCTGCTGCCGGAGGGCATCAATGAGCCACTATTGGTTATGAATGCCGATCTGCTCACCAAGGTTAATTTCAGCCATCTGCTGACGTTTCACAGCGAGCACAAGCCAATGGCAACCATGTGCGTACGTGAATACGAGTTCCAGGTTCCTTACGGTGTAGTGAAAGTAGATAAACACCGCCTGCTTGGCATCGAGGAAAAGCCGGTACAACGTTTTTTTGTAAATGCCGGGATTTACGCACTTTCACCGGAAGTATTAAAGCTGATACCGGCAAATACGTTCTTTGATATGCCGACGCTGTTTGAAAAGATAATCCAGCTACATCAGGAAACCGCAGTTTTCCTGGTTAATGAATATTGGATGGACATAGGACAAACTGACGATTTCGAACGAGCTAACTGTGAATACCCTTCGGAATTTGAGAATTAAACAACACCCTGCAAACAGGATAACGTGCGTAAAGAAAGGTAAACCATGACATTTTTGGTGATCGGCCTTGGTTCGATGGGAAAGAGACGGATCAGATGCCTGAAGGCACTCGGGCACACTGACATATCAGGCTTTGATGTGCGTGCCGACCGGCGGGACGAGGTCTCAGGACAGTTCGGCATCCCCGTCTATGATGATTTCGATGAAGCTCTCCGGTCACGCCGGCCGCAGGCCCTGATTATTTCGGTGCCACCCGATTTGCACCATCACTTCATGAAGATTGCACTGGAACGAAATATCCATTTTTTCGTAGAGGCGAGTGTCGTCGATACCGACATGGAGGAGATCCGCCGGAAGCTGGAAACGACCGCTATCGTCGCGGCGCCGTCTGCCACGCTCCTGTTTCACCCTGCCATCCGCCAGATACAGGAGATCGTCCGGTCCGGAAGACTTGGCAAGTTGTCAAATGTCGTACATCACTCCGGACAATATCTGCCCGACTGGCATACCTACGAACCGGTTGCGGATTACTATGTCTCAAATCCTGAAACCAGCGGCGGGCGCGAAATTGTTCCCTTCGAATTGAGTTGGCTGACCACAGTGTTCGGATTTCCCAAAAGGGTATGCGGCAACTTCAGAAAGACCATCACCATTGCAGGGGCTGAAAATATATGCGACACCTACAATGCCCTTTTCGATTACGGTGATTTCCTTGCGTCGCTCACCGTGGATGTGGTCTCACGTCACGCGGTCCGGCGTCTGATGATAAACGGGGAGAAGGGCCAGTTGGTGTGGGATTGGGATGAAAATGCCATCCGGGTTTTCGATCCGGATACGGAGGAGTGGGAACGAATCCCCTACGACATGGGCAGCGCGGCACCCGGCTATAATGCGAATATCGGTGAGAACATGTACATCGACGAAGTTCGCAATTTCATCGAAGCGATCGAGGGCACCAGCCCGTTTGCCAATACGATGGATAACGACCACCGCGTATTGAAGCTGCTATATGCCATTGAAGAGGCTGACCAGAAGTCGCAATACGTGAGGTTCGAGGAATGAAGACCGGGATTTTAGTTACCGCCCGTCTCGGGTCGAGCCGACTGAAACGAAAACATCTTCTGGAAGCCGACGGCAAGCCGATGATCCAGCATCTGCTGGACCGCATCGAAGCCGGATTCAGGGACGAAATCAGGCAAGAACGGGCGCTGATCATCATCGCGACATCCGATGAACCGGAAAATCGTGATCTTGAACAGTTCTCCGGTGACGGAAAGGTTGTCTTCTACGGCCCGCTCTCGAATATTCCGCTTCGCCATCTGCATGCGGCACGCAGCCATGATGTGAGTAATATTGTTTCCGTTGATGGTGATGACATTCTCTGTTCCATTAACGGCATGCGGCTGTTATATGATTCGCTCGCCGATGGTGCGTCATACGTAAAAACGTCCGGCCTGCCATTCGGAATGAATTCATTCGGCTACGCCTGCGATTTCCTCGAGCGGGCGCTTGAAGGTCGTCATGACGAAGTCCTGGAAACGGGATGGGGAAGGGTATTCAACGAAGCGGACCTGAAAGAGATCTTCGTACCGTGTGCCGAACCGGCCGTCCCTCTACGGTTCACCCTTGATTACGACGAAGACTATGCTTTTTTCAAGACGGTTATCGAGGCGGTAGGCCCAGAGGTAATTTCCATTAGCGACCCGGAGCTGTTGGACGTTGTCGTAAAAAACCGGTTTTATGAGATAAATGCACGTTTGGCCCAGGAGTACTGGGATAACTTTTATAAAAACATGGAGATAGAGGCGCACCATGAATCTAAATAAAGAATACCAACTGAAGGCGCACAAGTACATCCCGGCAGGAGCTCATACTTACAGCAGGGCTGATGATGGTTATCCGACCAATGCTCCGCCCATACTTGAGAGGGGCAAAGATGCCGCCGTGTGGGATCTGGAAGGCAACCGGTACCTTGACTACGGCATGGCTCTCAGGGCAGTTACAGTCGGCTATGATTTTGATCGAATCTCGCAGGCCGCCATCGAGCAGATTCACAATGGCAACAATCTGACCCGTGCTTCCAAAATTGAGATCGAAGCGGCTGAAATGCTCTGCAATCTTATGCCATGGGTGGATATGGTCAAATTTGCCAAGAACGGTTCGACCGTGACGACAGCCGCTTTAAAGCTGGCGCGGGCCTATACCGGCAGAAAATATATCGCCAAGTGCGCTCAGCACCCGTTCTTCTCTTTTGATGATTGGTTTATCGGGGATACGATTGTTGATGCGGGAGTGCCGGCCGAGCACAAGAGTTTAACGCTCAATTTTTCCTACAATGATCCGGAGTCGCTTGAAAAGCTCTTCACTCAATACCCCGGTGACATTGCCGCAATTATTCTTGAACCGGCCACGACAGAAGAACCGAAAGATGGTTTTCTGCAGCGGGTCAGAGAAATCTGTACACGCTTTGGAGCCGTCCTCATCCTTGACGAAATGATCAGCGGATTCCGCTGGCATATACAGGGAGCATGCAAATATTATGAGGTACAACCGGATCTGGTGACCTACGGCAAGGGGATGGCAAACGGCTTTTCCGTTGCAGCCCTTGGCGGCAAGCGTGAAATAATGGAGCTTGGCGGCATTGAACATTCCGGCGAGAGGGTTTTTCTGATTTCGACCACCCACGGCGCCGAAATGTGTGGGCTTGGCGCCTTTGTCGAGACGGTAAAAGTCTATCAGGAGCTGGATGTTGTCGGCAGGATGTGGAAGTCCGGTACGATGCTGATGGAAGGTATGAATGCCATCGCAGCCGAACTGGGCATTTCGGAACAGTTCAAATTTGTTGGCGTCCCCTGCTCTCCGAACTTCATGACATACGACCGTGATGGTGCAGTCTCACTGGAGTTTCGTACCCTTTTTGTCCAGGAAATGATCAAGAATGGCGTGCTGATGCCATGGGTAGCCCTCAGCTATTCCCATCAGGAACCGGAGATCGCATTAACCCTGGTTGCCGCACGCAAAAGCCTCGAAATTTACAAGCGTGCTCTGGAAGGCGGCATTAGTGGATACCTGCAGGGGCGCCCCATAAAACCTGTATTCAGGAAATTCAACTGATTACAAAAGAAATACCACATGATTCGGGGGCGTTGCAGATGGGTAAATTCAATCTTGATGGAAAAGTCGCGGTGGTAACCGGTGGGACGGGCATCCTCGGGTCGCTCTATTGCCGGAGTCTGGCTGAAGCCGGGGCACGCGTGGTTATTGCCGATATTGATCCTGTCCGCTGCGATCAGCTTGCTGCGGAAATTAATAGCACTACCGGTAATGGCCTGGCGCTCGGCGCTGCGGTTGATCTCGGGAGTGAGGCTTCTGTCAAGGCGTGGGCGGCCGGTGTTTTGCGAGACAACGAAAAGATTGATATCATCATCAATAATGCCGCCACCAAATCACCCTCATTTTTTGCACCGTTAGGGGAATTTCCTTTGGATGACTGGAACCATGTCATGGGTGTTAATGTGACCGGAATGTTCCTCGTGCTTCGCGAGCTTGGTCCGGCGATGGTCGCCAGGGGTACGGGCAGCATTATCAACGTGAGTTCCATCTACGGGGTGGTAGGACCGGATCAGCGGATTTATGAAGGATCATGGTATGAAGAACTCGGAGGGGCCATTAATACTCCTCTCGTCTACTCGGTCAGTAAAGGGGCGGTCATCGCCATGACCCGCTATCTGGCGACGTATTGGGGGCCGCATGGCATAAGGACAAACACCCTTACGCCTGGAGGCGTTTCTTCAGGTCAGAACAGCGAATTCAGTGAAAAATACAGTGCCCGTGTCCCCCTCGGCAGAATGGCACAGGCCGAGGATATGGTCGGGGCGCTTCTGTTCCTGGCCTCCGACGCATCTTCGTATGTCAACGGTCAGAACATCATTGTTGATGGCGGTTTAACCGCTTGGTAGCGGGATAGTGGTACCGGATTTTCCTGCTCTGCCGGGGAGGGAAGCTATTTATGCAGCGTATGCTAAAAGACCGATTCAGCCAAAAAAGGATACTGCAGGAGCGCCGAAAACACCCCCGATTTGATCAAACGAGTTAGCGGTAGGGTCCATCATTTTGCCGTTAATATCCTTTCCGGAAAACGTAAAGACTATATGTGAAGGGTCAATGACAGCATCAGCGGTGGCGTTCTGTGTGAGAGAGAACGTCACCGTGGCCAGTTGTTTTTTTATATCGTACGCCACACTTTGGACCAAAGGTGCATGTGCCTCTTGCTGCGGATTCGGGGTATACCCATAGTTGTAGAACCCGGCTTTCCCGCCGTTAGCCTTTGTTATCCGCCAGTTCGCCGGACTCTGGACAGAAGCTGGATCCATGGAGGTATTGAACTGAAATTGCATGGTGAAGCTTTTTGAGGCGTTTGGCTTGGAAAGAGTTTGGTCAGGGTCTGTAAGTGTCATAACCGAAAGGGCGGTATGCGGACCAAGTGACGGGTAAAAAGTATTATATGTGCCGAAATTACCACTGGTCATTTTGGGTTTGACCGTATTGGTCTGCAGCTGTGTTGCAAGGCTTGAATCCATTGTTTTAAGTTTGGTTATTGTTCGTTGCAGGCTCAAGTCATCCCCTTTGCCTGCATAGGCATATCCTAATTCGTTCACCGCCTGGGGAAAATCCACCCCATGTTTCAGGTCAATCGCCTTATTGAGGTTTGTTATGGCGGTATCATATTTGCCCAATTTATTATAGACCTGACCCAACGCGAAATAACCGTTTGGGTCTTTTGGTGTGAGCCGGGTAACCTGCTGGAATACGGTAAGAGCCTCGCTGTATTTTTTGTCCAGAAGATTGGACTGGCCAAGGCTGTATAGCGCGGTAGTGTTGCCTGGGCTGAGACCTATGGCTTTCTTGAACTGAATGGCGGCATTGCCCCATTGTTTGTCCTGGGCATAGGCATTACCCAGGGTCGTCAAAGCATCCGAATCAAACGGCTTCATCGCTACAAGTTTCTTAAAGGTTGCAATGGCGTCCGCGCTTTTATTCAGTTTCAGGTACGTATTGCCAAGATAATTATAGGCGTCAATCGAGGAGGAATCCATGGCCAACGCCTTCTTGAATAAAGGTATGGCATCCAAATTCCGCCCCTTCTGAAGCATCCGGACTCCGGCAATGAGCTGATTGTTGGCAAGCGATGTTCGCTGGGCCTGGATAGTATCTGCGGTAGGCAGGATCGCCAAGAAAAGTGATGTGCCATAATCGGTTGCATTTGCCATTGTGTAACCTCATTTACTCTGATCTAACAATATCATCGGCAGTTATAAAATATTCTGAAGGAAATACTGTTTGCTAACCGTGCTTATTCAACGGACAATTTATATGATTTGCTCTCCAGATAGCCCACGATTTCCTTAATATGCTCATAGCCACGGGTCTCCAGCTCAAGTGAGACATCAGTCCTGCCAATAGCCAGTGATTTCGAGCGTCGGTCATGCGATATATGAAAAATATTGGCCCGGGTCGCGGCAATATTTTCGGCCAGCATAGCCAGCGCGCCAGGGTGATCGTCAAGCTCGATGATCAGCTTCAGATACCGCCCCCCCGCAATCAGCCCCCGTTCAACCACAAGCGAGATGGTCCTGACATCAATATTACCGCCGGACAGCAGACAGACGGTCTTCCCTTCGATATTGGGAATCCGGCGATTTAGCACCGCCGCCAGTGTAACCGCACCGGCTCCTTCAACCAGCATTTTGGTCTTCTCCAACAGTGAAACGATTGCCAGGGCGATATCTTCTTCTTCAACCTGGACAATTTCATCGACAAGGTCGCAGATAATCGGAACCGTTCGCGACCCGGGCAGTTTGACGGCGATACCGTCCGCCAGAGTGATCTGCACCGGCTGCTCCGTCGGTTTTCCGGCTGCAAAGGAAGCCGACATAGAGGGAGCCGCTGTCGATTCGACACCGATGATTCGGACGTGGGGTACCCGATCACGCAACGCAGCTGCCATACCGGCTATCAGACCGCCACCGCCGACCGGGATGATGATGTTGCGCAGGTCAGGCAACTCTTCCAGTATTTCCAGAGCTATGGTCCCCTGCCCCGCCATGACGAGTTCATCGTCGAAAGGATGCACAAACAGTGCGCCGCTTTTCTGTTGGGCCGCTACTGCTGCAGCACAGGCTTCATCAAAGTTTCGTCCGGCCAAGACGACCTCGGCGCCGTAATCACGAGTAGCCTGAACTTTTTGAGGCGGGGTTATTTCCGGCATATAAACTGTCGCGGCGACACTCAGCAGATCGGCCGAAAAGGCCACTCCCTGGGCATGATTACCGGCTGATGCTGTTATGACGCCGTTTTTCAATCTTTCACGCGGCTGGGAGGTCATGAAGTTGAGCGCCCCCCTGATCTTGAAAGAGCCGGTTCTCTGCAGGTTTTCACACTTAAAGTACAGCGGCATTCCCATCTGCTCGCTATAATAGTGCGAATACATAAGCTCGCTACGCCGGACACGCTTTTTAAGACGATCATACGCATCTGAAATCAGGTCGGTAAGCTGCATGCGGATACTCCTCACGATGATTGCCATGATACTAGCAGATGGGGCGGCACCGGTCAAACATACTTGGCAAGCGGTCCGTTTGCTGGTACAGTTCTAAATTCATTTTGAGTGAAATATGAATCTGATGCGACATCCACAGAGTCGCTTTTTTCCGGTGCGGACATGCCGGGTTTAAGTCTGACGGATACGCTCACAGGCAAGGTGTCTGCCCATGAACCACTGGCTTTTCAAAACCGAACCGGGCTGTTTTTCATTCGAAGACTTGAAGAATCGTTCGAACATGACCGAGCCATGGGATGGTGTGCGCAACTTCCAGGCACGTAATTACCTGCGGGATTCCGTCCAGCTTGGCGACAGGATTCTGTTCTATCACAGCAACATACCTGAACCGGCAGTGGTCGGACTGGCGGAGATCGTACGGGCAGGATACCCGGACACAACCGCCCTGAACCCGAACGGCGAACATTTTGATCCAAAGGCGTCTGCGGACAAACCGATCTGGTATATGGTTGACGTACGCTACGTAAAGCCGCTACAGCGGATTGTGACGTTGGCGAGTATCAAACAAAACCCGCTACTGGCCGACATGCAGCTGGTAAAGCGCAGCCGTCTCTCTATTCAGCCCGTAACTGCGGACGAGTGGCAGATTATAATGATCATGGGTGGGATGGTGGAAGGAATGAAGGGCCAATGATCTCCAATGACTCAATACGCATGGAAAAAATATGTTATTCGATCGGCGGACGCAGGATTCTGGAGAATTTCGACTTCCAGCTGGAGCGAGGCCTTAACCGCACTATTCTGGGGGTCAGCGGCGCCGGAAAGACAACCATTCTCAAACTGTTGCTCGGCCTTCTTGCGCCTGACTCCGGTTCTGTTTATATCGGCGACCTCTGTATAACCGGGCAGCCGGAAACGAGTTTCATGCAGCAGCGCAAGCGTATCGCCATCGTTTTTCAGGGAGGAGCGCTGTTCGATTCTATGACG
Source organism: Geobacter sp. (assembly GCA_025360785.1). GTDB lineage: Bacteria > Desulfobacterota > Desulfuromonadia > Geobacterales > Pseudopelobacteraceae > JACRCG01. Next base: position 80,596 of record JANYBN010000210.1, read on the forward strand.
GTCGGGGAGAATGTCGGCTATCGGCTTTTAGAAGAGGGGAAGCTTTCACAGGCCGAAATATCAAAGATTGTCCTCGAAAAACTCAGTTTTGTCGGGGTTGAAGCGGCTCTCGATCTGTATCCGGATGAACTTTCAGGCGGCATGAAGAAGCGGGTGGCAATTGCCCGCGCCCTGGCAGCCGATCCGGATTACATTTTTTTTGACGAGCCGACCACCGGACTTGATCCCATCGGGGTCTATAACATCTGTAACCTGATGCAGCGGCTGCAGGCAGAGGGGAAGACGACCCTCATGGTCACTCATGATCTGGTCACCGCCTTTGCAACCTCACAGCGCTTCACTTTTCTGCATAATGCACGCATGCTGTTCGAGGGGAGTGAGGACGAGATGAAGGCCAGCAACATCCCTGAAGTACGCGAATTTTTGGAGCCAACTGACAATTCGCTGTTTATTTGATATTCAAATCAAGATGAGAAAACGTCAGAAACAGGTGGGATATATATGAAACGAAGTAATCAGATCGGCTGGGCTCAGGTGCGGGGGGGTGTTTTCATCCTTCTGGCTCTGATCTTTTTTGCCGGCGGTGTTTTGCTAATGGGGCAGAAGACCAAGATGTTTGTCAACAAAGGTGCCATGAGGGTCGTCATGAATGATGTTGTCGGCCTTAAAATCGGCGCTCCGGTCTGGCTGGCCGGGGTGGACGTCGGCCTTGTCAGGGACATCCGGTTTGCCGATCCGAAGAACAGCAACGAGGTCAGCATCGACATTGAAGTCGATACCGACGCCATGAAGAAAATCGGCACCGATTCTAAAATAACCATCAAAACCCGCGGTCTTATGGGTGAAAAATATGTCGACATCCTCCCTTCGAAACTGTACTCCGACACACCTCCTGCCGTGCTGCAAGGGGTATCAGTGGCCAAGCTTGACGATGTCATCCAGAAGGCCGGTGATACCTTTGACAAAGTCAACGGCATCATCGACAACATCGAAAAGGGGAAGGGAACGCTGGGAAAGCTTAACAAGGACGAAACGCTCTACAGCAATATTGCGCGACTTGCCGTTGAAATGAAAGATCTGGTAGTCACTATAAATCGTGGCGAAGGATCTCTTGGCAAACTCAACCGCGATCCGGAACCGTACAACAAGCTGATCAGCATTCTTAACCGTGCCGACCGCACACTTCAGGATATTCAGGCTTCCGACGGGACACTTAACAAATTAATCTACGACAAGACGCTCTACTCCAAACTGACGGCACTGGCGGACAAGAGTATCCGGGCAGCCGATGATGTCAGCGATCTGCAGAAAAAAATCATGTCAAAAGAGGGCACCGTCGGCCTACTGCTCAATGATCGCCAGTTTTATGACAAGGGCATGTCTCTCCTTACCAGAGCCGAATCATCAGTCAAAGCGATCGAAGAGGTAACCGCTAAAGTCAAGGGCGGCGAAGGTACGGCAGGAAAACTGGTGAATGACAAAGCACTTTATGACAAAATGAACAAAATGGTTGATGATTTGGACGCACTGGTAAAAGATTTCAAGGAAGATCCGCGGAAATATATAAAATTTTCAGTGTTTTAAGGAGAGGACCGGATATGAGGCGAATCTTACTGATAGTTACGCTGTTGGCGGCGTGCGCCACCCACATACAGGCGGCAACACTGGAAGAGAAGGTCGTAGAGCACACCATGAAAAACGGCATGAAACTGCTGATGGTGGAGAGGCATACTTCACCGACAGTCTCGGCCTGGATCCGTTTCAGGGTCGGGAGCGTGGATGAGCGGAGCGATGAACGCGGGATTGCCCATCTGCTCGAACATATGCTTTTTAAAGGAACGACCACGCTCGGTACAAAGGATTTCTCTGCAGAAAAACCGATCCTTGATAAAATAGAGGGCATAGCTCAGGTGTTGACGGCTGAGAAGGCGAAACGGGAGAAGGGTGATGCGGGGAAGATCGCCGGGCTGGAGAAGCAGCTGGCCGCCTTGGAGGCCGATGCGTCTAAATATGTCATCAAGGATGAATTCTTCGAGCTGTATTCAAAAAACGGCGGCACCAGCTATAACGCCTTTACCAGCCGCGACGGCACGACCTATCTGATCAGCCTGCCATCCAACAAACTGGAGCTGTGGGCCTCCATAGAATCGGACCGCCTGCAGAATGCCGTCCTGCGGGAATTCTACACCGAACGCTCGGTTGTGATGGAGGAGCGCCGCAGATCGTATGATGCGGATCCGGAAAGCAAATTGTGGGAGACGTTTGTCGCAGCCAGCTTCCTGGCACACTCTTATGGTCAGCCGACAATCGGCTGGACGACCGATATCGAGAATTTGACTCGCAGCAAGGCCGAACAGTTTTTTCACAGTTACTATGCACCGAACAATGCCATCGTAGCGATTGTCGGGGATATCGACACCAAGGCGACCATCGCCATGGTAGAGCGCTATTTCGGCTCGATAAAACCGGGCAAGGAACCGCCACCGGTTACCACCATAGAGCCCAAACAGGCGGGGGAACGACGCATCGAGCTGGTAGCCGAGGCAGAGCCGACTTTAATAATCGGGTTTCATAAGCCGGCGATCAACACACCTGATGACTACGTATTTGACGTTATCAACATGATTCTGGGGAGCGGTCGCACCTCACGTTTTTACAAGAAGATTGTGATTGAAAGCCAGATCGCCACCGAAGTCGGAACATTTGATGCGCCCGGCAGCCGTTATCCGAATCTGTTCGTCATCAGCGCAAATCCGCGCGCGCCGCACACTATCAGAGAGGTTGAAGACGCTGTTCAGGGGGAACTGGATCTGCTTAAAACAACGCCGGTTGCCGAGCGTGATCTGCAACGGATTCTTAACAAGATAGAGTATGAGGAGGCGCGCCAGATGGGAACTAATGGCGGCCTGGCTCGCAACCTGACCGAGTATGAGGCGGCGACCGGCAGTTGGCGCTATATGACCGAACATCGAGGGAAGATCGCCAGGGTCACACCTGCTGACATCATGCGGGTGGCTGCGACCTATTTCACCCGGGAGAACCGCACCGTCGGATTTATCACCAAAAAAGAAGGTGTAAAATGAGACATATTCTTATAGCCATCTGCTTGCTGGCCACCTTAACAGCGCCGGTATTTTGTGCGGATCAGCCACCGGCAAACCCCCGAACCATGAAGTTCCCGGATTTTAACTTTCAGATCCCCAAGACCGAACGGGTCGTTCTGGATTGCGGGATGCCGGTATATCTGCTACGCGACACCGAACTGCCGATCGTCAACATGACCGCCATAGTACGGGCCGGATCGGTCTATGAACCGGCGGCAAGATCAGGACTGTCCGGCATGGTTGGCAGCGTTTTGCGCAGCGGCGGCGCCGGGGGAATGACACCGGAAATAATGGATGACGAGCTGGAATTCATGGCTTCCGCTGTTGAAAGCAGCATCGGCAGCGATATCGGAACGGTTTCGCTGACCGCACTTAAAAAGAATTTCAGCCGTACTCTGCAGATTTTCAGCGATGTCCTGCAGCGACCTGACTTCAACGAGAAGCGGATTGAAATTAACCGCAGGCAGACCATAGAAAACCTGCGGCGTCAAAATGACGACCCGAAGGAAATCGCCGGGCGTGAGATCAATCGAGCCATTTACACGGGTCATCCACTTGGTGTTATTACATCTTTCGAATCAATCAGCTCAATCACCCGACAGGATCTGGTAGACT
>JANYBN010000225.1 GCA_025360785.1 Geobacter sp.
GGAGGCTTTATGAGGCGTCTGGTGTTGTGTATTTTTGCACTTATCGGAATATCCGGAGGGTGCTCTCACGTCATGAGCGAGGCGGGGCTTAATCTTGCTGACAGGTCGATTTCATATACTGAAATCAGGAACAATCCGGAAACGCTGGCAGGAAAGAACGTTCTGGTTGGCGGAATCATAGCCGGAAACAACAGCAGTGGTGATGTGTTGCAGCTTGAAGTGGCACAGCTTGACCTGCTGCCCAATGGCATCCCTGACGAATTTTTACCTTCCCTGGGGCGTTTTCTGGTGGTAAGTGGAGAGTTGCTTGATCCTCTATTCTACCGTCCCGGCATGCTGATTACCATCATCGGTGAGATCAAGGGACAAAAGGTTCAAAAACTTGATGGTGCAGACTATCGCTACCCGGTTATTTCCGCAAAAGAAATTCGCTTGTTTCGTGCATCTGATTTCTCCTCAGACCGTCCGCTGAATCCTTATCAAAATGAGTTTGGAGATGCAAGGTTTATGCTCCGCCCTCCGGGGGCGGCTGACGTTGGATCTCGCAAGCACTAGATAATTATAAAGGCCACTCTCTCAGGTGGCCTTTCTCTACTATATCAAACTGTTATTCGTCAAATGAATGCATTGTAAATCAGCAACCAACATCCCGCTGGACTGAGCTTCCCCCCGTCTGATAAGGTACGCGATCCTATTAAAAAAGATGATCAGATATTTATTTGCAACAGGCTAAAACTGCCTTCAACATGAATTGGAATAATTAACTAATCAAAAGGAACCGGTATGAAATTGAGCAATGTCAGAAGAACTTGTTGTCGTTGTATATCAACAACCCTTATTATTCTGTTGTGTGTGTTGTCCCTGTTTGGCTGTGGCCGTGGATCAACTGTCGTTGGAAAATACCTGGATGAAAAAAGACCTCAGGAGTTCACCGAACTTAAAAGTGACGGAACATTTCTAATTCATCAGGGGAACTTGAATTCAACGGGGAAGTATTCGGTAGAAGGGAAAATCATCAAACTCGTATTTAGTTCCGGAGTAACCACCAGTGGCACCATCGATGGAAAAACCCTTGTCGGCAATGGAGAGGTTCGCTGGACCAAGCCGTAAAATACATGCGGTGAGTACTATTTTTTACTTGGAATTTTTCAGGCATACATAAAGTTTAACGTACGTCACTGGCACTATGAAAATTAAACGTCTCGAATATCCGGTTTCAAGTCATTGTGCTGTAACAGTTGCATATTGTTTGATATTTTGTAATTAAGTTTTATGTAGTAACGCTATAGTAACGTAATCGGAAATTTGAGCATGAAGAAATAATTTCTCACTTGGTACAATTTCACCCTAATTTTACACTGAAATGTACCAGGCCGCTGTTCCCGTTTTTGGGTGTGAAGTAAAAAGGCCGATCCACCACGGGACCGGCCTCTTTTTTTGCCAGACGATACGGGCGGGATTATGCGGCCTCGGCATACTCCGCGACCATTTCAGCCGCCAGTCTCATCAACTCGGCATCTTCACCCCCACCGACAACCGGGTCCTGTTCTTCCGGCTCAGGGATGACGCTTTCACCCATAGGCATAAAGCCGGGAACGATTGACAGCCAGCCGAAAGCCTTCGGGATGTTCTCAAAGACGCCGACGATACGCAACAGCGCTTCCCGCTCGTCCTGGAGCGGTATCAGGTCTGCGGCCCGCTTGCGCTTCACCCGGTTAAGACGTGCCATGTCGAGAATCTGCACCGGGACCAAATTGATACAGGGCGGGCATGTCTCGAAGGCGTGTATCAACAGCGGATCACCGGAGCCGATCAACAGTTTGATGCGGTTGGGCATGTCCAGGGACCTGCAATAATCGCGGATCTCCCGGCTACGCATTTCGAGGATGACCGGATCACCCTGCACTACCTCTGCCGGAAGTTCAAAAACTTGGATCACCTTCTTCAGGTGTAGTTCCTGCAAAGTACGGATGCGCTTGCACATATCGCTGTTCAGGCGCTCGTCAAACTGCCTTTGTACAGGTGCCAGCTTCTCCTGAACCCCTACCGGCGAAAGGCCCGGATTGCGCTCGATTGCCTGAGCCTGAGTAAGGTAGTCATCGAAAAATTTCCCCAGGTCTTTCATAAAGGCGTCAATCAGGTCCTTGTTTGCCTGCTCCGTGGCCTCGTCCTTGAAACGAGGGTAATTCAGTGTTGCGCCGATGCGGTTTAATACGTGGTCCAGCGTCCATGCTGCGTTTGTGTCTTGTGCCATTTGTGTAGCTCCTTCGCGCCTCTACGGCGCTATTGTGAATTACGGGCAATGCCCGCTAACTTCATGACTCATCATCCGGGCCAGTTCCCGCTTTCTCTCGGCCATGCAAGCGTCCCATTCCTGCTGATTGCGGCCAAAAATGAACGCCTCCGGGCATGATACCGGGTCAACACCTGGAGGAGGTTCTGGGAACTTTGACGGCTGCTCAACGGAGTGCAGGCACTCGGCCGCTGTCAGTTGGGCGGCGATATACCCGCATATTGCGTTCCATTCCTTTTTGGGTGCCAGTTGTATCTCCAGTTTTACGATGCGGTGTTTCAGTGACATGGTGTTCTCCTATATGAGGTCGTCTAATTTGTAAGTACGCGGCCGGCCATCGGTGCCTTGAAGGGTGACATCCTCGTAAAGGACGAAACGCTGCTTCAAGGGACTGTTTGGGTCCGGGTTATTTGCCAGATATGCGGCCTCGGCTGCGGCCCGCTCTTCCTCAGTGTGGAACGTGAGCACCAACTCCAGTTCCGGAGCCTTTGGCGCCGACCTGCGCTCCAGTTTTGAGACTCTACCAGTTCGATTTCCCATTTTCGGCCTCCTGCTCTAATTTTTCGATGCGTAGCTCAAGATCGCTATCCACGACCAGCTTTCCCAGGCTCATCAGGATGAAGGTAAGTTTTGTTGCGTCGGCAACGTCCAGTTTTCCGGATCTCGCTTCTCTGTAAATCCTCGCCATTTCCTGCCGGATGTGAAGAATCTTCGACAGTGCCGACCGGGGGGGTGGGTCCAGCACTATCATCTTGATGTCACGCAATTTTGGCATTATTTTTGCCTGCCTTTTTGGGTAGATGATCCTTAAGCAATCTATAGACTCGCTGCACGGTCAAGTTGTACCGGACCGCCAATTCCTGCGGCGAACCGTTCCCGGCTTTCCATTCAGCCAGCAGCTTTTCGTTGTTGCGCTTCTGTAGCAGGACGCTGCAATTATTTATGAAAATCTGGCTCCCGCCGAAAGCGGACATCAGCTTATTCAGGGCCTCGCCGCCGATCACAGCGCCGACCTCTGGCATGTCTCCAGGCAAGTCTGCAATCTTGAACTTCTCGCCGGAGACGGTAACGAAGTCCTGCAACTCTGGCTTTTCTATTTCCTGCGGATTATGCGTATTAAGACTTTCCCCGCTTTTCCCGCAATCAGGAAGAGCAACAACGACCTTGTGACGACCGCCGCCGGACGGGACTGTCTGCAGGTGGATCATGCCGTCAATCTGCATCTCTGCCAGCAGCGACCGGAGCGCGGTGCCTTGGATGTGCTTACTGAAAACCGTTGTGCTGATCTGGGTAACGGTCAACGGTCCCGATTTTAACGCCTGAGCGATTTTAAGCGCCTGTGAGCCGTTTTTACCCCTTGCCCCTTGTCCTAGTATGGCCTCGACTCTCTGGGCGGCTGAGATATGATGCTGAGGCGTGGGGCTGAGGTGTTGAACATGGGACCACATGCTAGACCTCCTTTGCCGGACTCGCTGCCGGTCTGGTTGCTGCTTCTCTAACTGCCCTCACGCCTGCCAACAACCACGCCGGGCAGGCTGGCTGCTTTTTGTCTCTGTAAGGGAGATTCAACTGGGCTACTGACTTGGCATGCATGCTTTTTTCCTTTCAGATAGGTGCTAAAAATAGTATCTGGTAATGGCAACCATTAATGTACCCTTCAGTTTTGACAGGGGTCAGATGCTAAAAAAGGGGCTGTTCCGCACTCATTTTGACAGCCTTTTGGGCTTAACCCCTGTCAAAAACTATGCGGAACTGGCAATATACCCCTGTCAAAACTGAAGCCTGAAAAATTGAACCTACCATCTGCCGTGGTCGCCTTCTTTGGGTTCTACTCTGGCTTTCCAAGGAAATGATTCGTGTTTCGTCCTGTCTGTCCAATTGTCGCCGTATGCTTTCCACAATCCGCACAATCTGTACTTTGATGGTACACGGCCTCTGACTTCACTGGCTGTCCGGCCGCCGATAGAGATCACGTCAATAAACCCGCATGACCATAATTCTTTCATCGAGCGGATAAATGTGCTTTCACTGAATCCGAATTTTTTCGCCTCTGAATAGGTGTAATCAAAATGTACTTCGCGATCATTGCCAAGTTTCAGCTTCCAAGCTACTGTTCGGGCGGCTTTCACAAGGTACAAATAGAGTTTTGCAGAGTTCCCGGATAACTTTATGTAGGCTGCTGAATCCGATATATCGTGCCTGAGAGGGGTATACTTTCCACCAACATCAACTCCGGGTTTATCCTTCTTTTTTGGGCGGCTCATAAAGCCCCCTGGCGCAGCTCCTTACACTCCACCAGCAGCGCAGTGTAAGCCTGCAAAACGCTCTTTGGCGGTACCTGGATGGGCTGGCGCAATTCGTAGGTGTCCAGCAGTTGCCGGACTTCTATGGTATTTGGATACTCGAAAGCGCAGCGGACACTGCATTGCAGCTTGATGGTGGTGACTGGATAGCCAGCAGCTTTAACGACTGCGGCTCGTTTAATATCTCGATCTGCTGTGTACATCGTGGCCTCCTAGGGGAGAATTTCGCGCTGATTCACATCAGGGCGTGGTTATTTGCTGGCTGAAACTTCGCTTGTGCTGTTGTGCTCTTCTTGCGACTCGATCCATCTGAGGACGGACGAGAGCCGGTACCGTACAGAACTTCCGATTTTACAAAATGGGGGAGATGGTGCTCCGGTTAGGCGGGCGCGGTTCAGGGTGCCGACCTGTAGGCCGATCATCTCCGAAACCTGTTTGACGTTCAGCAGGCGTTCGCTGTTGAGCTGGATTACGTTGTCATTCTTCATGGTGTCACCTCCTGTAAAATACCTATTGCTGACTTACGATGTAGTCAGTATATTGGTGACTAAAGATGTTGTCAAGATGTTTTTGACTAATGATGTAGTCAGGCATGGTATGAAAGGTTGCTTATGACAGCTGGTGGCGGTGTTACATACCCAAGAGTGGTCGAACTGCTAAAAGCAGAAGTCGCTAAAAAAGGACAGCGGGCAGTTTCGAGAGAATCCGGTATTGCCTTGTTGAGTGTTCAGCGATACATCAAAGGAATCGGTGAGCCTTCCCAGGCGACGCTGCAAAAGCTGGCTGCATACTTCGGTAAATCAGTTGCATGGCTGAGGGGTGAATCAAGAGAGCACATGTATGGAGGGATTGACCTTGAAGAGATAAGGGACTTTGTAAAATCAACTGACGATATTATTGAACTTTATTACATGGCGCCATCGCACTTAAAAATGACCATGCAGACACTAGCCTTTTTGTTCCAGATGCAAATAAAAGATTCTTTGACAAGATACATTGCTGGGGTGGAACTTAAAAATGAAGTTATCTGTGAGAAGTGTATTGATAAACTGGATGTTATAACTAATGCGTTTAGTGGCATGTCCGAAAAAGAGGGACGTGAGGCTCTTATAAAGGCTATGGTTGACCAGATAAGAGAAAAGCCGGAATAACCTCATCGGTTCCCGGCTCTCAATCCTGCGTAAAAAGCGTTTTAACGCTTAATCCGCACCTATCACGCCGCCTGCTGTTCCTGATCCTCTTCCGGCAATTTGGCGGTAGCAAGCTCCATAATCCTGTCAACGACGCGCTGTGTCGGCTCTCTCAGCCGCTCAGTAGCCATCTGAATATATCCACCTGTAACGTCATTACCCATGGAGTGATTTAATAAAGCTTTCAAAGCATAGTGCGGAATGTCCAGCGACTCGGCAACCGTGATAAAAGTTCTACGGAGATCGTGGAAACAAAAATTGACGCCGGATGCGGCGATAATGTCGCGCTTCCAGTTGTCAGGGTTGGTCAAATGGGGTTTCGGATGCTTGCCGGGGAAAACGTAGTCATTCTCCCAGCCAACAGCGCGGCGTTGCAGTAGTAACTGATAGAGCTGTGTTGACATAGGCATGGTGACGCGATCATCTTCCGGTTTCTCGCCACGTTTCTTTTCTGGCGTGAAAGAAAAGGTCTTGTTCTTGAAGTCAATGTCCGACCATAGCAGCGGTGCTGCCTCATTGCGCCGTAATCCAGTGTAGAGCAGTAGTAGAAGGTAGTCCCGGCCTTTGGGGTTACTGTACTCGTTCACGGCCCTGTACCACGCCGGAAAGCTCTTATCGTCAATATAGGTCGTCCGGCGCTTACGTGGGGACCATTCCCGGCCTCTGACTTCTCGAACAGCCTCGACCGGGTTGTACGTAATGAGTCCAGGGTACAGAGCCATGCCTAAGCGGTAAAGCCCTCTCAGAAGCTTTATGGAGCTTGCCGCCTGCGTAGTGCCGTTGACCTTCTCCAGTAGTGCCAGCCGATCAAGCACCATGCTGCCGGTGATAGTAACAGCCGGTAGTAACAGCCAGTCCTTAAAGTGGTTTTTCATCCATGAATCGTACTGATAAACGGTAGAAGCGGCCAGCGGCGTCTTTTTCCCCGATATATATTGACTATACAGGTCCTGCACGGTTATTATTTCCTGCTTTATTTGGTGCTTAGGATGGGGATTCTCTCCCTTGTCCAGGCGCTGCAAATAGTCCTTGGCAACAGTGCGGGCCTTGTCTGGAGTAAAAGTTCCATAGCATCCGATAGGGATCATCTTCTTTTTGCCGGTGCCGCGCTGAGTGGCATAAACAAAAAAGGTGAGATTGTTTTTTGTGGCACGGCATCCGAAACCATGAAGGGCGGTATCGTAGTAATCGACTTGGCCGGACTCAGTCTTGACAATCAGCGGCATATTTTCTTTAGTCAATTTCAGTTTCGGCATAACGCACCCCGTAGTAACTTTTTTAGTAACT
>JANYBN010000030.1 GCA_025360785.1 Geobacter sp.
GATTCAGTACCGTCTTGATAAGCATTGTCTTCCTTTTTGCTGGTTTGATGGTTTCTCGTAAAAACAATCGTAACCGACAATGGAAGGCAATGCTTTATTTATTAGCTGACATTAGGCCAGATCCTGCGAGAGAGGCAAAAATCAAATACATTTGAACTTGAGAAGATATCTGCTAAAGATGATCTTAATCAATCTTGACGGCGAAAGGTTTCACCAGTGGCAAAAAAGAAACTGCTGATTGTCGATGACACTCCCATAAATCTTAAAATCCTTAACAACGTACTATGTGATGAGTACGAAGTTATCCTTGCAAACAACGGCCATGAAGCGCTCAAACTAGTGCCGTCAGAGGTGCCGGATCTGATCCTGCTGGATGTTATGATGCCGGAGATGAGCGGTTTTGAAGTATGCCGGATTCTCAAAGAGCAGGAGTCTTTCCGGGACATTCCCATTGTTTTCATAACTGCGCTGTTTGAAGAGGCCGATGAAGCCAGAGGTTTCGAGGTCGGCGCGGTGGATTACATCACCAAGCCGTTCAAACCGGCCATCCTGAAACACCGAATCAGCACGCAGCTTGAACTTAAATCGCAAAGGGATGCGTTGACCCGCAAAAACATCGAGCTTGAAGAAGCGCTGACCAGAGTAAAGGAACTTTCCGGGCTTCTCCCCATCTGCATGATGTGTAAGAAAATACGCGACGACTCCGGATACTGGAATCAGCTGGAAACCTATATATCACTTCACTCCGAGGCTCTGTTCAGTCATGGAATCTGCCCTGAGTGTTTTGAAGATGAGATGAAGAAAATCGAAACGATGGATTAAGCCTGTTCTCAAATCATGCGACATGGACACTTGGAGGTTAAAATATGTTGAGATGCCTGGTTGTGGACGATGATGAACTGGGACGCGGGCTCATAGCCCATTATCTGAAGGGTGTCGCCGACTGTGAGATGGCTGAAAACGGATTGATCGCGGTTGATATGTTCCGTAAAGCTTTTGACTCAGGCACCCGTTATGACCTGATAATTCTGGATATCGTGATGCCTGAGATGGATGGCAATACCGCAGCAAAAGAGATTCGCCTGATAGAGAAGAAGGGAGGCATCACAATAAACGAGGGCATCAACATCATAGTCACCTCCTCCTTGGACACCCCCCACGATATTATACAAGCCTACCTTTCTGCCAGTTCAGCAGCACACATTGTGAAGCCGGTCCGGCCTGACAAGCTGCTCAATATTTTGTGCAAGCTGGAAATGATAGAGCATCAATAACCCGAGGTGCTGTTGCCTCACGAACCGGCAAACACGTTTATCAGTTATGCGCCAGCTTCTGCGCCTCTTTGGCATTAGCCTGAAACAGGTTGGCGGTCTCGAACACCAGATTCAGCGTACCACGATACCCGACCCATACCTTCTGATGCGCACCCAGACGGTCGAAAACCGGCAGTCCTGCTCTGAGATGCGCTCCAATCTTGAGTTTCGCAGCCGCCTGTCGGCCATTGGAATTGGCCACGATCAGATCGGCGCCTTTCGCTGCTTCTTCCAGATCCTCCAGATCCCCCACAAAGACATTGTCGCACGGCAGGGAGTCCAAACCCCTGGTGCGGGTGGCTGACAGCGCCGCCTGGATCTCGCACCCCATCCCGGCCAGAAAACGTGTAAGGGTTTTGAGGTTATCCGACTCCAGAGCTATCGCAACCTTTTTATTGCCGAACTGATAGTGACTATCCACCATGGCGTCCATCAGGCGGCTCCTCCAGCGGCGATGTCTCTCCGGGATCGGTCGACCACTGATTGCAGCGAGGGTTTCCATGAAGCTGTCGGTCTCGGCCAGGCCGGTCAACGACGTAAAACCGTACGCCGGGATGGCGAACCTCTCCTTCAGCTTCAAAGCCGCCTTAGCAAGCGAATCCCCGACATACAACGTCGCAGCACTTCGCCCCCCCTTCCTGATATCCTCGACAGATATGCCGCCGGTTGAAAGCGGCGATACCACATCATCGATATGGCCGTCCATGGCGTTGGAAATATCCGGGATCGTCAGCACCGTCAGGCCGAACGACTCGATCAACTCCTTCAGCTCTTCCACATCCGCCGGAGTCAGATGCGCACCGGGGAGGAAATTAACCTGATCCCTGACAATGTCGCCACCTTCAGGCAGAGTCGAGACAATCGCCTCCACCGCGGCTGCGTACCCTTCCTGCAGTGAGCCGCAGTAATCAGGGGTTGCGGCATGGATGATCGGGATATGTGACACTTCGGGATGCTCCTGGCGGAAATGCACGATAGCGCTCTGTACGTCATCCCCCATGGTCTCGGTCAAGCCGGAAGTCATGACACCTACGACCTCGGGATTAAACTTCTCGATCACCCGCCCGATACCTTTTTTCAGATTATCCCAGCCGCCGAAAATTGCCGAATCCTCGCTCATGGCGGTGGCATTCAGAGCGATAGACTCCTTGTAATGCCTTGAGAGCTGCAGGCGGATAAAGGTTGAGCACCCCTGGGCACCATGCAGCAGCCCCAGCATATTGTTGATGCCGAGATAGGCCATGGTGGCTCCCAGAGCGGGCGAGTTCTTCTGCGGATTGACCGTGGCGGCCTTATTGGAGACCTTGACCCGCGAAACCGAAAGGTCCTCGGCCAGAAAGTTTTCCGCGTGATGCAAGGGCAATCCAAGAATTGCCCCTACCTTTTCCCACGGCGCCGGGGCATTCAGGGTCGGCCAGATCGGGTTGTTGACCGTCATATCGAGCTGTTTTGAAAAGGTCACCATCCCCTCATAACCGGCATACGGATGGGTGCGGCCGTGATTGATGTCCATAAACGGAGTTTTGGTCTTCAGCGCCAGGAACTTGGTCTTGCCGCCGGCCACGATCAGATCGGGCATCTTCGCACGCATGACCGCAAGCAGGCCGGCGGTCGAGGTATCCTCGATGATCTGGGCATCCTTGTGCATCAGCCCCTTCATACGGTAGAAATCCTCCAGGGTCGAGTTCTGCGTACCGGCCGCCAGAATTTCCACCCCCAGTTCGCTCAGGGCGTTGACCATCGACCAAGTCTTGACTCCTCCGGTAAAGAGCACCGCTGTCTTGCCGTCAAGCCGCGCCCGGTAGGGAGCGATGGCGGCGCGACATTTGGCCTCTTCCTCTTCTATCAGTCGTTCAACCCGATCCTGCATGACGCGCTTCTCCAGGCCGTTGACGATATCGTCCAGTTCTCGGGCGATGTCACGCAACGCCTTGGCCGTGTCCGTCATACCGTAGAACGATTCCTCCAGATACGGCATACCGTAGGTTTTCTGCATCTTTTTGGCAAGATTGGTCAACGACTTGGAACAGATAATGATATTGAGCTTGGCCCGGTGCGCATAGCGCAGCTCTTCAAATTTAGAATCACCGCTGAAGCAGGAGAGAACCTGGATACCCAGCCTGTCAAAGAGCGGAAGCATCCCCCACAGATCGCCAGCGATATTATACTCGCCGATCAGGTTGATCGGGTATTCACCCAGTACCGGCGGCTCGGTCGTGCCGATCACGTACTTGAAGAGGATTTCGCCGGCCAGGCGGTTGCCGATGTTCTTGTCGCCGATGAAACCGGGGGTGTTGACCGGTATTATGGGAATTGCGACTTTTTCTGACGCCGCTGTGCAGACCGCCTCCACATCGTCGCCGGTCATGGCGGTCACGCAGGTGGCATAGACGAAGATCGCCCGAGCCTGATCCTTGTAACGTTCCGCCAGATCGAGGATCGCCTTGTAGAGTTTTTTCTCGCCGCCGAAGATGACGTCGTTCTCCAGCATTTCGGTGGTGAAACCGCGTCGGTAAAGTTGCGAATCGCTTGACCTGGCGCCGCGGTTATCCCAGGAATTGCCGGCGCAGGCGATCGGGCCGTGCACCAAGTGAATCGCGTCGGTGATCGGCATCAGCACGACCCGGGCACCGTCGTAGGCGCAGGAGCGTTCGGTTCCCTCCCCCGGCTCGGATTTTTTGCAGAATTTGGGAGCACCCTTGTCGTGGGTTTCGCAGTTATCGGTATCGTACCAGTCAGGTTTTGCCATGATGTACCTCGCCATTTTTGTGAGCTATTGTTGTCAAAAAAAAGGCGCCACCATCTGTAAGTATGGTTGGCGCCTTTGCCAGGTTCAAGTATTCATGAAACTGTGTTGTTGACATAACATTAGCATGTGGCGTGCCAATGCACCTGCACCAGCTATTATACTGATTATATTACAATTTACCTGCCCAGGCAGCATAACCGGGGCCGCGTATGCTTATTTATTAGGCAAAACAGCCTGCAGGGCGACTGTGTGGACCGTTTGAAGGGATGGTTAAAGTTCAGGATCGTTCCATTCACCTCAGCCGGTAATATTCCGGATCACCTCTTGAAGTGTCGACAATCGATACGGCTTCTGGATGAACCCATCCAAACCTTTGCCCGCGAACTTCTGCGTGACCTCCTGCTCGTTGAAACCACTCGACATGATCACCTTCACGCCCGGATTAATCTGACGCAACTCCCGGAAGCATTGCTCGCCGTCCATGTGCGGCATGGTCAGGTCAAGAATTACGAAGGCGATGTTCGGAGTGGCTGTATAGATTTTCAGCGCCTCCCTTCCGTCACCGGCGGTAACAGCAGTGAAACCGAGCTCTTTTAACATTTCGAATCCGACGCAACGCACCGACTCCTCGTCGTCCACCAACAGGACTGTGCCTCTCCCGCACCACTCGTCCACCTGTGATTCATCGTTGAAAATTTCGGCCGGTTTACCTGAAGCGGGGAACAGTATCTTGAAGGTCGAACCTTTGCCCGCTTCGCTGTTTACCTTTATGGCGCCTTTATGCCCGCGAATGATCCCCAGCACGGCGGCCATTCCGAGCCCGCGACCGGTGAATTTGGTCGTGAAGAACGGGTCGAATATCTTCGCCAGTGTGTCACTATCCATGCCGCAGCCGGTATCGGCTATTTCCAGGTAAACATACTGACCTTCGGTCAGGCTTTCATCAAGCCAGACATCTTTCAGGTAACCGGAATCGCACTCCATGAAGCCCGTGGCGATGGCAATCACGCCGTTCTTCTCCCCTAGCGCCTCGGATGCGTTGATCACCAGGTTCATGATGATCTGGTGTATCTGGGTGGCGTCCGCCTCCACCAGCGGAAGATGGGTATGGAGATTGAGCTGCAACGTCGCTTTCTTGGAGATGGATACCCTCAACATCTGTAGCATCTCCTCCAGCAGGGAGTTCAGGTCAATATTATCGACCACGAATTTTCCCTTGCCGGAATAAGCCAGCATCTGCCTGGCAAGATCGGCGGCCCGCGCGGCAGACTGTTCAATGCATTGCAGGTTATCCACGACCGGCGACCCCTTGTCGATACGCATCAAGGCCAGGTCGGTGTTGCCGATGATGGCCATCAGGATGTTGTTGAAATCATGGGCGATGCCGCCGGCCAGCACCCCGAGGCTCTCCAGCTTCTGGGCATGGAGCAGCTGTTTTTCCAGATACCGGCGATCTTCTTCACCACGCTTGCGTTCGGTAATATCGTGGACCGAACCAAAAAAGCATTCCAGTTCGCCGATCTCGCTAAAGCAGGCAGTAGTAGAATCATGAAGCCAGCAATAGCTGCCGTCCGCCTTCCTTAGGCGGTACTCCAGGTCAAAATTTAGACTTGAACCGGTGCGTGTACTCAGCGCCTCGTCGATTTCGCCAAAAACGCGCTCCCGGTCGTCAGGGTGAAAGTATCCCTGCAGCTGTTCGAGGCTGGTATTCATGAAGTCGGCGACTCTATAACCTGTTATCTTTTCAAAAATCGGACTCAGATAATCGTACCCCCCCTTTTTCACATTGAGACGATAGAGAATGTGCTGTGGTCCGTTCAGGGCCTGGGTGAAGCATTCATTGGCATAATCGAGAGCCTCCAGATCCTGTTTGCGGCCGGTGATATCGAGAGAAATGGAAAGCAATCGATCCTCGCTTTTAAGCGTGATCCGCTCCACCGACACAAGACAGAAGATCTGCCTGCCGTCCGGGGCAGACATGGTAATCTCCATATCGCTAATCCGGCCGTCACGCTTGAAAACCTCAAGCATCCGCTCCCGCTCGGCGGGTGATAAACACCCGAGCTCAACAGAGGTCCGGCCGAGCACATCCTGACGGATGTAGCCCGATACGGCGCAGAACCTGTCGTTGACCTCCAGGCAGCGACCAGTCTCTATTTCACTGATAGTCATCATAACCGGAGCATGGCTGAAAGCCCGGGAGAACTTCTCCTCACTGGCTTCAAGCAGATCCATGGCCTGCCTGATCCCGGAAATATCGGCGATGACTCCTACCAGCGAGATCAGGTTTCCCTGACCATCCTCATGGCGTCTACCGCTCAGGTGCCCCCAGAAGTCACTGCCATCACGGCGGATGTAATGGCGTTCGTGATGTACATGGTCGATAACCCCGGTAAGCAGACGGTGCATGAGTTCATCGCCAACATTTCGCTGGTCGGGATGCACATGTTCAGGGTAGCTGGAGCCGATGATATCATTGAGCGTACAGCGTAACATCGCCGCCATGCGCTGATTGGCAAAGGTGATGACCCCCTGCGGATTCACCAGGACAATTCCGGCCTGCATGGTGTCAAAGATGGTCTCAAGCTGCTGTTTTGCTTCGGTGAGGTCATGCTCAACACGCTTGCGATCAGTGATGTCCCGCCCTAAAGCACAGGAATACTCACGTCCCTCGTGATTCACATAGCAGAAAGATACTTCCACCAGTCTATATTTTCCGGAACGTGACCGCTGCCTGACTTCCAGCACCATGCGCCCCGCGCTCTTGAGTTCCCGCCAGTGTTCAAGCCACAAATGCTCCGGCATGTCGGGGCAGATATCACTGACGATCATGCCCAGCAGTTCTTCCCGCAAGTATTCCAGAGCTATGCAGGCGCTCCGGTTGGCGTAGACAATCCTGCCACCAGCATCGGCCCACAGGACTTCATCCTGCGCGGATTCGAGTGCTATCCCCGCAAATAACAGGGGGTCTGCATTATCCTCAAGCTTAAATGCCATAGTCAGTAATCCACCTTCATTTAATCCTGCAGCGCCATGATGCTTCCCTGTGCCTGAACCGTCATGTACTCCCACAATCCCAGTTCATGCAGAGTGTCCAGATACGGCACACCGCTGGTGTTCCAACCACGCTCGGTGTAGTACACCTCGATCAGCTTGCGCAGTTCCTGCTTGCGGTACGCCATCAGCTCATCGCGCTTTTTGGTTGTCTCCAAGGCCGCAACCTCTTCGGCAGTCAGGCTGAGAATGCGTGCCACTTCACCATCGTTGTAGACCGCTTCCGTCAGGTAGAGGGCATCATCCGTGGGTCCGATGGCCCGGTCCGGAATCCAGTCGAAGCCGGAGGTGTCGCGGCCATAGCGCATGACGTTCATCACCCGCTGCAGGTTGATGTCCCGGTCGGTCTGGGCGAAGATCTCCTGCCAGGTCATGTCGGTGCCGAGCATGGCGTTGAAGAAGTCGGCATAGATCTCCTGGGAGGCGGGGTTGATATGGATATCGCCCTCATTTTTGGCCGATTCCGGATTGAAAACATCCACCCAGGGGAGCTTGCACAGCCCCAGATTATCATTGCCGAGCCGCACCCTCGGATAAGAGATCAGCGCCCAGGCTTTTTCTTCAAAGGTCGGGAAGGCGCCGAGCAGATCGGACTTGATCAGCCAGGCAGCGGCGTGATGCGCCCCGATGTCGCTGGCGGCGGCATAGGAACCCTGCATGGAAAGCGAACGGTGGGTGCGATAAAACGAGAAGGGCAGCCCCTTGGTCTGCATGGCGAACAGGCTCAACTCCGGACGAGGATCTACGCCGGTTTTACTCTGATAACGCGCCGCCACCAATTCCGCCAGCTGCAGCATCCCCTGTCCTGCTACCTGCACCAGTTCGCCCTGACCGCGCGCCAGACGGTGAATGAACTCAAACGAAGCCGCCTCATTGCCCCAAACCAGCTCCAATCCGTCGATTTCAGCCGAAGTCAGGAAGCCGCGCTGGAAGCACTCCATGATGAAGGCCATAATGGTGGCGGTGCTGATGGTGTCGATGCCATAGTTGTCGCAATGCCAGTTGGCCTCCAGAATGAATTCAGGGTTCCAGATACCCAGGTTGGAACCGAACCCGGCGGCGGTCTCGTATTCCGGGCCGTCAACCCACACCTTGTTGCCGGTGTGAGTACCGGACACCAGCGTCACCCACCCCCCCTTGTTGCACTGCAGGTTGCAGCCGGGGAAGCAGCCGTCCATGCCGCGATGCTCGAACAGGTGTTTTTCGTAAAACGCGCCGCAGATCTGCGGCGCACGGGGATCGGAACCGGCCTGGAAGTTGTTGACCGGCAGCGACTGGTACTCGTCCTTGTTCATGAAGGTGATCAGGCCGGCGCTCCCCTTGCGGGACATGCGCAGCGACGTGGGATCGACCTCCTTGACCACCTTGTGCAGCCGTTTTCCGGCATCCTTGGCCCGCTCCCAGTCAGCGGCACCGTAGGGATTTTCTCCCTGCGGATAGGCCGCCAGCGTCACTATGGCGCGGATGCCCTTGTCGCTCATCACCGTGCCGATACCGGTCCGCCCGGCCTGTTTGGTGCGATAAACACCCTTGCCGGTCGGGGTCGGCTTGGTGACATCGAAGTAATGGCTGTTGATGCAGCCGAACGTGGTGTGGTCGGCGCCGATCCCGGTGGACATGAAGGCGATTGTGCGGCGGTCATAGCCGGCTGAGGTGAATTTTTCATCAACCATCCGCTCGACATCGAAGGACTCGTCCATATGCGGCATATCTTCAATGGTGACCTCATGAGTGAAGCCGTTGATGACAATCATCACGTCACGACCCGCCTTGCCGGTCACCTGAATGGCATCGAAACCGGCAAACTTGAGGAAAGCCCCGAAATAGCCGCCGAAATTTGAAACACCCGGCACACCGGTAAGCGGTGAGAGCGAGATCGCCATCGCCTTGGCCGTACCCGGAAACTGCGGGATACCGCCCAGCGGGCCGTTGGCCAGGATCAGCGGATTTTCCGGGTCGGTGGCTTTAGTCAGCGTCTTGGTTGCCTGATGCAGCAGATAGAGCCCAAGCCCCCTCCCCCCCAGGAAATAATCCCGCACCTGAGGGTCGAGTTCGGTCGCTTCGATGGAGTTTTCGCCAAGGTCTATGGTAAGAATTCGGTTCGTATAGCCGTGCTTGAGTCGAGTGGCTTCATATTTCATGGTATCGGTTCCTGTTTCTGGTGAAGTGCCGCCGCTTGGCGGAAAGGATGTTTAATTATCATACACATGCTGTGACGTCTACTGTTTCTCCTCACCATTGCCTGTCAACATGGCGTATATTTCCTCTGCCGCGCTACGGACTTCCGGAGCGATGTTAAAGAAATACTCCGTTGTTCCGGCCTGTATTGCTTTCAGAGCCTCTGTCACCGGACGCCAAGAATCGTCGAGTTCCGATTGTTCCAATAGAGTTATAGATTCGTTCGCATAGCCGCTGGTAACAGCTGATTTGAAGAAAGATAGCACGTCCTGAATCAGATCATCCGCAACCTCGCTGTCGCTGTGCAGTACCGGAGATACGACTGCCACGGCCTCGGCCCATTTCTTGTTCACAGCCAGTATTGATGCAAGTTTCAGCTTGCAGGAGAACTCGTCTGTTTGTGATTGTTTATATCCCGGCACTTCTTCGGCAATGCGACAAGGTCCACTCTGAGCGGCATTGTCAAGCTCTGACCCCATATGCAAATATTCCTGGCTGTAGAAGCTCTTCAGGAACTTTGACAACCAGATGAGCTTGCGCCGCATGCGGCGGCTGGCGCGCATCAGATACCAGATATTGAAGAATCTCTCGGCAATCTGGAAACCGGTCTTCTTTTTTGGATACAACCTTACCTTCTCAACTATTCCCTGTTCGGAGAGCCGGTTGAGATGGGATGATGTACTGTTCACGTCAAGCCGCGCCCGCTCCGCAACCGTCGCAGCGGGTGCCGGGTCCCAATGGAGCGCAAGGGCGTCCACAACTTGCTGGGACTGACTTGACAATTCTTCGAAACGGGCTTTGTACAGCGGGGTGCATTGGTCGAGAAGTCGCTCCAGATAGCTTCGTACATCGCCGTCAATCCCCTGGGCCAGGACAGAGAAGAGCAGAACGGTGGTACGAGGATTGCCGCCGGTAAGATCGTAAAGGACGCGGATACGGGCCGGGTCCTGCTCCAAAAGTTTGCTGACTTGCGGAGCGTTCAGCTCTCCTGCCAATGTTCGGAGCACCTCGTGCATTTCGTCCAGTTGCAGCTTGTTGAGATTGCTGATCTTGAAGAAATCATAGAAGGCACCCTGATATTCGTAGGTCGGTTCCAGGGGACGGGATGTGGCACCGATAAGAAGTGGGGCACCTTCTTTGGAAAGCATCTCGCGTATCGTCCAATGCTCCTTGGCAAGACGCTCGAAGATCAGGTCGACATTGTCGAACAAAAGGAGCAAACGCTGGCCGGTTTTTTGTGCCTGTTCCAGCAGGAGATTCAATACCTTGCGTGCACGTTCCTCTTCTTTGTCATCCGGCAGAGCGTCGATAATTTCATCCAATGCACCCGCCTCATCATGCTTTCCTTGCCGTTCAAGGGCATCACTTACGGCATCAAGGCAATTGAGCCAAAGATCGGAAAGGCGGGCAACGTTGTACTGCTCCTCCGGAAAGGTAAGCGGCAGCCACTCTCTGCTTAACTTTTCATCATCCTCAACCGCATAGGAAATCCGCCGCAGCAGCGTAGTCTTACCCATGCCGCGCGCTCCGACCAGCAGCCGGTGTTGCGGGATGCCTTTCGGATTTTCCCGGTTCAGATCATCGATTATCTGTTGCAAAAGAACCCGCCGCGCCACGAAGAGGCGGATCAACTCCTGCTTGCTGAGAATGCCGGGATTGTAGGCCGCCACACCATAGAGAGGTTCGTTGGCAAGTTGACGTTTCATGCTCTGACCCTCCTGAACCAGTAGTCGCGCAACAGACCGAAGCGAAAGCGATAGCGGTCATCATCCTCAACCAGGTAGCCATCATTGACGAGAACATCAAGGAGATATCTAAGCCGGTCACTACACTGATCCGGATCTAAAATGTGCGCATGCAGTGTCTGGAAAAGCGTCTGGCGGGCACTGCCAGCCTCGTCATGACAAGCCGCATTTAGCAATACCGTTGCATACCGATCGTCAGGAGCGCCCAACTCTTCCGTAAGGCGCTGCCGCCAGTAATCGAAATAATTGCGGTTGGATGGGGAAAGCAGTTCATCAAAAATGCGAGGGATCAAATCGGGAGTCGGTTCCCACCGTTCAGGGTGTTCGGGAGCATTATCACGAAGGAGTGAAAAGACGATTTGCAGGTAATAGGGGAGGAGCCAGCCGACGCGACTGATGATCTCATCCCGGACGGAAGACGGAAGTATGAAGCCGTAGCTGTCAGCGAGAGTTTCCAGTAGCCGCTGCGCACTCTCCTCGCTGAATGGCCCCAAATGCACAGTCTGGAGATCATTGATTGTGTCTCCCATGTTGAGCCGGGCGGTAACCGTGTCGAGACCTATAGATCCAGCCAGTGTCCAGCGTATGTCGGGGTGTTCTTGACGCAGTACGCGCAGCCAGCTGAGAAAGGCCCGCACCCGTTTTTTTCCATCATCAAGCTTCAGGAGTTTCAAGACAAAGAGCGGTACTTCATCAATTTCTATGAGCCACGGCTCCGTTATGTCGTTCAATGCGTGGGCAAGTGTTTTGCCCAACTGAGTCCAGTCATCTCCAGACAACTCGCCAAATTCCACACCCACGCCACCGCCGGATACTTTTCTGATTTTTTTAAGTAATTTCCCGACGGAACTATTCATGATTCTGTCAAGAATCGGCTCACAGCCTTCGACCTCACAAAACTTTTCGTAAAACTTTCGTACAAAAGCTGTTTCGTCTCCGATGTCTTCAACACTAAAGAACAGGCATCTGTAACCATGTCCAGCAGCATCTTTTTTGAGCTTCAACATCAGAGATGTCTTGCCGACCCGACGTGGTGCCAGGAGAAGCAAGTTATTTGCCTCCAGCTTGTTCCATACAAGACGCTGCTCTTTTTCACGATCAAAGAAATCTTCATCCATGACAGGCGGTCCGGCGGTGTTTTTCATCCTTGCCTCCGAATAAAACAAATCTGATGTACGACAAATTTGTTTTACAACAAAATTGTTTTACTGTCAATGCGAAATAAAAAAACGCCTCCTTAATCAGAGGCGCCTTGTGCAATTAAAGCATAATTTACCGTCTACCCAAACCGATAAATCTGCGCGCCATTCTCATAGAGTTCGATCGGGCCATCCTGGGAAACCTTGATGACTTTGCCGAAATGTGAGGCAGCGCAGGCCGCCGTGGTTCTTCCGCCGCCGGTCACCATTTCCCTGGCGTGGGACGTATCGATGATGAAGCCGGTATCAACAAGTTTGCCTTTGGGGTTAAACACGGTCAAGCCATCCGATGACAGAATCCGCAAGAGTGTTCCGGAACGCTTCAGTTCGCTGACACCTCTTTTTTGGACACGCTCGATCAGCAGTCGTCCGATGGGATCGGCGCCGCCCACTGCTCCCTTTTTCAATTCAGCCAGCTTCTTGTTGCTGCCGCCGTACACCATGACCACCGTGCCATAGCGCATCTTTGACAGCGCATAGAGCGTCCAGATTAGATCTTCAGCGGCCTCCGTCTCAATGCTGTCGGCCAGAAAGGCGCGGAAGATATCCGGGTCGAAGATGCTCCACATCCCCTTTCGCCTGACCATGATGCGGGCCGGACTGGTGAGCACCTCGATATCCGAGGCCTCGTTGACCGTGACGGCAAAGGCACCCGCCCCGCTTCTCCTGATGATCGAAAAGAGCTCCCGCTGCGTCTGCCGTTCCACCTCGTTCAGCAGCGCGGTATCGGCTATCGTGACGATGCCGTTTACCTGCATCTGGATACCGGCCAGAAAGAACAGGTTAGTGCCGTCGATGAAACGATAGGTCAAAGGATTGTCGAAAAAACCTGGAGCAATACTCTGTGAACTTTTGAGGGGCACCAGGGTATGTTTCCGTTGTTTCATCACGGAGCGAAGCTCGGCCGGAGTTGTACGATGGATGATGACGCCAGTCGTGGCCGGCTTCCCTTCGTACTTCTGGTAGGAAAGGCTTTTCAGCAGCTGAATAAGCTGCTGAATGGGCCAGAAGCCCTTGCGATGATCCCCGCGCAGGGAGCGGGCAACCGTGATGTCCATGATAGAGGCAAGCAGCGCCGTCCTGAATTGCGCCACATAGCCCTCCTGCCTGAAACCGCTGTACAGCATGGAAAATGCGGTCAGCAACTCACCGCAGAACGACTCTTCCAGACGTGTGAACGGAAGGCCCTTACGGGAAGCACTGAATATGAACTCCCGCTCGTCCATCACTACCGAAAGGGAAATGTTGTGTCCCTTATGCTGAGGACGTTCGGCAACAGAGGTCAGGACGACCTCGGCACCACCTAGAAAGGAACTTATGTTACCGCTCATCGCCTCAAAAATTGTCATCGGCATCGGGTTTGGCCCTCCTCGGAGTAATATCCGTCAAGACTATACGCTTTTGGACTTGATTAATGCAATCGGACACAAGGCGCAGACACCTCATGCGCTATTGTTTTAATGCGTTATAGAATGCATTACGTTACCTTTTATATAACGCAACAAAATTTTTGTAGTGCCTAAATCCGAAGACGGACTGCAGCGGGGTGAACAGGAATTTGTGAGGCCGTGTCAAGCTGAGGATTACCAAGACTTAATCAGATGTGCGTATATAACCGGAACTTCTGAGCTGGCCAGAAAACTGAAGGACGGTAGAGACCTCGAACTGATGGATCTTCCGGCCTTGCGTCGTTACTCCCACTCATCCCGCAGCAACGCCATCAGATCCTCCGCCGTTACCCGCGCCGAGGTCTCGGTTCCCTCCAGCAGCGAATCGGCCAGGTCGCGCTTCTGATGATGCAGGGCGACGATCTTCTCCTCAATGGTGTTGGCTGCCACCAACCGGTAGACCGTGACCGGGCGGTTCTGGCCGATGCGGTGGGCGCGGTCCGAGGCTTGGTCCTCCACCGCCGGATTCCACCACGGGTCCATGTGGATGACATAATCGGCGGCGGTCAGATTGAGACCGACGCCACCGGCCTTGAGGCTGATCAGAAACAGCTCCCCCTCACCGGACTGGAAGGCGGCGACCCGGCTCTGCCGCTCTTTTTGAGTTGTCGAACCATCAAGGTACTGATAACTGATCCCCTCTTTATCCAGATCATTACGCAGGATCGACAGGTGATCAACAAACTGGCTGAACACCAGCGCCCGGTGGCCGCCTTCGCGCAGTTCGGCGACAATCTCCTGGAATGCCGCCAGCTTGGCGCTCGGGATGTCGCTCCCCGGCATCACCAGCTGCGGGTTGCAGCAGGCGCGACGCAGACGCATGATCTCGGCCAAGATGCGAATCTGCTTCTCCCCCGGCGTCGAGTTCTCCGCGCCGGCAAGCTTCTCGACCGCCGTGCGCCGCAACGCTTCGTAGAAGGCGCTCTCCTCGCGGGAGAGTTCGATCCGGTGCAGGATATCGGTGCGTGGCGGTAATTCCTCCAGCACCTGGCTCTTGAGGCGGCGCAGGATGAAGGGACGAATCAGCCGCTTCAGCAGGGTGCGGGCGGCTTTACTGCCGTGCTTTTCGATCTGGATGGCGAAGCGGGTGCTGAAGCTGGTGTGAGAGCCGAGCAGGCCGGGGTTGAGGAAGCGGAACAGGTTCCAGAGTTCATCCAATCGGTTTTCCACCGGGGTGCCGCTGGTGGCAAGACGGAAACCGGCTTTAAGCTGCATGGCGGCTTGGGAGCGCTTGGTGGTCATATTCTTGATCGCCTGCGCTTCGTCCAGCACGGCTGTTTGCCACTCCACCCCGGTGAGCAGATCGGCTTCCTGCTGGAACATGGTGTAACTGCAGATCACCAGATCGAACGGTGCCAGTGAGGCGATGAACTCCGCACGGTTGCCTCCCCCGAATATACGCGGATTGAGGGTCGGGGCAAAGCGGCGCGCCTCAATCTCCCAGTTGAAGCAAACCGAAGTGGGGGCCAATACCAGCGCCGGTCCGGCGGCAGCCCGCGTCAGCAGCAGCGCCAACGCCTGCACCGTCTTGCCCAACCCCATGTCGTCCGCCAGACAGGCGCCCACACCCCAGTGAGCCAGACGGCAGAGCCAGTCGAAACCTTCCCGCTGATACTCGCGCAGCTCGGCCTGCAGAGTCGGCGGAAGCGTCGGGATAAATTCCTGAGCACTTTTAAAACGGGCCATATCGGCCTTCCACTGTTTATCACCCTTTACTCCGGCCGCGCCCTGTAAGGTTTCTTCCACCAGCGGCGCGATCAGCGGGGTGAAACGACCATTCTTCTCCACCAGTCGCCGCAGATCCTGCAGTTTGCGGCGAAACTCATCCGTCAGGGTCAGAAAGTCACCGTCGGCCAGTTGAATAAAGCGTCCTGATTCTCCGTCCACCAGCTCCATCAAGCGTTGCAACGACATGACCTCGTCATCGGAAACGGCAACTTCACCGGTCAAAGAAAACCACTCCTTGCCGGAAGTGACCGACAGCTTCATTTTCGGCCATTCAGCCCGGCCACGCAGTTTGAAACTCTCCCCTTCCGGCCAGTTGATGCAGAAGCAGTCGAGATTTCCGGCGACAACTACTTTCAGCTCTTCAAGCAGTTCCAGTGATGATTCCGGATCATCAAAACGCCAGATCCCATCCCGTATTTCAGATAGCTCCAACGCCGGGCAGGCGTCCACCAGGTGGGCAAAGCGCTGTTTTTCACTTGCAAGTTGTCTGCTGGTCTGCAGCTTTTTGCCTTTCACATCGGCGATGACCGTTGCGCCGCCGCGACCGGGGATAAAACGGGGGCCTCCCTCACCCAGCGGCAGCAGAACGATCTCCATCACCAGGCCGCCGCTGTTGGGGCGCAGCATGATCTGCAGACGGCTGTCCGGCTCGACCACATCGGCTGCGGCATTTTCGCCGGCCACGTCGGAATGAATGGTAACGTGCGGCGACACCGCCGTGATTGCCGCCATCACTTGCGCTTCACCGCGTTGCGGCACGGTCAGCTTATCGCCGATAATCCCGGCGATGCGCCGCTGATCGACTGTCGGCTCAAACAGCAGCAGGCGGCCGGTCCCCTCCCAGCGGAAAAAGGCGCTGTTTTCCGAGGTGATGGCGGGGATCAATTTCACACAGAGATCCCCCTTCACCCGCTTGACCTCCAGGGCAAACTCACCCTTGGCCACACTGATCTGCTCGTCATGACGCAGGGCATTAAAAACCAGCGGATGCCCGGCCATGGCCCTTATCGCCCGCACCGTGTCGAATTCGTACGTCTCTTTGCCGTAATAGCCGTAGCCGCTGCGGTTCTTTTTAATGCAGGCCACAATCTCCCTATCTTGGGGCGAAAGGAAATCGAGCTTTACCCCCTCCTCTTTCAAGCGCTTCAAGGCCGCATTACGACCGGCGCTCCACCCCTTGGCGCTCTGTTTCTGCTCGATCGGCTGGATATCAACGAAGCTCTCGGTGCCGGACAGCATCCAGATGATGCGGGACTCCCTGGCCACCGCGTCTTTTCCAGTAGCCGACGCAGCGCCCCCCAACGACATCAGCGCCTTGAGCGAATGTTCCCAGCTGTCGGCGCTATCGGCTTTTTCGCTGATGCTGGTAAGCCCTCCTATTTGAAACAGTTGCTCGCCCACGGCGGTAATGACCCTGCCGTCAGGATTGAGCCTTTTGCACAGGAAAGCCGCTTCTGCGCCAATCCAGAAATAGCCGCTTTTTGTTGCCCTGGAAAGGATGTACTCCAGCGCCTTCAGATGGGGCGACGCCACGGTTTCCGGCATCCACGAAGCGATCAGCGAGTGAAATAGCTGCGACACCGGCCCCAGCTTCTGTTCATTGTTGCAGAGCTGAATGAGGTCTTGTTTCGCGCGATTTTTCCCAAGCTTCACCTCGGCATATTGGCACAACATCCAGATCACGAACTGCTGGGGATAATTCCGCTGTTTGACCGCCCATTCCCCCAGTTCGGCAGCGGTTTGCAACTGTTGCGGCAGCCCGCTCCGGATCAGCGCCAGCAGGTAGAACAGGCCGGAAAGATCGCGAAAAAAAACCTTGCGCCTGCCGCTCTCTTTTTTCAACGCCGCCATGCCACTTTCAAAATGGGCGATGGCGCGTTCATCATCCCCATGCAACACCGCCAGCCAGCCGCGCAACTCATACAGCGGCAGTGTGTCACTTTTGTTCAGAATCACGGTCGCTTTACTGGTTTGCCCCCGCAGCAGCAACTGTGACAGGTAGAGCTTCAAGGTATCGATAGAGAACGCCATGCGGGAGTTTACGAGCTCTTCCAGCAGTCTAAAAGCGGTTTCAGACGGCGTGAGATGTACCAGTGAGTGATCGAGATGAAAGGAGATGATCGCCAGTCGGAGCGCTTCCGGCATCTCGTTGATCCATTCGATGTCAAGCGGCTCAGGGCAGATCAGGGCAAACGGGTGATGTTGATGGAATTCCTGCGGGTAACTGATGCCGCTATCTAAAAGCAATCTGGATACTTCAGATGCTTTGCCGCGATACAGAGCGATGCGAAGATCCTGCACATAGTGGGCATACGAGCGGTAGTAGAACGTATTCCAGGATTCACGGGGCGCAATGACACTCTGCACCGCGAGCGCATACCGTTCAAAGAGTCCTTCCTTCTGCGCCTGGCGCACAAGGGAGTGTGACAGCAGCGGATTGCAACAGTAGGAACCATCTGTTTCGAGAGCCAGATTGCAGCCGACAAGCTTCTCCATCAGCGGCAGCACCAGATTCGGATTCATGATTTTCCCCTGAACATCCCGTATGTCGGCTTTCTGGAGGCACTGAGCAAAAGGACTGCGGGCTACCGGAGCATACATAACCGCCAGAACGGCAAGCGCGGTGCGTTCTTCCGGGTGAAGGGCAGTTATTTTATCAATAAGCTGCAACAGATTCTCTGAGTGGAGAGATGACATAGCATGCCTTTGAGGAGTGGTAGTTCGGGGATTTGAGTTTGTTATGATAGCAGCAAGCTGAGGAAATCTCAATATTCAATTGAGCACTGAAAACGACATAAGGTTATGACATATGCAGAGAGAAGGTGGATAAGTGCTCTTGACAAAAACACCCAGCAAGACAATACTTCATGCATACTAAGTAATACTCGGAGGTGATCCATGTCGACGCAAATAAAACCTATGGCCATAAAGTTGCCTCAGCAAGACAGGGATCGCCTGCAGCAGCTTGGCGCAGTTAAAAAACGTTCCGCTCATTGGCTTGCAAAAGAAGCCATTACTCAGTTTTTGGATCGGGAAGAATCTGCTGAACGCTTTAAAGAAGAGTCGGCATCACGGTGGGATCAACATTGCCATACCGGTAAATCTGTTCCGCATGATGCCGTAATGCAGTGGCTTGAATCATGGGGAACGGATAACGAACGGGAGGCGCCGAAATGCGGATAGTGTGGCTTGACGCCGCGATTGCTGACCTTCAACGGCTCAGAGATTTTATCCTGCCATACAACAAGGAAGCGGCGCAACGGGCCGCCCGAATTATCAGTGCAGCCATTGCGCCCGTCGCATCAAATCCCCGCATTGGAAAACCGGTCGAAGACTTGCCTGACTATCACGATATTATTGTGCCTTTTGGTGCTTCGGGATATCTGCTCCGCTATCTGATACAGGGCGACACCATTTTCATTATCGCCATCAAGCATTGCAAAGAGGCAGGTTTTGCCGATCAGACTCCCGCACTGTGGGTGGTGAAAAACCCTGTGGAATCTGCGTATGGCATGAGCTGATTCCATTCCAGAAACACAAAACGGGCGACCATCTGGCCGCCCGTTTTGACATACTTTCTGATTTTATCCAAACCTACCGCATCAATTCAAAATACTGATCCTCGCAGGTCTCATCCTTGATATCGATAAACTTGTTGCAGATCTCGGTCACCATGTTGACCACGCCCTGATAGCCGATCAGCGGGTAGCGGTGCTTGTTGACACGGTCGAAGACCGGGAAACCGAAGCGGAACAGCGGCACCTTGGCATCTCTGGTAGCGAACTTGCCATGACTGTCGCCGATCACGCCATCGACCGGATCAGTCATCAGCAGACTGCGCAGGTGCCACAAATCCTTATTCATGTAAATTTTGCAGCCTTCGCCGTACATCGAACCATCCAGCAGCGCCTGCAGTTCTTTCTCGATCTTCTTGGTGCCGCGACTGCAGAGGATGTGGTGCGGACGAGCGCCCATCTCCAGCAGGAAGGAGACATAGCCCATCAGGTAATCGGGGTCGCCATAGACGGCAAACTTCTTGCCGTGCATGTACTGATGCGAATCAGTGACAGCATCCACGGCACGGCCGCGCTCGTTTTTCAGCGAGGCGGGCACTTCCTTGCCGAACAGCTCGGCAACTTTCATGATGAAATCATCGGTCTTGGCGATACCCATCGGCATCGGCATGGAGACATGCTTGCCGGAGTAGTTGTCCTTGATCCAGCCGAAGGTTTTGGGGGTAGCATAAGGGCCAATGGCGATGGTGGCTTTGCCGTTGATCGAATCGGCGGCGTCCTCCAGTTTGGTGCCGCCGGCGTAGATATTATATGTGCCGTCGCATGGTGAATCAAAGGTGTCGGAGATATCGGCCAGCATCGTGTACGGGATGCCGAACTCTTTCAGGATGCGCTTGTACTCGCGGTAGTCGCCCGTATTGAAGTCGCAGCCGGGAATCAGGTTCAGCTTGCCGGTGCAACGCCCCTCGATCTGTTTTCCCTCGGTCAGGGTCTGCAGGATCGACACCAGCATCGAATCATAGCCATGGATATGGGTGCCGTTGAAGCTGGGGGTGTTGGCGTATGGCACCGGCAGATCTTTAGGTACACAAGCTTTATTTTTGGCATTCTTGATGAAAGCGGTCAGGTCGTCGCCGATAACTTCCGGCATGCACGAGGTGAACACGGCGATCATCTTGGGTTTATAGATGGCGTTGGCGTTTTCCAGACCTTCATGAAGATTGTTCTGGCCGCCGAACACCGCACCGTCCTCGGTCATCGAGTCGGAGACCGCCGGAGCAGGCTCACGGAAGTGACGGTTGAGGGTCGAGCGGTAGTAGGATGCGCACCCCTGTGAGCCATGCACGAAGGGTAGCGTTCCTTCAAAACCATGGGCGGCCAGCTGGGCGCCCAGCGGCTGGCAGGCATGCACCGGATTAATTACCAGCGCCTGGCGGGCAAAGTTTTTTTCTTTATATTCTTCAGTATTGATCCAGTTCTGGACTCGCTCGATCTCTTCAGGCGTGGTCTCGACGATCTTTTTAACTTCAAGGTTTAGAAAGTTTGACATGGTGTACTCCTTTTGGGCTGGAAACTCATCCGTTACACAGCCAAAATATTTTAATACCTTTAGAACGGGGCCTTGACCAACTTCCATGTTGGGCTATTTATTGCCATATCTATATCCCGGGCAAAAACTTCAAAGCCTTTGTAACCGTGGTACGGACCGGAATAATCCCAGCTGTGCATCTGACGGAACGGGATGCCCATCTTCTGGAACACATATTTCTCCTTGATACCGGAGCCGATCAGGTCTGGCTTGAGCGCGTCGGCAAACTTCTCGAACTCGTACTCGGACGGATCATCGTAGACTACCGTGGCATCCGGCATTTCCGGTGCGGTGCGGTCGTAGTCGTCGTTGTGGGCGAACTCGTAACCGGAACCGACACAGTCCATGCCCAGATCCTCATAGGCGCCAATGGTGTGGCGTGGGCGCAGCCCACCCACCAGCAGCATGACCTTCTTGCCGTCCAGGCGCGGCTTGTACTCTTCAATGATTGCCTGCATGATCGGATCGTATTTGGCGATTACCGCCTCCACCTTAGCCTTGATGGTATCGTCGAACAGCTCGGCGAGTTTGCGCAGGCTCTCCTTGATCTTGGTCGGCCCGAAGAAGTTGAGCTCGATCCAGGGGATGCCGTACTTCTCTTCCATGACCTTGCACATGTAGTTCATGGAACGGTAGCAGTGGATGACATTGAGC
>JANYBN010000074.1 GCA_025360785.1 Geobacter sp.
TCACTAATAAATAAGTTTATAATTTTAGATTATTATGGCACGTCAAGAGCGTTGTCAAGAAAGTTGACTCATTACATTTTTGTATATTTTCCAATAGTATCCTTGTCAAACAATTTTAAAAGCAGCTCAATACAACAGTAAAAATACTTATATAAAATTCACATGATCTGGGGGATGTCTCAGCTTCCAAAGAAAGTCGTTAATCGCATCGGTCCGACAGTTGGCATAACACTGATTCTGGACATCGATATTCCTGACCTTTGCCACGATCTGCCAGTAATGCTCGCTTTCCATAATTTCCTTGAAAGAATGTTCAACCAGATCACCCATACGGAATTCCTCTTCGCGATGGTTAAAAAACATCCCGCAGGGATAAATTCTCCCATCACCACTGGAATATAGTAGAAACGGCACCCCCAGACAACTCTGATAAGATCGCTTCCCGCAGTTGGTAACCTTATTCCACTTGATGATCACCGCATATCCCGGCTCACTGAGTGCCTCGGCCTCCGCCAGAACCGAAGCAAAACCGTCATACTCGCCAAGGCGATCAAATACTCCCAGCGTATTTTTGACCGTATCGCTGCACTGCTTGATCACCAGGTAATCCACCCCCAGTTCACGACCAAGCCTGGCCAGAGGCAGTACCTGATCGACATTCTCCGGAACAAGAACCATCTGCAGGCCAATAGTAACCCCAAGACCTTTACGACGTTTGACCTCTACGCAGTGCCGGATTTTTTGCTTGGCCACAGCAAAGGCATCACTCCGGTGAATCCTCTGATAAGCATCATCTGAGGCGGCACTGATATTGAATCTCAGCCAGCTCAGATGTTCCAGCGCCTCCTCCCCGGCTCTTCCGGTATCAAATAGAATTCCGTTCGTCCCCAAAGAAATATCAACACCACTTTTTTTCCCGCAGACAATAGCCTCATAGACATGAGGATTCATCAGCGGCTCCGCCTCACCGATAAACGCCATTGATCTGACTCCGACATCCCCGGCATCACGAAGATAGCGGAGTAGTGGTTCACGCGGGAAATATGCAGCGGTACCTTGTGCAAACTTATTCCCTTGCATGGCGCCAAAGCAGTAAGTACAACGAATATTGCATCCCTTGCTCAGGCCGACATCTATGTGCAACGGTGCAATGCGCTCACCCAGTTGCCAATCATTAACCCGGTCCAAGTGCCAGATCAGCTTATGTCCATCCATTACATATTTGTCGGTCATTATTCCTGCCACGGTATATTTCAGATAAAATTTACATGTTCCGGCGGATTTTTCAGCTTCCAGAGAAATTCATTGATCTCATTTTGACGGCAGTTAGTGCCACAATCGTTATGGACATTTACTTCGTTTTTCACCCGTCGCATCACCTCAGCATAGCGCCTGCCGGCAACAATTTCTTTAAAAGTCTCATGATTGATATTACCGATCAGAAAGTCCGGATTGCCGAACCAGGCCCCGCAACTGTAGACATCTCCATTACCGGATATCTGTGGAAGAAACTCGCAACCGTAGCAGCGATCATAATTCTTGACGCCATCGTTGCTGATCTTCCGCCATTTGATGATGACGTTGTAACTGTCATTCGAAAGTGACTCCGCCTGCTCCAGCAGATGTTTATGGCGCTCAAGATCCTCAGTTGAAGGTGCCTGACCAGTGTCAGTACGCTCAGCACACTGTTTGACGACCGCATAATCAACCCCCAGATCCCGTCCCATCGCCGCAAATGGGACTAGATCTTCAAAGCAGCCCGGAATCAGCACCATCTGAATGCCAATCACCACCGGGAGGTTTCCAGCCCGCTTGATTCTGACACATCTGCGGATATTTTCTACCACTTTATAAAAGACATTTTCGTCAACACCCATAACAGAGGCGTATGTGGAAGGCGTAGCGGCACTTATATTAAAGCGAATCCAGGTCAGCGACGAAAGCAGCTCCTGAAGCCGTTCTTCCTTCATGAGCACACCGTTGGTAGATAGCGCCATATCGAGACCCGCGCCTTTTCCAGCCGCGACCGCATCATATACTCCAGGATGAATCATCGGCTCCCCATCGCCAAGGAAACCAACCGCTTTGACGCCGATTTCGGCAGCCTCTTTCAGAAAACTGATCAGGGCGGGGGTTTCGATAATGGCATTGGTCCGATGTTCCGGCACGGCATAATAACAGTAGCTGCACTGAACATTGCACGTTTGGGTAATGCCCATATCAATATAGAGAGGAGCGATCCGCTTCCCCTGAAGCCAGTCATGCACTCGATCCAGATGCCAGAATAGCTTATGCGAATCCATCAGGAAGGTATCAGCCATCTATTTCAATCCCTTCTGCGCAACGAGCAGCAGTAGTCCTGAACTGCCTCCCGCCAGGGGCGCAGGGCGTTTGCCTTGACGGATTTCAATGGTGTATAGGTATTCTTTATGCCTGCAGACGGGAAATCCAAAAAAGAAGCTTTCTCAACAGTTGCATCGATCTTCAACAAAACAACAAGTTCCGCTATAAGCTCATGCAGTGATGCTTTCCCCTCGTTAGCAAGATGGTAGGTGCCAAAGGGGGCTTCGTTCAAAAGAAACTGTTTAACCTGTTCAGCAACGTCACAACTATAGGTAGGGGAGGAAACCAGATCGTTGGATACCCGGATTTCTTTTTGGCCGGCATCAAGAAGCGCAAGCATCTTTTCTACAAACTGATTCTGTTTTTCGGCTTTGCCAAACAGTAAGGGCACCCGAAAAATATAGTGCCGTTCGCAGCTGCTGCGAACAAGACATTCACCGCCGTACTTTGTGACACCGTAGAGATGGAGGGGTGAAGGAGAATCGTTTTCTGTGTAACAATCCTGCTTTTCGTCATTAAACACGGCGTCAGTACTGAAGTGGACAAGCGTCACATTACGTTCGAAAGCACGTTTTGCAAGATAATGCGGAAGCAGGGTGTTAATGCGTTGGGCCTTCTCAGGTTCCAGTTCGCATTGATCAATCCCCATGAGTGCGACCGTATTGATGATTATATCCGGATGGCACTCATCGATGAGTTCTGTCACCTGATCAAAATTTGCCGCATCAAAATCTCTGCTGTTTTTACCGATAACCAGGTGATCAGAAGACAAAGAGTTACACAGGGCTCGGCCCAGCTTGCCGGTATGACCGAGGAGAAGGATTGTCTTTGGCATGGCAGATTATTTTCCTTAAACCGGCAACGATTCAACCACACACACAATGTCAGCCGCAGAGATGCCGTATTCAGCTCGTAACCCCTCGCAATGCCTGATTTTGTGGATAAAATGTGGTGGTATACCCAACATGCTGAGTTTCCATGGTGCCGATTGTTCAGCCTTAAGTCGCGCCAGCATGCCGCCCAAGCCACAATTGGTAAAGTGCTCTTCCACACAGATCACATGATCAACTCTGGAAAAGATACCCATTAGTGAGGCTGTATCGAGCGGTTGGACGGTAGGAACCGAAATAACGATCGGAGCGCGTCCGTTCAACTTCAATACGTTATATGCAGCCATTACCTCCTGTGAAATCGAACCGTGAAAAACCACTGCAGCGCCACTTCCTTCTTTAATGATCTGAGGCACCGTTATGTCAAAGACTTCGTCCTGATGAAAGACCGGCTCGCCCCGCTTTGCCAGTCTCACATAAACCGGTTTAAGGCAATCAATGGCATACTGGGCAGCAACCCGAGCCTCGACCGGATCTATCGGAGAAATGGCGACAAGATTGGGAAGTGTCTGAACAAGGCCGATATCCTCCACCGAATAGTGACTCATTCCCTGCGGAGCGTAGGTAATGCCGCTGCCAATACCAACCAGCGTTATTGGAAGTTCCTGATAACAGATGTCATTGCGGACCTGCTCATAACACCGATAAAGAACAAATGGAATTATGTTGTAGACAAAGACCTTGTACCCTGTCAAAGCCAGTCCGGCGGCAAAACTGATGGTGTTTTGCTCGGCAACGCCCATATTACGGTAACGATCCGGATATTCCTCCTTGAATTGGTCAAACACCCCCAAACCGGCATCACCACTCAGGATAAAAATATCTTCGCGAAACCTGCAGGCGTCAATAATCGTATTGATGAACGCATTTCTCATCGGAGTTCCTTTAAAGCATTCTTCCAGTGTTCTCTTGTGACGATATAGTAATGCCAGATTAGTTCATTTTCCATGAACGAGACACCTTTCCCCTTTATCGTCCGTGCGATGATCAACTTGGGTTTGCCCATACTCTTCTCGGCAAGAGCCTGCTGAATTGAACGGCAATCATGGCCATCCGCCAGACAGACATGCCAGCCAAACGCTTCCCATTTGGCCGCAACCGGTTCAAAACTACATAAATCCTGTGGGCGACCATAACCCTGAAGATTATTATAATCCATAATCGCCGTAAAGTTATCAAGACCTAGTTTGGGTGCAAACAGTGCCCCTTCCCAAACAGAACCTTCCTGTGATTCGCCATCACCAATCAGTGCATAGACACGACGGCTTGACATTTGGCGTTTGAAACCGTAAGCCATGCCAAGACCAATATTGAACCCATGCCCAAGTGAACCACCAGAACATTCGATGCCCTGCCCGGTCATAAGGTCAAGATGAGCCGGCAACGAACCTTCGTCCTGACAATACTTTTTCAGCAATTCAGACGACATGATCCCACTAACGGAAAGGGCAGCATACAAAGCCATTGCAGCATGAGCCTTGCTGAGGATAAAAATATCCCGCTGGACCCATGGTTCAAGGCGCAACGTACTGAAATAAAGAGTCGCCAGTATATCCGCGCAAGAGAGTGCCGAACCGACATGCGGGCCGCCGGACCGGTACGCCATTTCGATTATCTCTCTGCGGATATTTGTGGCAACAGCCCTGATCTGCTCTATGTTCATCCCTGCTGGCCCTCAATATACTCGGACATCTCCTTCAATCTTCTCGCTGTTACGCTACCTGAAACCTTCAGCGGATTCCCTGTTTTTGAAGAATATACATCCAGCATAGTTTCGCAATATGCTCTGGCAACCTCAAACAGCGATGAAATAGTGGTCGATTTTGAGCTTCCGCCAATCCGCCGCCGCTGAATATACGGCACTTCGGCATACAGATAGCCACTGCCGATCATCTTTAAAAGCAGCTCCGTCTGATAGAAGAACCCACGACTATTGAGCTGTATCCCATCTAAAATTGATTTTCTATAAATCACATTGCCGTTCATATAATTAAGCGACAAAGAAGAGGTCAGAGACACTATCTTGTGGTACGTTGAAGACAACACCCTTCTCCGCCAAGGACGAACTCCCGGATTAATGACGAAAGGCACGACAATATCCACATGATTCATCAGCGGCAGATAGCGAAGAATCTCAGAGGCATCGTTTTCTCCGTCTCCCGGAATGTAAACCACCATCTCGCCTCTTGCCCCTTTGACACCATCCATGAATGAAGAGCCTATCCCTTCAGATCTCTGATGATGCAGGACGGCAATACAATCATGAGTATGGGCCAGTTCCTCAGCAATTTCAGCCGTACGGTCGCTACTGCCGTCGTTTACGATGACCAGCTCACCGCTCACGCCATATGTTTGAAACCCCATCAAAACATTGGCAACACCCGCTTCAAGACAGAGTTCCTCATTAAGTGCGGGCATGATAACGGTTATCTCATATTTTTTCATACCTGCCTTATCCAACATTCGTCCCTTTTCCTGGGTACATATTTGAGATAATCTTTCTGTAACCTCTTACCCCACCAAATAGAAGCGAACCGTAAATCGCGCAGTCCCAATGGCAATTACACCCTTTTTGGCTCAGTGCTGATAGTCGTCCGACACTGGCCGGGAGAGTGATAATTTTCTTTGGATCATAATCATACTCCCTTAGATTTCCCAATACCGGAGCAGTAAGCATTTCACAAACGCAGACGTCACCCTGCTCGTTGATGTTGATCATCTTTTTGCCTGCATGGCATTTAAAGCTGTTTTTCTCCCCCAGGTAGCTTCTTTCAATATCAATAATCATGGCCTTCATTATAGAAAGCAGCACCTTCTCTTTAAATGAATCAGAAGTTGCCGAGCCCATCAACCTTAGGTATCCATTCCGGAAGCTCTCGAATTGCTCAAGAGTTGCCCGGTTTTTGGCAGCAGGGCCACGAACGAGAGTCAGAAAATGGTCGTCAAACAATTTAAGGGAAGAAATCTCCCGTATCACACTATCCAAGACATCCGCATTTTCGCCGGAAACGGTGGTAACCGCATGAACCATCAAATTTGAATATCGTTGTTTCAGCTTCTTCAGTTTTTTTGCTGTTTCCAACGCTTTTTCATAGCCGGATGGCACACAGCGTATCTGATCATGAAGTTCACACGTGCCATCAATTGAAATTCCGATCTTTAATAAAATATTTTTATGTTTCGCCAGCATCCTCTCGGCAAAATCTGCAGTATTATCTGTAAAAGAACCATTTGTGGGGCTTGAAATGAGCCATGCGCCAGAATGCACAACAAAGGAATCGGCTATTTCAAAAAGATCCGGACGAAGGTACGGTTCCCCCCCCGATAGATTAAGCAGAACTAGCCCTTTTAAATTTTTAGCAACTTCAGTATATTCCTCAACTGAAAGTTCCGGAGATTTTACTGCCTGTTCCGGTTGAAAATAGTTATTAAGGCAAAAGGAGCAACTGGCGTTACATTTATTAGTTACCCGCAAAATCAGGTATTTGACCCCTGGCGAAACAATATTGAAATAGTTTTTTATTTTCTTGTCCAAAGTAATTTCCCATATACAGCACCGGAAACAATACACAAACTAATGATCAGACCGGTAACAAAGCAGTAAGTTGCAAACATACATCCTTTTGTTTTAACTGCCTGAGACAGCAGATAATAATTGGCAGCCCCCCTCAATGTAAGCACAGACAGGACAAAACAAGCCCAGCGAAGGTCAAAAAGGCAGGCAGTACTACCGGCAATAGC
>JANYBN010000097.1 GCA_025360785.1 Geobacter sp.
GCTTCGAGAGAGCAACAGGCGGCACTGTCTTCCTTGACGAAATCGGGGAGTTGCCGCCCCAAGCTCAGGTTCGGCTTTTGCGTGTACTTCAAAATAAAGAGATTGAAAGGGTAGGAGGAGACAGGCCCATCTCTGTTGATAAGGTTCTCGGGGATGGCGCCGCAGTTAACCTTGATAAATGGGCCATCCTTCCGAGGTGAAGCAAAATGTATCGCATTTGCGATGACTTCCTTCCCTGTTCCGGTCTCCCCCATCAGGAGCACCGTGTTATTTAGCGGTGCCACCTGCCGGACCATCTCCATCACATTGCGCAGTCCCGAATTCCCTCCGATAATATCGTCTCCCGTCAGGGCAAGGATCTCTCTGTTAAGGAAGCGGTTATCATCAATAAGGATGTCCCGGAATTTTACCACCTCCTCGTGTGCCAACACATTGGCTAATGCGATTGCAAACGGCTCGGCCACGGTTGCAAGTAACTCAACATGTTCTGGGGTGAATTCCCCTTCACATGCCCGTAGGACCAGGAATCCGATAAGCTCCTCTTCGATCCGCAATGGAACAGAAAGGTCGGAATGTCCCTCCAGCTTTATGAAGGGAGCAAAGGCCTGAATTCGCTTGTCCTGGTCCGAGGCATTCAGAATGAAGGGTGTTCTCAGCTCTTTAACCCATTCCCAAAGCCCTTGTGGGAGCGGGATGATCTCTTCGGGAGTCGTCGTGCCCTTAGTTGCGAAGGCGATATGGCGGTTCGCTGCCAGGCTTTTGTCTGCAATATCGAGGAACATGTGTTCCATGGGGAAATGCTCCCGCAGATACTCCAGAGACCTTTCAATCTTCTCCCGGTCTTTCCTGAACGGATTATTCCGGCCACTCTGCCAGTCAGATAGTCGTTCCGGATTAGCGGTCTAAGTTTTCCCTTTGTGACTTTTTTCGCCAAACGAATAGTGCCTGAGCCATAAGGCAGTGGAGATAGCCTGGCTTCATCTTCTTACCCTAACAGATAGATTCCGCAAATTATCACAATCCCACTGTTCCCGAATGTTTTCAGCCTATGTGCCATTTGTTGCACACTTTACCAATACGGTGTATAGTCGCACCTAAATTGTCCGCTTGAGACCTGTGGGAGTAATCAGCTATGGAACCTATCGTCACATATAAAGAGCGTTGTCGCCGTTGCTATTCCTGTGTCCGTAGCTGTCCGGTCAAGGCCATCAAGGTTGACGGGGGCTTTGCGCAGATAATGTATGACCGCTGCATCGGTTGCGGCAACTGCCTGACCTGTCCGCAGAATGCCAAAGTTGTGGTTGATCGCATGGTCAGAACACAGGAAATGCTTGCGTCAGGTTCCCCGGTAGTAGCGGTGCTCGGCTGTTCATTTCCGGCTTTTTTCCACTCGCTACGTCCAGGCCAATTGGTGGCCGCCTTGAAAAGCCTCGGTTTCTGCGAAGTTCACGAGGGGGCGTACGGCGCACGCATGATTGCCGACAGTTACAGGGATATGCTCCGCTCTTCTGATCGAGCGCTCATTTCATCGCACTGTCCTGCGGTTGTGGATCTGATAGAGCGCCATTATCCGGCACTGGTTCCCAATATCATGCCTGTCGTTTCGCCAATGATTGCCATGGGGCGCTCTATTAAAGGCATACTTGGCGAAGAAACCAGGGTGGTGTATGTCAGCACCTGTGTCGCTGCAAAATTTGAAATCCAGGGGGAGGCTTCAGGAGCAATTGATATTGTGCTGACCTACCAGGAGATCGACAAGCTTTTCAAAAACAGAGGCATAACACCTGCCGCCCTGACGGAAATGTCGTTCGATGGCGTTGATCCGGGTGCCGGGCGGCTTTTTTCACTTACCGGCGGTCCGCTTAAGGTCTTTGATATCCAGCCCGATTTTCAGGATAATGAGACCATAAGCGCCGAAGGTGAGGCTCATACGATAGGCATTGTTCGCGACCTGGCTGCCGGCCGAATATCACCGAAATTTGTTGATCTTCGTTTCTGCGATGGCGGCTGTGTTGACGGTCCGGCCAGAGATAAAGAGCATAATCATTTTTTCAAGCGCAAGCTGATCGTATGTCACAATAGCGCCAAGCCTCTCTATGAAACGGCAAGCCACTATCGCACAACGGCACTTCTGCCCGATCTTGTTCGCTCCTACTCAGACAAGTCACAGAAGCAGGCAACTCCCGCAAAGGATGACATCAAACGCATCCTTCATTCCACCAACAAATTTACGCAAGGGGACGAGCTGAATTGCCGCGCCTGCGGATACAATACCTGCCGCGAACATGCGGTGGCAGTTTTTCAGGGATTTGCCGACATTGAAATGTGCCTTCCTCACAATATGCAGTTGATTGAGGAAGAGCGCGGGCGTCTGATGTTGAAGTATGAACTGGTTCAGCGAGAGCTGGATCGGCAGGCTGGGGATGACTTGATCGTCGGCAGCGACCTCGGGATCAGAGATGTGATGGAGTTGATCCACCAGGTAGCTCCTACACCGACAACTGTACTGATCAGAGGTGAAACCGGGACCGGCAAGGAGCTGACCGCTCGGGCTATCCATCGCCAAAGCCAGCGAAACGATAAACCGCTCATGACGGTAAACTGTACTACGCTGACAGATTCGCTTCTTGAAAGCGAACTGTTCGGCCACAAAAAGGGCTCATTTACCGGGGCAATCGCCGATAAAAAGGGGTTGTTTGAGGCGGCTAACGGCGGAACTATTTTTCTGGACGAAATCGGTGATATCACCCCTAAATTGCAGGCCGAACTGCTGAGATTGCTGGACCTTGGAGAGGTGCGTCCCGTAGGAGGACTCGTTGCCAAAAAGGTGGACGTGCGCTTGATCGCGGCCACCAATAAGGATCTGGAACTAGGAGTGCGGGATGGTTGGTTTCGAGAGGATCTGTATTATCGTCTGAACGTTTTCAGCATTGAGCTCCCTCCATTGCGGGAGCGCGCTGAATCCGTGCCGGAATTGGCACAGCATTTTCTAGACAAGGCCCGGAAAAAGCTCAACAAGACTATCGCAGGTATCGAAGACCGGGCTGTCAAGGCCATGCAGTACTATCCCTGGCCCGGGAATATCCGTGAGATGCAGAATGTCATCGAACGCTCGGCAGTTCTGGTCAAGGACGGCGTCATCCGGCTGGAAAATCTTCCCACCATTTTTACCGGTACCTACGACTCCTGTCTGGATATTGACGTCAATCGCCGCCGGGTTTCGTTCAAGGCCGAGCGCGAGCTGCAGGTTGTTCGCACCGAGAAAAATATTATTGTGCGTTATCTCGAAGAGACCGATGGGAATGTTGCAAAAGCGGCCCGCCTGGCGAATCTTCCCCGGCGAACTTTTTACCGCCTGCTTGAAAAGCATGGCATAGAAGTCGTTCGTAGTTCTAAACTTTTTTCCTGCGAATCCCAGCCCTTACAAACAGGATAAGTGTATACTTTTGACCACCAGTGTGTCATAGTTGGCACATATTTAAACGCTTCGAACAATAGGTCAAAAACAGTCTAGTTGCAACGACCGGTATTTGCAGGTTATTTTATGATTATTGGCAGTTGGCATGATATTAGCTAGTGTATACAGCATATCCGTTAATACGAACTTGATGGAAAACCATAAAATTAAAAACCGGAAGGAGTAATACCATGGGAAGAATGAGAGAAAATCCGCGCTACAATGTAATTTCGATGAGGGTGAGTGACGAAGAACGTGATCACCTGGAAAACCTGATGAAAACCACACATAAGAGCATATCTGATATCATGCGCGAGGCTATGGAGTATTTTTCTGCACACTATGATCAGGACGAGCTGAACAGAAAAGCCGCATAGTCACCTTTGGCCATTAAACGCAAAGAGGCGGGGATTATTCCCCGCCTCTTTGCGTTTAATCGACGTTAGAAGTTTTATACTGATGAGCCGGTCAGAGCAGTCTATCGCCGTTCAGTTGATCGCGATTTCAAACTGTTCCTGATGAAAACCGGGCTTGGCCCGAACCGTGATTCTCTTTTTGAATTTCTTTTCCAGCTCTTCAAGCCCACGTCGCTCCTCATCGTAAAGTAGGTCCGCAACCTGAGGATGGACCGTCACCGTCGCTTTGGTGCCCCGGAGATCAAGCATTTCGCGCCGCAATTCCCGGAATATTTCATGACAGACAGTTATTTTCGACTTGATGTATCCGCGTCCCTCGCAGTAGCTGCACGGTTCACACATCATGCGGCTGATGTTCTCGCGCACCCGCTTTCTGGTCATTTCGACCAGTCCAAGCTCGGAAATCTTCAGAATATTTGTTTTCGACTTATCCGCTTTGAGAGCCTCTTCCAGTGCTCCATAGACCTTTTCCCGGTTGACCTCTTTTTCCATGTCTATGAAGTCAATGATAATGATCCCGCCAATGTTGCGCAGGCGCAGCTGGTACGCAATTTCCTTGACCGCCTCCAGATTGGTCTTCAGGATCGTATCTTCCAGATTGTGTTTGCCCACAAAACGGCCGGTGTTGACATCGACGGCGCTTAATGCTTCGGTCTGCTCGATTATAATATAGCCGCCTGACTTGAGCCAGACCTTTCTCCCCAGCGCCCGACTGATCTCAACTTCCAGTCCGTAATGGTCAAAGATGGGCTCTTCCTCGTCATACAGTTCGATCGTATATTTCATCTTTGAAGCGAAAGTCGAAATGAAATGTACGATCCGGTCATAATCGACCTTTGAATCGACCACTATCTTATCAACCTGCTCGGTAACAATGTCCCTGACCACCTTCTGGACAACATCCAGGTCTGAATGCAACAGGGAAGGGATTGCCGCATTCGCCTGCCGTTTGGATATTTCCTCCCAGAGTGTAGTTAAATACAGCATATCGGCAATCAGGTCTTCCTCACTCTTTCCTTCTGAAACCGTCCTGACTATGTAGCCGGATCCGGTTTTTTTGAGGCGTTCAACGATCTCCCGCAGCCGCTCGCGCTCCTCCTCGTCCTCGATCCGACGTGAAATTCCGATATGATCTACAGTCGGCATATAGACAAGGTGCCGTCCCGGCAGGGAGATGTGAGAGGTTATGCGGGCTCCCTTGGTGCCGAGCGGTTCCTTGGAAATCTGTACCAATAGTTCCTGCCCTTCCTGCAAAAGATCCTCAATAGGATGAAGCGGCCGGAACTCAGGGCGATCATTGCCCTCCTGTGTCGCAATCGGCTCATAGTCTTTTTTGCTTCCGGCATACAGCAGTGACTCATACTCCTCGATTGCATCGAACACGTCGGCGACGTAGAGAAACGCTGCCTTCTCCAGGCCGATGTCCACAAAAGCAGCCTGCATGCCGGGCAGTACGCGAATGACCCGCCCTTTATAAATATTGCCCACAATTCCCTTTTCTCGGCTACGCTCAATATAGAGTTCGGCAATGGTGCCGTTCTCAATCAACGCAATGCGGGTTTCGTGGGAAGCGGCGTTTATAACTAATTCAGCTCCCATAGTGATTTCTCCGTTCAGAATTTATAAAGAAAAATATTCATCAGGCCGGTCTGGTAAGCCATGCCGGTCTGAAAAGTTTAAGTCTAAGGCTCCGGCTTAAAGATTACTTCCAGTTTCTCAACCTGGATATCATCACCTTCAAGCGCCTCGTCACCGGTGATGGCCCTGGTAAACTCGACCGGCTTGCCCCGCCTGGCGACCAGCTCCAGCGTGTTTCTGTCTGCTGATAGTGAAACGGTTTCGCTCCTCAAATCGACCGACTTGGTCTGCCCTTTTTTTGTCCGCTGGATGACGAAAGAATCATGTGCCAAAAA
The DNA here is from genome assembly GCA_025360785.1 of Geobacter sp. GTDB lineage: Bacteria > Desulfobacterota > Desulfuromonadia > Geobacterales > Pseudopelobacteraceae > JACRCG01. The sequence continues at coordinate 5,787 of JANYBN010000097.1, forward strand.
CTGCACACATTGTTTCGCTAGCTCTTCCGGTTCAGCTTTAGCAACAGTCATCCGATAGCGGGTGGCATCTATCATGGTTGAGATGGACGGCAGTTTGGCGTCAACTTCCTCTGACTCCAGAATCCGCAATCCTTCCGGCAGTACCGCATTAAGACGCTTCAGCACTTCATGGGCAGTGATGCCGGCAACGACAAACATATCCATGTACTCCGCCTGTGACTCGACCCCTACAGAAGTTGCCGTTCCAAATGAGAAGCGGGGATGCGGATGAAAACCGAGCGAAAACATTATCGGCACATCTCCCCTGCTGACGGCGCGGGTGAAGACGGTAATCAGCTCAAGATGGCTCAAATACCGCATGACCCCGGTTTTTGAAAATCTGAGCCGCATCCTGGCGGCCAGCGGTTCATCAGTCGGGATATTCTGTCGTTGGGGAATGGTTGCCTGCGCGGAAATCCGGTTAGTCACCACGGTGAAATCGCAGACACCGCAGGCGCTGCAACTGCCGTCACGACAATCCTTAGTCGCTGCTTCTGCCAGGGCTTGCTCACGCTCGGCCAAAAGAAAGTCGCGCGTCACGCCGCAATCAAGGTGATCCCACGGCAGGATTTCAGTCAGCTCCCGGCGGCGCAAATACCATTCCGGTTCGACAGCACAATCGGCAAAGGCCTGGAGCCAGCGCTCCAGAGAAAAATGTTCGCGCCAGCCGTCAAAACGGCAACCCAATTCAACGGCCCGGATCAACACCGGCGCCAGACGGCGGTCGCCGCGGGCAAAGACACCTTCCATGAATGAGAGCGGCGCATCCTGCCATTTGAATTTCAGTTTGCGCTTCTTGAGATCGCAGTGGAGCTGATACTGGAGATCTGTGGTTTGCTGAGTGGAGATTTGGGGTTCCCACTGGAACGGTGTATGAGCCTTGGGGACGAAGGTGCTGACGGCAACATTGACATCGCCGGAAACGCCGCTTCCTTTGGCCTGGTCCTTGACCTGGCGCGACAGCGTCGAGATCTGGGCAATATCTTCAGCGGTTTCGCCCGGAAGTCCGATCATGAAGTAGAGCTTGATCAAACGCCAACCGGCTTGGTAGATTGCTGTGGCTCCGGTAATCAGATCAGCCTCGGTGATCCCCTTGTTGATGACCCGGCGCATCCGGTCGCTGCCCGCCTCCGGTGCCAGGGTAAAGCCGGTTTTACGTACTTTCTTTATCTCCTCGATCAGCTCATCCGACAAGCTCCCGACTCGCAGGGATGGGAGCGACACAGCGATCCGGTCTTCGGCGTAGCGAGCCATTAATTCGGTTACCAGCGGAGTAACGCAGGAATAATCTCCGGTAGAAAGCGAAAGCAGTGATATCTCATCATAGCCGGTAGCTTTGAGCGACTGCTCCACCAGATTGAGAATCGTAGCAGGTGAGCGCTCACGCAACGGGCGGTAGACGTAGCCGGCCTGGCAGAAACGGCAGCCGCGGGTGCAGCCCCGCGCGATTTCAACAGCTACCCGGTCATGAATAGTCTTCATAAACGGGATGACAGGTGAATCAGGAAAAGGAGCGGCGTCGAGATCAGCCAGAAAGCGCCGGCGGACCGACGTATAGCCCTGTTTGAGCGTTTTTATAGCGGTCAGGGTGCCATCGGGAGCGTACTGCGGTTCAAAGAGCGAAGGAATGTAAACCCCTTCGATGGCAGACAGGTGCTCAAGCAGTTGCGCTTTGTTCTCACCGGTTTTTTTTGCTTCTCGCACCGCCTGGGCAATTTCCAGCACGGCTTCTTCTCCATCCCCCAGCAGCACGGCATCAAAGAAAGGAGCCAGCGGTTCCGGATTATACGCGCAGGGGCCGCCGGCGATAATCAGTGGAAATGGCTCGCTCCGATCAGTAGCCAGGAGCGGAATGCCGCTCAGGCGGAGCATGGAGAGTATATTTGTATAAGAGAGCTCGTACTGCAGAGTGAAGCCGACGATGTCGCATTCTGCCAGAGGGGTGGCTGTTTCAAGTGTTGCCAGCGGGACACCTGCGGCACGCATCTGGGTTTCCATGTCCGGCCAGGGGGCAAAAACACGCTCTGCGGCAAGCCCTTCTACTTCATTCAGGACATGGTACAGAATCTTTAGCCCCAGATGACTCATACCGACTTCATACACATCCGGGAAGGCAAGGGCAAAGCGCAAATCGGCAGCATCTTTGCGGATGGAGCCCATTTCGCCCCCCATATAACGGGCAGGTTTTTCTACAGCGAGAAGATTCATTAATGAAATTCAGTTCTTATGCGAGATTTAGATGGTCTGGAACTATAGCAAATCAACCGTTATTACGCAAGCTAAGTTGTTTCCAGTCCCAGCTCACTAACATTGCGGTATATGTACGGTTATAAAAACCAACTTCTTGCACTTTTAACCAATGGTGACTATTATTCGAATAATCCGGCTTGGCCGGCAGACTGGGTAACGTTACAGGTTGCTATGAACGCACAGCAACTTCATTCTGACAGACATAGTGTATTGATTAGCGAGAACATTGACATGACCAGAGGACTTATTATCTTCGCCCGTGAACCGCTTCCTGGAATGGTAAAAACGAGGCTCGCAGCAGCGCTAGGAGATCTGGCCGCCGCTGAGCTGTATGAGACAATGCTGCAGGATGTGCTGAAAACCGCCCGGCAGTTGAGCGACATCGAGACCGTTGTCTTCTGGGACTGTGAGGAAGAATCATTGCTGCGTCTGGCCGATCGTTACCGGTGTTGCTCCCGTCACCAGAGATCCGGAGATCTTGGGGCGCGCATGCAGGCCGCATTTGAAGTGATGTTTGCGAACGGCTGTGAACATTGCTGCATTATCGGCAGCGATGCCCCCGACCTGCCGCTTTCATATATTCAAGAAGCCTATCGAATGTTGGAAGTTCGGCAGACGGATGTCGTCTTTGGACCGTGTATTGATGGCGGTTATTACCTGCTCGGGATGCGGCAGGTCTGGCCCCAGCTTTTTACTGGCATGACATGGAGCTGTGCCGATGTGCTTGAACAGAGTCTGGCAGCGGCGCGGGATTCTGCCCTCACTGCCGCCCTGCTCCCCGAATGGCAGGACATCGACACACTCAATGACCTGAGCGCCTTTCAGGAACGAAACCGCTTGAACCAGGCAAAGGGGACGATATGAAACCGATTATTATCATTGCAGCTGTGCCGCAGGAAATCGAGATGCTGGCAAAGGCGCTGGAACATTCGGGCAGGGTAAGGGTCGGCGGTTATGAGTATGTAGAAGGCACTATTGGCAGCCTTCGTGTTGTCGTCTGCGCCGGTGGCGTCGGAAAGGTCAATGCGGCCGCAGCTACCGCTGTCATGATAGATCGCTATCAGCCGCAGCTGGTGATCAATACCGGTTGCGCCGGAGCATACATCGGCAGCGGTCTTTCAATCGGCAATCTGGTCGTTGCCAGCGAAGAGGTCCTGGCTGATGATGGCGTAGTCGTAGAGGAGGGGTGGAAAGATCTTCGTTATATGAATATTCCCTCGGTAGATCAGGGGGGGATGAGCTGCTATAATTTGCTGCCCCTTTCCCGGCACGCCTCTGAAAAGGCAATGCAGCTGGCGGATTATTATGGTGTTTTCCTTATGCGCGGTCGCTCTGCAACTGTTTCAACCTGCAGCGGCACCCGCCAATACGGTGCTGAATTGTCGCAGCGCTGGAACTCCCTGATCGAAAACATGGAGGGTGCGGCAGTGGCACAGGTATGTCTGCGCTGTGGAATAGACTGCCTTGAAATTCGCGGGATCAGTAACATGGTAGAAGAGCGTGATCTGAAAAAGTGGGATATGCCGCGAGCTGTTGAAGCTGCCCAGCGGTTTGTGTTGAAATATCTTGAGGAAATGGACCGACCGGATGCTGCGCCGATCATGAAAGTGACTCCTGAAATCTGATCCGATAAAAAATAAACTTCAAACGGTCAAAATTTGCGTTATATCAATAAGCTGGAATGCGCAAACTGTTGTGCATACCTTGAAACGCACTTCAAGACCGTCTGAAGAATACCATCCACTCTGTTTTTCTACGGCAACTCACTGCTCCCCATCAAATAACGATCGCATTCACGAGCAGCACCGCGACCCTCGTTGAAGGCCCACACGACAAGGCTCTGACCGCGACGGCAGTCACCGGCGGCGAAGACGCCGGGGATGCTGGTGCTGTACTTCTCGAACTCGGCTTTGATGTTGCTGCGCGGGTCCCGCTCCAGCCCGAGTGAATCAATCAGGGGTTGCTCCGGTCCGAGAAAACCCATAGCCAGCAATACCAATTGGGCAGGGCGCACCTGCTCCGTACCCGGCACCGGTTGCGGAATAAACTGACCTTTTTCATTCTTTTGCCAGGCGACTTCCACTGTGTGGACAGCCTTCACAGCGCCGTCCTGATCACCTTCGAAACGGGTGGCGGTTGTCAGGTATACTCGCGGATCAGAACCAAATTTTGCCGCGGCTTCTTCCTGGCCATAATCAATTTTGTGGGTTTTGGGCCACTCCGGCCAAGGGTTGTCGGCAGCACGCTCATCAGGGGAACGTGGCATGATTTCCAGCTGGGTGACACTTGTGCAGCCATGACGAAGCGACGTACCAACACAGTCTGTTCCGGTGTCGCCGCCGCCGATGATGACAACGTCCTTACCTTTGGCCGGGATAAAATCATCATTCCCGTTCAGCAGCGCCTTGGTGTTGGCGGTCAGAAATTCCATGGCGAAATGAATCCCCTTGAGGGAGCGACCGTCAATCGGAAGATCGCGCGGCAGGGTGGCGCCGGTTGTCACAACCACGGCATCAAAGTCACTGCGCAGCTTTGCCGTCGGAAACTTACTCCCGCCGATTTCGGTGTTACAGATGAAGGTTATCCCCTCCTCTTCCATCAGTTTGATACGTCGGAGCACAACCTGGCGCTTGTCGAGTTTCATGTTGGGGATGCCGTACATCAGCAGGCCGCCAGGCAGATCGGCGCGTTCAAAGACGGTAACGGTGTGGCCAGCCTTGTTGAGCTGAGCGGCGGCAGAGAGTCCCGCTGGTCCGGAGCCGACTACAGCGACTTTTTTGCCGGTGCGTACAGCGGGGAGAGCGGGAACGATCCAACCCTCTTCAAAGCCGCGTTCAACAATGCTGACCTCGATATTTTTGATCGTAACAGCAGGGTCGATGCTGGCCAGAGTGCAGGAACCTTCGCAGGGGGCCGGGCAGACGCGTCCGGTGAACTCCGGGAAGTTATTGGTTTTGTGCAGCCGGTCCAGCGCCTGAGGCCAGAGGTTGCGGTAGATCAGGTCATTCCACTCGGGGATGAGGTTGTTGACCGGACAGCCGCTGGCCATGCCGCTGATCAGCACCCCGCTGTGACAGAACGGCACGCCGCAATCCATGCAGCGGGCACCCTGGGTACGCAGATCCTCATCCGGCATATGCAGATGAAATTCGTTCCAGTCGTTAATTCGCTCCAAAGGTGCCCGGTCAGCAGGCACTTCGCGCTTATATTCCATGAATCCGGTTGGTTTTCCCATGATTGTTTCCCTGTATTCTGAAAATTAAACTGCTAAACCTAGCCACCCCCCAACCCCTTCTTTGTAAGGAGGGGGTTGGGGGGTGGTTAGGTTTTAATGCCCGCTCTGGGCGTTCTCCTCAAATGCGGCGGAGAGCGCATCGTCACCGCTGAAACCAGCTGCCTTTGCGCGTTCCAGCGCCTGCAGCACCCGTTTGTAATCGGTAGGCATAACCTTTACAAACCGTGGCAGAACGTTCTGCCAATTAATCAGTGTCATCGTTGCCAGAGAGCTCCCGGTGCATTCGGCATGTCTTTCGATCATTCCCTTGAGGGTGGCAGCGTCGGAGTCATCAAGCTGTTCCAGGCCGACCATTTCCGTATTGCAGCGGGAGGCAAAATCGCCCTGTTCATCGAGGACATAGGCCACACCGCCACTCATGCCCGCTGCAAAGTTGCGTCCGGTCCGGCCCAGGATCACCACGGTGCCGCCGGTCATGTATTCACAGCCATGGTCGCCTACGCCTTCAACAACTGTGTCCACGCCGGAGTTACGAACGCAAAACCGCTCACCTGCCATGCCGCGGATGTATGCTGTGCCGCTGGTGGCCCCGTAGAACGCCACATTGCCGGCGATAATATTCTCTTCAGCCTTGAACGTTGAACCCGCCGGCGGATAGAGTATGATCGAGCCGCCACTGAGCCCTTTGCCAAGGTAATCGTTGGCGTCACCGGATAATTTGAGGGTTATGCCCCGCGGTATGAACGCCCCGAAGCTCTGCCCGGCGGAACCGTTGAATGTAAGTCTGACGGTGTTGTCCGGCAATCCTTCAGCGCCATGATGACGGGTAATTTCATTGCCGAGGATGGTCCCCACCACGCGGTTGACATTGGTTATCGGCAGCTCAGCTGAGACCTTCTCGCCACGCTCGATAGCGGGCTCACAGATCTCCAGCAGCCTGGTCATGTCGATGGATTTTTCCAGACCGTGATCCTGACTTTCGGTGCAGTAGTGCCCGACATTAAGCCCGACCTTCGGCTGATGAAGGATCTGGGAGAAGTCAAGCCCCTGGGCCTTCCAGTGGTCAATCGCCTTGTTGGCCTCCAGTACATCACAGCGTCCGACCATTTCGTTAAGAGTGCGGAAACCGAGCTGCGCCATGATCTCACGCAGTTCCTCTGCGACAAAGCGCATGAAGTTGACGACATATTCCGGCTTGCCGGTGAATTTCTTGCGAAGCTCAGGATCCTGCGTTGCAACGCCGGTCGGGCAGGTGTTGCTGTGGCAGACTCTCATCATGACGCACCCCAGAGTCACCAGCGGAGCGGTGGCAAAGCCGAACTCCTCTGCGCCCAGCAGGGCGGCGATGGCAACATCGCGGCCGGTCTTCAGTTGACCGTCCGCTTCGATGATAATCCGGCTGCGCAGGTTGTTCAGCAGCAGGGTCTGGTGGGTTTCAGCCAGGCCGAGCTCCCATGGAAGCCCGGCATGCTTGATGCTGGAGATCGGTGATGCTCCTGTGCCGCCATCATAGCCGCTGATCAGCACAACGTCGGCATGCGCCTTGGCGACACCGGCGGCAATTGTGCCGACTCCGACTTCGGACACCAGCTTGACGCTGACACGGGCACGTCGGTTGGCATTTTTCAGGTCGTGGATCAGTTCTGCCAGATCCTCGATTGAGTAGATATCATGGTGCGGCGGTGGCGATACCAGACCGACACCCGGCGTGGTATGGCGCGTTTTTGCGATCCATGGATAGACCTTGTGCCCAGGCAGTTCGCCCCCTTCGCCCGGCTTGGCGCCCTGAGCCATCTTGATCTGCAGTTCACCGGCATTGGTCAGGTAATCACTGGTGACACCGAACCGTCCCGAAGCCACCTGCTTGATGACGCTGTTCTTCGAATCCCCACGCTCGTTGGTCCAGGTGAAACGCTCGGGATCCTCGCCACCCTCACCGGTGTTGGATCTGCCGCCGATACGGTTCATGGCGATCGCCAGCGTTTCGTGAGCCTCTTTGCTTATGGAGCCGTAAGACATGGCACCGGTCTTGAAACGTTTCATGATGGCTTCAGCCGGTTCGACTTCATCAAGCGGCACGGAAGGTATATTCTCCTTGAAGTCGAGCAGGCCGCGCAAGGTATAGTGACGCGTGTTCTGCTCGTCGATTAGTGAGGAAAATACCTTGAACTCCTTGTAATCGTCGGTGCGGGTCGCTTTCTGGAGCGAGGTTATCGTCAGCGGATTATACTGATGCTCCTCGCCATCCTTGCGCCACTGATAAACGCCGCCCGTGGGAAGCGTCACTTCATGGGCCACACGCTCGGGATAGGCTCTGGCATGGCGTTCCATCAACTCGCGGGCGATACCGTCAATATCGGTGCCTCCGATACGCGACGGCGTCCAGGTGAAATAACGGTCGATGACGGAGTGGTGCAGGCCGACCGCCTCAAAAATCTGGGCGCCGCGATAACTCTGGACGGTGGAGATCCCCATCTTGGCCATGGTCTTGACGATACCCTTGATGGAGGCCTTGATGAAGTTTTTGGCCGCTTTTTTGTGGTCGAGACCCGGCAGCATCCCCTGAAGAATCATGTCATCAATAGATTCAAAGGCCAGATAGGGGTTGATGGCATTGACACCGTAGCCGAGCAGCACGGCAAAATGGTGAACTTCACGCGGCTCGCCAGATTCGAGAATCAGCGAAACCAAAGTGCGGGTGCCGCTGGTGACCAGATGGTGGTGCAGGCCGGACATCGCCAGCAGTGCCGGAATAGCGGCGTTGTTTTTATCTACTCCGCGATCGGAGAGGATCAGAATATTGCTGCCGGCCTCAACCGCCACATCGGCCGCCGCAAATAGCGCTTCCAGCCCCTTCTCCATGGCGCTAGCGCCTCGTGTAGCCGGAAAGAGCAGTGACAGAGTCGCTGATTTGAAACCGGGGCGTTCAACCTGCCGCAGTTTTTCCAGCTCCTGATTGCTGAGCAGTGGAGTCTGAAGTTTGATCCGCCGGGCGTTTACTGCTGTCGGTTCCAGCAGGTTACCCTCTGAACCGATCAACGTGATGGTGGATGTGACAATTTCTTCACGGATCGGGTCGATAGGCGGATTGGTAACCTGGGCGAACAGCTGTTTGAAATAATTGTACAGCAGCTGGTTCTGGCTGGAGAGCACCGCCAGCGGGGTGTCGGTGCCCATGGAACCTAACGGCTGGATGCCGTCGGTAGCCATCGGCCCAAGGACAACCCGTTGATCTTCGTAAGTGTAGCCGAAGGCCTGCTGGCGCTGGGCCAAAGCGTTGTGGTCGGGGAGATGCATGTCGGATGCGTATGGCAGATCTTCCAGCTGGATATAGTTCTCTTTCAACCACTGGCTATATGGATTAGCTGCCGCCAGCTCCTGTTTGATCTCTTCATTGGGAACAATGCGTCCCTGCTCGGTATCCACCAGAAACATCTGTCCCGGCTGGAGCCGTCCCTTGCTCAGGATGCGTTCCGGTTCGATCTGCAGAACACCGGCTTCGGAGGCCATGATGACCAGATCATCATTGGTAATGTAGTAACGGGAAGGACGCAGTCCGTTGCGGTCAAGAACCGCCCCGATGCAGCGGCCATCGGTAAAGGCTATTGCGGCCGGTCCGTCCCACGGCGCGATCAGGCAGGAGTGATATTCATAGAACGCCTTCTTCTCTGCGCTCATCTCCGTGTGGTTTTCCCATGGCTCAGGCACCATCATCATTATGGCATGCGGCAGGGAACGGCCACTCATGACCAGCAGCTCCAGGCAGTTGTCGAACATGCCCGAATCGGAACCGTTGGTATTGATGATCGGTAGCACCTTCTTGATGTCGTCACCGAATAACTCGCTTGTAATATGGTTCTGGCGGGCATTCATCCAGTTGACATTGCCGCGCAACGTGTTGATCTCGCCGTTATGGGCAAGGTAATGGTAGGGGTGGGCGCGATCCCAGCTGGGAAAGGTATTGGTGGAAAAGCGGGAGTGCACCAGGGCAATAGCGCTCTCCATAGACGGGTCGCACAGTTCGGGGAAATATTTGTCAACCTGCACCGGCATCAGCATACCCTTGTAGATGATGGTCCGGGTCGAGATACTGCAGACATACCAGTGCTCGTCAACCCCGGCACGTCTGATCTCGTTGGTAGCCCGCTGGTTGATGATATAGAGCTTGCGGTCGAAGGTTTGTTCGTCAATACAGTCAAGCGGTCGCTTGAGGAACAGCTGCCGCACCATCGGCTCCCCTTCCCAGGCGGTGTTGCCCAGAGATGAGTTGTCAGTCGGAACGTTGCGCCAGCCGAGGAGCTCCACTCCCTCCTCGACCAGGATTTTTTCCAGAATATGGCGGGCGGCGTTACGCTCGGTCGCTTTCGGCGAGGTGAAGACCATGCCGACACCATAGTGGAACGGTTCGGGGAGTTCGATGCCAAGCGGGGCGCAAACCGAGCGGAGGAAGCTGTCCGGCATCTGCATGAGAATGCCGGCGCCGTCTCCGGTGTTTGGTTCACTGCCGGTGGCGCCGCGGTGGTCAAGATTGACAAGGATTTCGAGCGCCTGGCAGACAATCTCGTGGGACTTCTTCCCCTTGATATTGGCGACAAAACCGACGCCGCACGCGTCGTGCTCGAATTGTGGATCGTAGAGGCCCTGCTTGGCTGGTGGTCGGTTGTTTTTCATATGGGTAACCTTTATCAGTGTTTTCCTGGTTTGATCTGTCCGCAATGGAAGAACGGACAATATTGATAGCAGGTACCGTGCCATACCCGATCTTTATGCTCATGTTGCAATTGCTGAATCAGTATTTCAACTAGTTGACCGGATTCAATTACAAATCAATCAGTGTTACCAGGGCATTAAACCCTATGTCAATGTGTATAAATGCAACACTGCTGAGTACAAAATGTTATGTCAGTTTCACTGGCAGATCGAATATTATTAATAAATTCAAGGTATTGTGTGCCGTCTGCCGGGCCTGACGGTATGCAGTGTTGCATAAAATGAGTGCACATAGAGTTGCCGTCTGTGCATAAAATATGCTGAATTGCTATCAGTGACCAATTACTAGGCAATATGTAGTTTAAATCCGGCGACTAAAAAAATACGCATGTAACCGTTGCGCAATAAATAGGCATGCCGGTGTTTCGCAATGAGTATACCACAACCAAAACAGTCTGCTTGATGGCGACATTTTGTTGGTTGTTTAAACTTCAATTCACAAATAATATCTAACTGTTTGAATATTTCTCCTTTTTGAGGTAGGTTGAGAAAAACTCCCTGTCCTCCGAATCAGCGCTACATTCCGACGGAAGAAATCCCCTTCTGGTCGGGCGGTAAATAAATCAACACCAGTGAGTCCGGAATGTATTTCAATAATGATTGGGCGATTGTTGTGCCCTTGGCCAATGAAGAAGAGGAGTTTGACTCATTCGTAACCGAAATGACTGCCGTACTGAGTCGTCTGCGGAGCGGCACGGTCTATTTTGTCATCGACACGGTATCGCGTGACCGGACTCTTGAATTGTGTCGGGCACTCTCTGCAACGGACCAGCGCTTCGTTACGGTGTGGGCGCCTGAAAACAAAAATGTCGTGGATGCTTATATTCGCGGTTATCGTGAGGCGTACGAAAATGGTCACACCCTGATCATCGAAATGGATGCCGGTCTTTCTCACGATCCCCGTGCCATTCCGATGTTTCTGCGGGTGTTGAACGAAGGGAACGAATGTGCTTTCGGCAGCAGATTCATCAACGGAGGCTCAATGACGGATTCTCCCTTGAAACGGCGGCTGCTTTCCAGAGGGGGGACGCTTCTCACGAACCTCCTTCTCGGCACGACCATGCACGACATGACCTCCGGATATCAGGGCTTTCACCGGCATGTAGTCGGCAGATTGCTTGAGTACAGGCTGTTATCCACCGCCCATTTCTATCAAACAGAGGTCCGTTACCTGCTGCGCATGTTCCGCTCTGCCGAGATTCCAATCCACTACAAGGCTCCGTCTCCCCGTGTTTCGCGAAATGCCGTAAGAAATGCGCTGAATGTGCTGGCCTACTATTTTATGAAACGCGTCAGCGGCAAGGCGGTGCAGCTTGGATAATGCCATGAAATCGACAGCCACACTGGTGATAACCTCCATCTCCGCTCCGAACCAGGTGTTGCAGGCCTGCTCCAAGGGATGCAGCGAGCATGGCATGGATTTCATCGTTATCGGAGACGTGATATCTCCCCCGGATTTCCATCTGGCCGGGTGCGACTTCTGGAGTATTGAGCGCCAGCGCAGTCATCATTCTCGCTTGGCACGCATTCTTCCGGAACGGCACTATGCCCGCAAGAATCTTGGCTATCTCGAAGCGATCTCCCGTGGTTCGGAAATCATCATAGAAACTGATGACGATAATATTCCCCTGGATGGTTTCTGGTTAAAAAGGACGCCATCACGGAAGACGGCCAGCATCACCGACAGCGGGTGGGTCAACATATATCGCTACTTTACCGATCAACAAATCTGGCCGCGCGGCTTTCCGCTTGAACGGGTACAGTCTCCGGTGGCGCCTCTGAACAACTATCCCCTGGTTGATGTCCGTTGTCCCATTCAGCAGGGGCTGGCCGACGACAATCCGGATGTCGATGCGATATACCGGTTGCTGCTGCCGTTACCGGTCTTTTTTGATAAAACTATATCCGCAGCCGTGGGGCAGGGGAGCTGGACGCCGTTCAACAGCCAGAACACCACCTGGTTCAAGGAGGCCTTTCCGTTGCTGTATCTCCCGTCATACTGCAGCTTCCGAATGACTGATATCTGGCGCAGCTTTGTCGCCACCAGGATGTGTTGGGCAAACGGATGGGGCGTGCTGTTTCACGGCCCGACTGTCCGGCAGATTCGTAATGAACATGATCTTATGAAGGATTTTCGCGATGAAATAGTTGGCTATGTCAACAATGACAAACTGTGCGAGAAACTCGCCGTATTGGATATCCGCCCCGGCACTGAGCATCTTGCGGATGGCATGTTGAAGTGCTATCAGGTCTTTGTTGATCATGGTGTTGTAGGCCCTGAAGAGCTGCCGCTTCTTTGCGCCTGGCTGGATGACTTGGGCTCTTTATAAAATATATTATGGATCTTCTCAAACACCTCAACCCCCCCCAAAAAGAAGCTGTGCTGCATAGCGAAGGGCCGCTCTTGATTCTGGCCGGCGCCGGTTCCGGCAAGACTCGTGTCATTACCAACCGTATCGCCTACCTGATTCGCGAGCGCGGCGTACGCCCCTGGAATATTCTGGCAGTTACCTTCACCAACAAGGCGGCTAAAGAGATGGCCGAGCGCGTTGCCAAACTGCTTGGCGGTGGGGATCTGCCGCAAATATCCACCTTTCACGCCGCTTGCGGGCGCATCCTGCGCCGCGACATCCATCATCTCGGCTTCCAGTCCTCGTTCGCAATTTATGATGACCGCGACAGCGATCGGCTTTTGAAGGACGTCATCGCCGAGATGGATCTCGACGACAAGCGTTTTGATGTCAAAGCGGTTTCCGGTCGGATCGACGACTTCAAGAACCGCGGCCTCTTTCCCGGGGATATCGGTTCCGTTTCGCCCGGAGATGTTTATAACCAGAAAGTCGTTGAAATTTACGCCGCCTATCAGGAACGCCTCAAAAAGTGCAACGCCCTCGACTTCGGCGACATGATGATGCAGACAGTTAGCCTCCTGACCCGCTTTCCCGAGGTCTGCAGTTTCTATCGGGAGCGATTTCAATGGCTGCTGGTGGACGAATACCAGGATACCAATCCGGTTCAGTACAATCTGATCCGTCTGCTGGCGGGGGATCGCAAAAACCTCTGCGTAGTGGGCGATGACGACCAGTCGATCTACTCCTGGCGCGGGGCCGATATCCGCAATATTCTTGAATTCGAGAAGGATTTTCCCGGCGTCAAGATCATCCGCCTGGAGCAGAACTACCGCTCCACCTCTACAATACTTGCGGCGGCGGGCGAGGTGGTCAAGCAGAACTTCGGCCGCAAAGGGAAAACTCTCTGGACTGAAAACCCGGCCGGCGAGAAGATCCGCTACGAGCGGGTCGAATCCGACCGTGAGGAAGCCCGCTTTGTCGTCCGCGAGATCCTGCAGTTGAGAAACAGCGGCGTGCCGCTGGAGGAGATGGCGGTGTTCTACCGCACCAATGCCCAGTCCCGACTGATAGAGGAAGCGCTGGTCGGCAGCGCGCTCCCGTATCACATCGTCGGGGGGGTGCGTTTCTACTCCCGCATGGAGGTAAAGGATATACTCGCCTATCTGCGGGTGCTGGATAACCCGGCTGACGAGGTCTCACTTAAAAGAATCATCAACGTCCCGGCTCGGGGTATCGGCAACACGACGGTGGATAAAATTTCGCTCCAGGCAAACCGTCAAGGTGGGACTTTTTACGATGCTCTGCAGGATGCTACCCGCGATGGCCTTCTGGCTGCCGGTGCACGTGGCAAGGTTGCTGCCTTTGCCGCTCTGCTGGAAGATTTTCGAGAAACGGCCCCCGGCTGCAGCTTGGCGGCTTTGGCTCGTTCAGTAATGCAGGGAAGCGGCTATCTGGACCGTCTAAAAAACAGTCGCGACGAGGATGATGCCGAGCGGCTGGAGAACCTGGAGCAGCTTCTGGCTGCGATCGAGGAATTCAGTGAAAAGAACCCCGAGGCCGGGCTGTCAGAATTTCTGGAGCAGGTTTCACTCGTTTCCGATCTTGAGCAGGGGGAGGTCGGGCAGCCTTCGGTCACCCTGATGACCCTGCACGCCGCCAAGGGGCTGGAATTCAAGGCGGTGTTCATTATCGGCATGGAGGAACGTCTCTTCCCGCATGCCCGCTCACTGGATGATCTGGACGGCATGGAGGAGGAGCGTCGCCTCTGTTACGTCGGCATGACCCGGGCCCGCGAACGGCTCTACCTGCTGAATGCCAAGAGGAGATACCTGTTTGGCCAGGAACAGTGCAACCAGCCGTCACGTTTTTTGAAGGATATTCCGCCGGAACTGCTGGATGATGGGGGAAGCGACTCCAGTCCGTCGCCATATGCCACCCCCTATCCCGCTGCAACGGATAGAAGCCACTTTAGTGCGGCAGGCCGAATGAGGAGCGCCGCAACGCCTCTCTCCCGCGCCGAAAACACTCCTCCGGCTCACAATCTGTCTGCGATTGCCGGCGCCTTCAGCGACGAAATCGAAATTGTTCCGGAACCGCCCGAAGAACAGGACGGTGTTTTCATCGGCATGAAAGTGCGTCACGGCAAATTCGGTGTCGGAACCATTCGTAAAATGGAAGGGGAGGGTGAAGGACAAAAGGTTGTGGTCTGGTTCAACTCGGTTGGGCCTAAAAAGCTTATGTTAAGGTTCGCAGGTCTTGAGCGCGCGTAAAGTGATATTTCAATATAGGCATTGAAACGCCCGTTTTCCGGTAACAAACCATCTCGTCGAAAAGCACCAAGCAATCACTACTACTCTTTCAATACCCGCGACAGCTCCGAATTAAAATTTATCAAGCTGTACGGTTTCTGGAGAAAGCCGTTCAGGCCCAGTCCGTCGAAGCGCTCAGAAACCTCCTGCTGGCTGAAGCCGCTTGCGAGCAGCACTTTAATGTCCGGCCTGATACGGCGCAGTTCCTTGAATACGGTGACGCCGTCCATGCCAGGCATCACCTGGTCCAGCAACACAACGCCGATGTGGTCACCCTCGCTACGGAAAAGTGTCAGCGCCTCTACGCCACTGGCAGCGACCACTGTTTCGAAACCCAGTTCCTCCAGCATCGCGGACGAGACGACACGGATCATCTCCTCATCATCAACGACCAAAATCCTTATCGATTTCCCGATATGTTTTTCAGTATAGGGCTGACTTTCGATGGCTGTACCCGAACCAGCCGAATGATTATCGACAATCGGGAACAGTACCTTGATGGCGGTGCCGACGCCCGTTCGACTTTCTATCAGAAAGGCTCCTTTGTGGGCACGGATGATTCCAAGCACTGCAGACATTCCCAAACCTCGCCCGGTAAACTTGGTCGTAAAAAACGGATCAAAGAGTTTGTACAGTGTTTCCCCGTCCATACCGCAGCCGTTGTCTCGGACCTCCAGCCATACGTAGCGCCCCTCAGCAGTTTTTTCGTCTAGTCGGCTCTGGTCCAGAGTGCTCTGATCAAATTTTCCGCTGCCGGTCGAGAGCATGATTTTTCCCGCCTGATCGCCAATAGCTTCGGCAGCGTTGGTGATGAGGTTCATGATTACCTGCTGCAGCTGTCCGGCATCGGCCCTGATGGTCGGCAAAGAGTGGTCAAGATGCTGGTCAAGAGTTATCGACTTGGGTATGGCTGCCTCCAGCATAGTGGCGATTTCATCCACAAGTTCAGTCAGGTTTATCGGCTTGATGTCGAAAAGGCCCTTGCCGGAATACGCCAGCATCATGTTGGTCAGTTTGGCGGCATGCTGGCCGGCTTTAATTGCCTGGTCGATATTTTTGCGGGCTGGAGTGTCATGGGGGATTTTAATCAACGCAAGGTCAAGATTTCCAAGCATCGCCTGCAGCAGATTGTTGAAGTCATGGGCGATACCGCCTGAGAGTATGCCAAGACTTTCAAGCTTCTGGGCATGTAATAATTGACGTTCCAAATCAAGACGTTCTTCTTCGGTTTTTTTGCGGTCGGAGATGTCGCTCAAAGAGGTAACTCGAACGTCTTTTCCCTTGTAGTGCATCATCTTTGCCCGAATCAATGCAGGGAATGTTGTGCCATTCTTCCGCAAGGCGGTTACTTCGTACGGCTCCTCATATCCCGAAGCCATATTTTTCATCACCAGGTCACGATCTTCCGGTACAATCCACTCCGTGCCGCATCTGCCGATAGCCTCAGCGTCTGAATAACCAAATATTAACCCTGCATTTTTATTTTGTTCTGTACAGATACCTTTTTCGGAAAAAAAGATCGATTCAAACCCCGCTTCACTTAATCCGCAATATCTTTCCCTGTTCTCCTCAAGAGCTTCCTCGGCTTTTTTACGATCAGTAATGTCATAACCTTCGGGAACAAGAAAAATGACTGCCCCTGATTGACTCATTACCGGACGGAGAGAAAAGTCGATATAATGAAGTGTGCCATCCGGTGCCGGATGGGTTGTTTCAAACTTGACCGATGTCCCATTAGCTGCACATTTTACGGCGTGGCGAAGTTTTTCCTGAATTTCGGGGGAATGTGACCACCAGGGTGTTTCCCAAAACGGTTTGCCGATGACTTCGTGTTTTTCTGCTCCGCTCATTTGAAGCGCGGTGTTGTTCACGTCTGTTAAAGTCCCGTCAGTATCCATCAAGCCTGCTAAATAATACCCTTGCTCAAAAAAAGCCTTAAATTTATCTTCACTTTTGCGAAGGATGTCCGCAGATCCCCCCAAGTCAGCGGTATGCTCTTCTACGCAGCTTTTAAGGGTGCGGTTCCAGGCGAAAAGGATCAACACCAACAGAATTAGGCCGCCGACACAAGCAAGTATTGGAAAATTATTTCCAAGGAACGAGCTGGCAGCATACGCAGGTATCGGTATTGCAGATACCACAACAATAAATAAAATAAGAATAAACCGGTTATGACGCCTGCGCATGACAGTCCCCCGTGTCTTCAGTTACGGTTCAAAGCTGGTGTTGACGGTTATCGATTCTAAAACATCTACGTCTCTTCCAGGAAAAGCACGCGATTTTTGCCGAGACTTTTCGCCTTGTACATCGCTTCGTCGATCCGTTTCACAAAGGGAATCAGGGCTTCTTCCGGATGATAACAGCCCCCGCCGATGCTGATAGTCATATGGACCAGCTCCCCCGGAGCAGGTTTGAATTCATGTTGCTCAAAGGATTGTCGTAAGCGTTCCGCCACGACATGTGCTTCTTCAGGAACGGTTTCCGGAAATATCACGATGAATTCCTCGCCGCCGTAACGATAGGCGGAGTCGGAGCCTCGGATTTCGGCTCTGATGACCTCAGCGAGTCCAGCCAGTACACGATCCCCCTCCAGATGTCCGTAGGTGTCGTTGAATTTCTTGAAGTTGTCCACATCCAGAAGGACCAGAGAGAGCGGCGTTGCGTAGCGATTGCAGCGTTCTACTTCTTCATGAGCCCGTGTGTAGAAGTGCCGGGAATTATACAGTCCGGTCAGTCCGTCGGTAATGCTGAGTTCCCGGTGACGCAGCTCGCTCTCCTGCAAGGCGATCTCGGCATTTCTCCGCTCCGTGACATCCTGCAGTGTCTCTATTGCGCCGCCGATTTCGCCGTTTGCCCCTTTGAGCGGAGCGGCGGTAAAGAAGAGCCATTTCCCCTCACCGCCTAAATGGGGAAAGAAATCCTCAGCTTCGAAGGCATCGGCCTTGAGCTGCGATCTGCGATATTTGCCGCTGTAATGCTGTGTTAACTGCTCCTCCAGTACCCCGTCCACGATCAAATCAGCCATAACCGGCCGCTCCGACGGGTAGAATGCCCGCCATTGCTGCCTGGTTCCGATCACTTCACGGGCCGGAATTCCGGTGATTATTTCGCAGGCCAGATTCCAGTGAGTCGTTATGTGATCGGCATCAATGACGAAGGTTGGCACGGTAAGCCCCTCAAGAATGCTGGAGAGGCGCTCCCTGTTTTCACTCAATGACTTCTCAGCCTCCATGTGTGCCAGGCGTTCCCGGAATGCCGCAGCAACCTCAGCCAGAACCGGCGGCAGCATCTGTAGATATGCGCTGTCCGGGTCTTTGATGATGTAATCATCGACACCGGCTTTGAGCGCCTCCACGGCGACCAGCTCCGAACCGCTCCCGGTCAGGATGACCAGAGGCAGCGGAACCGCAGCTGCCAGGAGTTCCTTGCAGAGATCCAAACCATACTGGCAGGGAAGGTGGTGATCGACCACCACCACGTCAAATGCCGCCGGGTCCGCCGCGATCAGAGCCAAGGCCTCGGGAGCCCGAACACAGTCGGTTATGGTGCAATTGTAGCTGACTCCGCGGAAGGCACGGTGAAAGGCTGCCCGATCATGCTCGTCATCCTCCACCAACAGAATGTTCATACGCAGCGGCTGTTCAAACTTTTTCATCCCTTTCCTCCAGGTAGTTCCACCAGTTTCCAGAACAGGTTGATGGTCCTGATCGCTTCGGAAAAATTATCGAACCCGATCGGTTTTACAATATAGGCATTGGCGCCAAGGTCGTAACTCTTTACCCTATCCTCCTCAGCCTGAGAGGTGGTCAGCATGATAACCGGCAGATGCCTGAATTCCAGACTTTCACGAATGGCCTTCAAGGTCTCCAGCCCATCCATTTTCGGCATATTAATATCGAGAAGAACGATACCGGGGCGTGGCGAAGAAGCAGGCTCCGTGTATGCCCCGCGCCGGTAAAGGTATTCGAGACACTCTTCACCGTCATTGACTATATAGAGCGGATTGGCCATCCGATTGGCCTTCCAGGCCCGCCTGGTAGCCATGATATCGTGTTCATCATCCTCTGCCATCAGGACGATAAATTCCTTCTCGTTCATTGATCCCCTCCTGTATTGGCAAGCGGCAGGGAGACAAAGAACATGCTTCCCCCTCCCGGCTCCGATTCAACCCGTACCGACCCGTTCAGTTTTGCTATCGCCTTGCGGACAATGGCCAGACCGATGCCGGTGCCTTCAAACTCCTTGTGGGTATGGAGTCGTTTAAACATTTTGAATATCCGGTCATGGTAACGGGAGTCAATTCCAATGCCGTTGTCCCGCACAAACAGCTCGCACATTCCGTCCCGCTCTCCTGTAAAACCAATTTCGACCCGTTTGTCCGGTGAACGGTTAAACTTGAAGCCGTTTACCACCAGATTTGAAAATATTTGAGTCAAAAGGGTTTGGTCTGCCAGCACAGCCGGCAGGCTGCATGGAACAAGCAGCTCATCGTTCGGCCCCATATCCAGGGAACTGCGCAACTCGTCCAGAAAAGGTTCCAGTGCAACGGCCTGAACCGCAATGAGTGCATTGCCGATCCGTGAAAATTCCAGCAGGTCGGTTACCAGCTCATCCCCATGCCGCAGGGCACTGCCAAGACCCTCGAAATAGGTCCGCTGCTCGTCATTCAAAACAGACTCAAGCTCCTCGCGGAGAAAATCGGCATAATTCCGTACTGCACGGAGCGGTGCGCGAAGATCATGTGAAGCGACAAAAGCATATTGCGACAGTTCCTCATTGGCCTGCTCCAGAACAGCGGCCTTGGCGACAAGCTCGGCGTGTGTCTGTGCCAGCTCTGCGGTGCGTTGGCGCACCAGATCCTCCAGATTGTCATGGTATTCCTTTAAATCCGCTTCGGCACGTTTACGCGCAGTGATGTCCTGTAAAGTCTCAATTACGCCGATCATGAGACCATTTGCGTCAGTAAGAGGAGAGGCTGTAAAAAAAAGCCAGGTACCGGCCTTTCCCATATCCGGAAAGAAATCTTCGGATTCGTAGGCCCCTTCGATAGTTGAAGAACGCTGCCAGATGTTGCCGTAGTGCCGGCTTATCTCCTCAGCGGATGCACCGGCCATGATCAAATCGGCCATGATCGGCCGTTCTTGCGCATAAAATGGTTTCCATGAATAGTTGGTGCCGATGATTTCAGCGGCGCTCAGGCCGGTGATGTTTTCACAAGCGCGATTCCAGAGGATAACGGCATGGGTCTCATCAATAACAAATGTGGGGATCGGGCTTCCCTGAAGCATGTGGCAGACTCTGGCCTGCTCATAAAACCGGCACATATTTGCTGATTCTTCGGAGATCGCTTGTTTCAAAATTGGCCTCATGATAACGTAATAAAAGGAACTGGCGCATCGATCATTTTTGTAATTTAATAGTATATATGGGTATGGCGTAATATGACAACCTTCAATCTGACTTCTACCTACATCCCTCGTGGCGATCAGCCCCAGGCGATCGATGAACTGACCGAGGGAATTGAGCGTGGCGATCGCCACCAGACCCTTCTGGGAGTTACCGGCTCCGGCAAAACATTTACGGTTGCCAACGTCATTACCCGCACCGGCAGACCGGCACTGGTATTGGCACCCAACAAGACACTGGCCGCACAGCTTTACGGTGAGTTCAAGGAGCTTTTTCCTGACAATGCCGTGGAGTATTTCGTTTCGTACTACGATTATTACCAGCCGGAAGCCTACATCCCGACCAGTGACACCTTTATTGAAAAAGATTCCGCCATCAACGACGAAATAGACAAGATGCGCCATTCAGCTACGCGCAGTTTGTTGACGCGCCGGGATGTGATCATTGTGGCATCGGTATCCTGTATATACGGCATCGGCTCCCCGAGCGCATATGAGGCGATGCACATCTTCTTTCATCAGGGGGATAATTTTGGCCGTGACGAACTGCTGCGCAAACTGATCGAGATTCAGTATGAACGCAATGACATGGATTTCCATCGCGGCACGTTCCGGGTACGGGGGGACGTGATCGAAATATTCCCGGCCTATGACAGTGAACGGGCTCTACGGATCGAATTTTTCGGCGATGACATTGAGGCGATCAGCGAGATCGATCCTCTGCGCGGTATCGTGCTGCAAAAACTTGCCAAGTGCTCCATTTATCCCGCTTCGCATTATGTCTCGACCCGCGAAACACTGGAGCGGGCGGTGGAGCAGATCCGGGTAGACCTGGCAGAGCGGATCAGATATTTTCGCTCGCAGAACATGCTGCTGGAGGAGCAGCGCATTGAGCAGCGCACCAACTTTGATCTTGAGATGATGGAGGAGATGGGGTTCTGCCACGGCATTGAAAATTATTCGCGCTATTTTGATGGCCGTCAGTCGGGCGAGGCACCATATACTCTGATTGATTACTTTCCGGATGATTTCGTACTTTTTGTGGACGAGTCGCATATAACTATTCCGCAGACCGGCGCCATGTATCGGGGTGACCGCTCACGCAAGGAAACGCTGGTGAACTACGGCTTTCGTCTCCCGGCGGCTCTTGATAACCGGCCGCTCAATTTTCAGGAGTTTCAGGCGCGCATCCGTCAGGTGGTCTATGTCTCGGCAACCCCGGCTGATTATGAGCTTGAGGCGAGTGGCGGCGTGTTTGTCGAGCAGGTGATCCGCCCGACCGGGCTGGTTGATCCGGTAATAGAGGTGCGTCCGGTGACGGCGGGAAAATCCCATCCCCACCCTAATGGGGAGGGGGCAAATGATACCCTCGCCCTCAGGGAGAGGGTGGCCGAAGGCCGGGTGAGGGGAGGTTTCGGCCAGGTGGACGACCTCCTCCATGAAGTCCGTGAAACCGTTGCCCGTGGCGAACGGGTGCTGGTAACAACTCTGACAAAACGCATGGCCGAGGAACTGACCAACTATTATCGCGAGCTGGGAGTGCGCATAAAGTATCTCCATTCTGACATTGTCACCATTGAGCGGATGCAGATCCTACGAGACCTGCGACTGGGGGAATTTGATGTTCTGGTCGGCATTAACCTGTTGCGGGAAGGACTTGATCTGCCGGAGGTCTCTCTGGTCGCCATTCTTGATGCTGACAAAGAGGGCTTTCTCCGCTCACAGCGGTCATTGATCCAGACCTGCGGTCGTGCCGCTCGTAATATCAATGGGCGGGTATTGATGTACGGAGACAGCATAACCCGCTCAATGCAGGCCTGTATCGATGAAACCGGGCGGCGCCGGGTCAAACAGCTGGCTTACAACGAGGAACACGGCATCACCCCGGAGACGGTCAAAAAAGGGATGCGTACTATTCTGGAGTCGATCGAAGAGAAGGATTATGTCACGCCTACAGCCGGGGTTGCCGAAGCGGGTGAGGAATATATTGCACCAAAAGAGATCCCGAAGCTGGTAAAAAAACTCCGCAAGGAGATGCTGGCGGCGGCCAAGGAGTTGAATTTCGAGAAGGCGGCCGGGTTGCGCGACCGGGTGAAAAAACTGGAAGTGATGGAGCTGGCGTTGAGATGAAAATTAACAAGAGCGGGGGTAACGCTGATGCATTACCCCCGCTATATTTGAATTATGCTTTAACAGCTTATTTTTTGTGACATTCTTTGCAGGAAGTCGGCCCTTTTTTCATTTCAGTGTGGCATCCCTTGCAGGTTTTGTGAGCCCATTCCTTGTTCAGTCCTGCAATTTTGCCAGGGCCATTCTCGTGGCATTTTTTGCAATCTTTCAGTTGTTCCTTATGTTTTGTGTGAGGGAAGGATATCTTGCCATTAGAGGCTGGCAACTCGATTACGTCGGCTGCAAAGGCTGCTCCTGCAAAAGCTGTGACGGCAAGCATGGCTAATAGGGCGCTGATCTTTTTCATCTGATTTTCTCCTTGTACGTTTTTTTCTGCGTTATGCCGCAGAGGTAATAAAACACTCAGTTTCATCTGATTCAATCTTGTCATGGAAATAGCATATTCAGTGCCAACCTGCAAGTGGTAACGCAACCATCTGATATGGTTGTCTAATATTCAATTAGCATCAAAAAACCTACTAATTAATACCGCATTTGAGGCAGAACTTGTTTATTTTGAAGCAATCTCTAGTCTGAAAGAGCTTGCCAGACAGACCGACAATTAGTAAATTTGAAGTTGTTATCTGAGTTTTTTAGGCAGAAAATAATCCGGATTAAAGCACTTATCCTGTTTATCAGGGTTGAGCAGACATAAAAAGTTACATAATCCACACAGGAGGACACAGGCACATGCAGTATTTAAAGAATAAAAAGGGTTTTACGTTGATTGAGATCATGGTCGTAATCGTCATACTGGCACTTTTGGCAGCGCTGGTCGGCCCAAAACTTATGGGGCGCACGGATGATGCCAAGATTACTGACGCACGGGTGCAGATCAAGAATATCGAGACGGCTCTCAAGTTGTACAAGCTTGATAACGGCAACTATCCAACTACCGAGCAGGGGCTCGGTGCACTGATTACAAAACCGACTGTAGGTGTGATACCAAAGAGTTACAAGGATGGCGGCTATCTGGAGAGCAAGAAGGTTCCCAAGGACCCTTGGGGTAACGATTATCTCTATGTATCTCCTGGTGAACATGGCGATTATGACCTCTTTTCCTACGGTTCAGACGGTGCCAAGGGGGGGGAAGGGAAGAATATTGATATCACCAGCTGGGATACTAAATAAGAGCTGTTTTTCAAAATGTAGTTGATATTTTGTAAATCTGCGCTATAGTCTGATCCTCTAAACTATTATTTTCATTATGAATAAATGTTTTTAGTGCCTGTAAAGCGCACGTATTTATTTTACGAAAGAGGAGAAGGAACTATGGCGCAGAAGTTTGTGTATTTCTTTGGGAATGGTCAGGCAGAAGGTCGGGCTGACATGAAGAATCTGTTGGGGGGCAAAGGGGCCAATCTTGCCGAAATGACCAGCATCGGTCTTCCGGTCCCTCCCGGTTTCACCCTCAGCACGGAAGTGTGTACCGAGTTTTACAAGAACGACAGTAACTATCCCGCCTCGCTGGCAGCAGAAGTTGCCACCCATCTTTCCCAGGTTGAAGCTCTGATGAACCGTAAATTCGGTGACCCGACCAATCCCCTCCTGGTGTCGGTTCGT
This sequence comes from Geobacter sp., assembly GCA_025360785.1. Classification (GTDB taxonomy): domain Bacteria; phylum Desulfobacterota; class Desulfuromonadia; order Geobacterales; family Pseudopelobacteraceae; genus JACRCG01. Next base: position 29,878 of record JANYBN010000097.1, read on the forward strand.
TCCGGTGCAAGAGCCTCCATGCCGGGCATGATGGACACCGTTCTCAACCTTGGTCTCAACGACATCACTGTGCAGGGCATCATTGCCCAGAGCGGTGACGAGCGTTTCGCCTATGATGCCTACCGCCGCTTTGTCCAGATGTATTCTGATGTCGTAATGGGAATGGATAAACACTCTCTTGAGCATCTGCTGGAGCAGAAAAAGGATGAGCGTCGCGTTCATCTCGACACCGAACTGAGTGCCGGAGACTGGAAAGAGCTGGTAGCCGCCTTCAAAGCAAAAATCAAGGAAGAACTCGGAGTCGCATTCCCTGAGGATCCGATGGATCAGCTCTGGGGAGCGATCGGCGCAGTGTTCGGTTCATGGATGAACGCCCGTGCCATTACCTACCGCCGCCTGAACAACATCCCGGCAGAATGGGGTACCGCCGTCAATGTCCAGTCGATGGTCTATGGCAACATGGGAGATGACTGCGCCACCGGTGTGGCTTTTACCCGTGACCCCTCCACCGGTGAAAATTACTTCTATGGCGAATATCTGGTCAACGCCCAGGGAGAAGACGTAGTAGCCGGTATCCGTACCCCCCAACCGATCAACCGCGCCAAAGCCACCAAGCTGCCGCCGATGGAAGAGGTTATGCCGGAGTGCTACAAACAACTGGATTCTATTCGTTCCATACTTGAAAAACATTACAAGGATATGCAGGACATCGAGTTTACCATCGAAAAAGGGAAGCTCTTCATGCTGCAGACCCGCAATGGCAAGCGTACCGCATCTGCCGCTATCAAGATCGCCGTCGACATGGTTGCCGAGGGGCTGATTGATGAAAAAACCGCCGTAAAGCGCGTCGCACCCGAACAGCTTGATCAGCTGCTCCACCCGTCACTCGATCCGAACGCGGTCAAAACCGTACTCTGCAAAGGTCTGCCGGCATCTCCGGGCGCCGTGTCCGGTACGGTTGTCTTTACCGCCGACGAAGCCGAATCAGAGGCCAAAACCGGTCGCAAAGTGATTCTGGTCCGTGTCGAAACCTCGCCTGAAGATATCCATGGTATGCATGCCGCCCAGGGGATTCTAACGGCGCGAGGCGGCATGACGTCCCATGCAGCGGTTGTTGCCCGCGGCATGGGCAAGTGCTGCGTCGCCGGCTGCGGTGACATCAAAGTGGATTATGCCAATCAGTGCTTCACCGCCAAAAACGGTGTTGTCGTTCAAAAAGGGGACATGATCACGTTGGATGGAACTCAGGGTGAGGTCATGCTTGGCTTGGTGCCAACCGTAACGGCGGAATTGACAGGCGATTTCAATACATTGATGGGATGGGTGGACGGAATTCGCCGCCTGAAGGTGCGTGCCAATGCTGATACTCCGCAAGATGCTAAAGTAGCGCGCGAGTTTGGTGCCGAAGGAATCGGCCTCTGCCGCACCGAACATATGTTCTTTGACGCCGAGAGGATTGCGGCTGTACGTGAGATGATTCTGTCCGAAGATGTTGAAGGGCGTGAGCTCGCTCTGGCCAAGATTCTCCCTATGCAGAAAGGAGACTTTATTGGACTGTTTCGCGAGATGAAGGGGTTGCCGGTGACGATCAGGCTGCTCGATCCGCCGTTGCACGAGTTCCTGCCTCAAGAGGAAAAAGACATCGTTGAGCTGTGCAAGACCATGAAGGTGCCGGTCAATGCCCTCAAACACAAGATTGAGACGCTGCACGAGTTCAACCCGATGCTGGGACATCGCGGCTGCCGCCTTGGCATCACCTATCCCGAGATCTATAACATGCAGGTAACAGCCATCATGGAGGCGGCCTGTGAACTGGTCAAGAACGAAGGCTTCAGCATCGTGCCCGAGATCATGATCCCGTTGATTGCAACTGCCAAAGAGTTGTCGGTCCTCAAGCAGAATGCCGTGGCTATCTGTGACGAAACTATCGCCCGTTATGGCGTCAAGGTGGAGTACCTGATCGGGACTATGATCGAACTTCCGCGCGCCGCCCTGACAGCTGACGAAATTGCGGTCGAAGCTGAATTTTTTTCATTCGGCACGAACGACCTGACCCAGACGACCTTCGGTCTGTCCCGCGACGATGCCGGCAAGTTCCTGCCTTTTTATGTGGATAACGGCATCCTGCCGGAAGATCCCTTCGTCTCGCTCGATCAGAACGGCGTCGGCAAGCTGGTCAAGATGGCCTGTGAACTGGGACGAGCTACCCGTCCTGACATAAAACTCGGCATCTGCGGTGAACATGGCGGCGATCCGTCATCGGTTATCTTCTGCCATAAAGTCGGACTCGATTATGTCTCCTGCTCGCCGTACCGGGTGCCTATCGCCCGGCTGGCGGCGGCACATGCGGTGCTGGGATAGAATACAGCGGCGCAAACAAACTAGCTCAAACAACATGAAAAAGTCCGGCCATCTCTGATGGCCGGACTTTTTTAATAGTATTTCTTCTATGCTGAATTGTGCGGGAATAAACTACTTGATAATCATCAACGACAGATAATCCGGGGTATGGTTGGCTATCTCGCTGAAATCGGTCAGCACCTTCTGGCGCGAACTGCCGACACGTTCGACAAAGACGGCGCGCTGCTCCCTGCCGGTCGCGCGGAGAAGCTCAATGATCTCTGAATAAAGCGGTTTTACCTTCAGAAGCACGACCGTCTCATACGTCTCCAGAGCTGCCTTAATCTGTTCTATCCCAGCGGTTGCCGGGATCACGACCATCTTTTCATCCCCCTCCACCAGCGGCAGAGCAGCTTGAGCAGCGGTGGCATTGATGCTCGATATGCCGGGAATGATTTCGATCGGAAGCTGCGGCCACTGTTCGCGCAGAATGCGCAGCAGATAGATAAAGGTCGAGTAGAACAGCGGGTCACCGATCGTGATGAAGGCCACCGAGCGTCCGGCCTCCGCATGAGATGCTATCAGAGCAGCGGCCTCCTGCCAGGCGGGTATCAGGCGTGACCGGTCGGAGGTCATCGGGAACTGGTGGACAATGATCTCCTGCCGGCTCTCGTCGATAAATTCACGGATTGTCCCGAGCGCCACACTTGCTTCAGCCGGATTTGAAACCGGTGCCAGAATAACATCAGCGCTCCGCAGTATTCGCTCGGCCTTGCGGGTCAAAAGTTCCGGGTCACCGGGTCCGACTCCGACAGCATAAACTGTTGCCATTATTCACCACCCTTGCGGGCCGAAATCACATACACCGGGTTCTGGGCTTCAAACATCTTGTATTCGGTCAGATTCTTGGTCTTGGCAACGTTGATACAGGTCGCTTCAACCGTAAAACCATGATCTTCGAGAAACTCTACCGCTCTGGTCAGTGTATCCAGGGTCACGGCGTTTATAACCACAACACCTTCCGGTTTAAGGCGCTGGGAAATGATATCGATGATCTCGTCCAGTTTGCCGCTGGCCCCGCCGATGAAGACGCGATCCGGATCAGGCAGATCGTCCAGGCCATCCGGTGCATATGCCTCGATCAGTTTTATATTGCGGGCACAGAATTTTTTCAGGTTCTCGTTTATAAATCCGATGCACTGCTGATTCTTTTCAACGGCAAATATCCGGCCATCCGGCATCAGATTGGATGCTTCGATCGAAACGGAACAGCTTCCGGCGCCGATGTCCCATAACACCAGATCGTCCTGAAGCTGGAGCTTGGCAAGGGTTACCGCCCGTACTTCCTGCTTGGTGATCAGCTTTTTTGAAGTATGGAACTCGTCGTCATCGATGCCGATCAGCGGATAGTGGACGAGATTTGGCTCGTAGATGCGGATCAGAATCAGAATATTCAGCTCGGAGGCGGTGATTTCCAGAAGTCCGCGCACGGTTGTCTTGGTGAATTTTTCGGTCGGCATGCCGAGATCTTCACAGAGCCACGCCTCATAACCTTCGGCGCCACGCTCGATCAGTTCCGTAGCAATGGCGGAGGGGGTGTTTACCTTGTCGGTCAGTACGCACGCTTTCTCAGCTGCAATGATTTTATCAACGGCCTGATGCATGCCGCGGCCGTGCACCGAAACGAAAATGCCGTCGTCCCAGGGTTCCTTGATCCGGGCAAAAGCGTACTGCATGCTGGTTACATTGGGAAAAATTTCGAGGCGTTCCTTGGGGAGGTTGCGCAGCAGGATGCGGGATATGCCGAAAAAGGTCGGATCACCGGAGGCTAACAGAACCACTTGTTGATCCGTATTTATAAGAAAATTGATTAATTCTGGAAGATCGCCCAGCTCTCTTTTTTCACCTGTGAAATCGGGAAAAAATGCCAGATGTCGTGGATGGCCGATCATTATGTCAGCTGTGCGAATTATTTCCAGCGCTTTGGCCGGAAAGCCGTGCCAACCGGTAAAGCCTGCCCCTATCAGATAGATCATTTGCTGTGTCATGGTTTGTGCCCCGCCTCAAAATTCTGGAAATTATCGGCGAACTATAGCACCAGCACCGCTAAAAATCACCAGTCTTTATTTTGCGAATAAATAAAAAAACGGGCCGGAAAAAATCCCGGCCCGTATATCGTGCATAACGGCAGTGCGTTACTAATTTTTGCCTGAACGTTTGCGGCGGGTCGGATCAAGCTCTTTCTTGCGCAAGCGGATCGAGGTTGGAGTAACCTCAACCAGTTCGTCGTCCTCGATGAATTCCAGAGCCTGTTCAAGCGTCATAACCTTCGGCGGGGTGAGCTTGATGGCATCGTCCGTACCGGAGGCGCGTACGTTGGTCAGTTTTTTACCCTTGCATGGGTTGATTTCCAGATCGTTATCCTTGTTATTCTGGCCTATGATCATCCCTCCGTAAACTTCGACTCCGGCGCCGATAAAGAGCGTGCCGCGTGGCTGCAAAGCGTCCAGCGAGTACGCGGTGGTATCGCCATGGTCCATAGCCAACAGGGCGCCGTTTTTACGGCCGGGGATCTCACCCTTGTAAGGTGCATATTCATGGAAAGTGTGGGTCATGACGGCTGTGCCACGGGTATCGGTCAGAACCTCGCCGCGCAGACCGATCAGGCCGCGAGCCGGGATAATGAATTCCAGGCGGACCATCTCGCCCATCGGCGCCATGGCGACCATCTCACCTTTGCGTGGGCCCATCTTTTCGATGATAGCACCCTGAAAGTCGGAGGCGACATCTACCACGAGGTATTCCATCGGCTCCATTTTGACGCCGTCCTTAATGCGGACGATGACTTCTGGCTTGGAGACCGCCAGTTCAAAACCTTCACGGCGCATGGTCTCAATCAGGATCGAGAGATGCAGCTCGCCACGGCCGGAAACCTGAAAGGTGTCGGCGCTGTCGGTGTCCTCAACGCGGAGGGAAACATTGGTGCGAAGCTCCTTGGTCAGGCGCTCGCGAATGTTACGCGAGGTGACCCATTTGCCTTCGCGGCCGGCAAAGGGGGAGGTGTTGACCATGAAGTTCATCGACAGGGTCGGTTCATCGATGGAAACGTAGGGAACCGCGATCGGATTCTCTGCCGAAGCCAGCGTCTCGCCGATGCTGACCTCCTCAAAACCGGCCACGGTGACGATATCGCCTGTTCCTGCCTCTTCAATATCTACCTGTTTCAGCCCTTCGTAGCCGAGCAGCTTGGTGATGCGACCCTTCGTGATTGATCCATCCTGCTTGATCATGGCAACGGTCTCGCCTGCCCGGACCTTGCCGTTGAAGATACGGCCGGTCGCCATGCGGCCGATGTAGTCGTTGTAGTCGATGTTGGCGATCAGCATCTGGAACGGCGCATTAATGTCCCCCTTAGGTGGGCGGACATTTGATTCAATAACCGCAAAGAGCGGCTCAAGGTTGGTTGACTCGACACTCATATCCAGTTTGGCGTATCCCATCTTGGCGCTGGTGTAGACGACCGGGAAATCGAGCTGATCGTCGGATGCATTAAGTTCGCAGAAGAGGTCGAAGACCATGTTGAGTACTTCTTCAGGACGACTGCCGGGGCGGTCGATCTTGTTGATGACGACAATAGGTTTCAATTTCAGGTCGAGCGATTTTTTCAGAACAAAGCGGGTCTGTGGCATGGGGCCGTCAAGGGCATCTACCAGCAGAAGAACGGAGTCAACCATTTTAAGCACGCGCTCAACCTCGCCGCCGAAGTCGGCGTGGCCGGGGGTATCAACAATATTGATTTTGTATTGTCCGTGGTGAATCGAAAGGCTCTTGGCCAGGATGGTGATGCCGCGTTCTTTTTCAAGGTCGTTCGAGTCCATGACGCGCTCGGTGATGGCTTCATTGGCGCGGTAAACTCCGGCGTGTTTGAGCATGGCGTCAACCAGGGTGGTTTTGCCGTGGTCAACGTGGGCAATAATAGCGATGTTTCTGATTCGTTCCTGCATGGGTAAAACTCCTCAATTTCCGCAAAATAAAACGACGGGCATTGCTGCCCGTCGAAGATTAAATACTATGCCAGATTTTTCTTTATCTGACAAGTGTTTATACGATAGTCAAGAAAAAAATCTTTTACTCTTGGATTTAATGCTCGTGGTAACCCATCACGACCAGCAGGCAACTGCCGTCGGCGATGACATTGATTCCTTGGTCCCGGCAAAGCTTAACCGCCTCGGGGTGCTCGGCGCCAGGCTGCATCCAGATGTTTTTTATGCCTTTTTCAATTGCCAGCGGAACAAGCATGGCGGTGACGGCAGGCGGGGTAATCATTGAAATGCTGTCAACATCTGACGGCAGATCACTGATCGTAGCTGCACACGGTATCCCCTCGATTTCCGGTTCATTGGGGTTGACCGGTATGGCTTTTTTGTTGTTCTGCAGGTAGCAGCGCAGCACCTTGTTACCGTATTTATGGCGGTTGGTGGAGGCGCCAACCACCCCGAATGCGGGTGAGGCGAGGAACTGCTCGATCTGTTCTTGAATTGTCATGATGAGCTCCTGTCTGTTGGAGTTATAATACTCATTCCTGCTTAAGGAGTGATCAGCTTAAGCGAAGGAAAATAGGTGCGGTAACGGGCAGCATCGCGAGTCAAAAGTGTTAGCCCGGAAACCGCTGCGTGGGCGCCGATAAAGAAATCAGGCAGTGGCGAACTCTTTGTCCCGCCAAGCTTGCGGTAGCGTATGAAACACTTGCCGGCAAGAAACGCTGCTTCCCACGGTAGCGGGATTCTTTGGAAGAAATCCGCTGGAAGAACTTCTTCCAGCTCTTCAATGCGCTGAAAACCGACTGAAACCTCGGCGTAGATAATCGGGTTAATGATTAACGAACAACGGTCGGCTGCTTTTTGCAGCTGCGTGGATGACCATTCGTACCAGTGTGCGTCCTCCTCCAGCACATCAAGCAAAACGTTACTATCCACCAGCACGTCGCTCGCTCTCACCTCTCGCCTCTCGTAAGCGCCATAATTTCGTCGGTTGTCATCCGCACGGTAGCGCGCCCGCGCAGAGTTTCAACCAGCTTCTTCCCCCTGCTGGTCTCTCCGGTAACGGTCCGTAAAATAACCGTGTTGCCTTCCACCACAAATTCGACTTCACTCTGGGGGAATATTCCCAGTTGCTGACGAACATTGCGTGGAATCGTTACCTGCCCCTTGCTGGTTACCCGCATGATTTCGTGCTCCTTTTACAATGTAATACTTTGAAAAGTATTACATCAAGGATTGGATATGTCAACTTAGTATAAGTTAATATTCTTCACGGTGGATAAATTCAGGGAAACTATTTGGACACAAACGGGGAACTTGGATTCGGCCTCATGTGATTCCGACGGGGCGCTTTTATGTATTTACCAAGACACTCTTGACATGATCAACTAGCTGACTTACTATTCAACTACTATGATAACTATAAACGTTCAGGAAGCAAAAACCCATTTTTCCCACTATCTCGATGAGGTAGCAAAGGGAGAAAGTTTTATCCTCTGCAAAAGGAACAAGCCGGTTGCGGAAATTCGCCCTATTGTGAGCAAAATTGCGACAAAGCGCCCGATTGGTCTTGCCAAGGGAACATTTACGATGCCTGCCTCATTTTTTGAGGAGCTGCCGGAAGAAACCATCGCTCTATTTTCCGGCATGCCGCTATGAATATCCTGCTTGACACTTGTTCATTTCTCTGGCTTGTTTCCGACAGTCCCGAACTGTCCTTGGATGCCCGTCGCCTGTTTGAAGATCCTGCAAATGATGTCTATTTAAGTGCCTCTCTCGCAGGATCTGGCCTAATGTCAGCTAATAAATAAAGCATTGCCTTCCATTGTCGGTTACGATTGTTTTTACGAGAAACCATCAAACCAGC
>JANYBN010000113.1 GCA_025360785.1 Geobacter sp.
CTATCGTCGAGGCGGCGGGCGTCTATCAGCTGAAAGGCGGCGATCAGGAAGAAGCTGGTCAACAACCAGCCGGCATAGTTGGAAAGCGGAACACCAAAGTGCAGCCCCGCCTCCCGATAGCCGTAAATCTGTCCCAAAAACCAGCGCCGCCCTTGCAGCGCGACCGGATCAATAACAACATCGAGCATGGTTTGCAGCAGGGCTCCCAGCAGTAGTGCCGAAAAGGAACGGCGAATGCGCCGGGTTTCCAGCGTGGCTAAATTCCAGCGCCAGCCTCTGAGCGGAGAGAGAATAAACAGCGCGGTTGAGTAGCTGCAGTAAGCCAGAAAGACATAGGAGAGCGAGTCGAAGAACGGCACTCCAGCCACCCATAATTCGCGGCTTCTGGTGGCGTCGAGGTAATAATACCAGCCATAGGGGAAGCCGGTGTTGATTGAGAGCCATTCCGAGCCGAAGGCGATGCAATAGCCGACCAGCGTGAAGGTCATAGTCCGCCTCCAGCCGACATGCGGGACGCAGACAGCCAGAAACGCCCCGAAAAAAGCGAATACATACGGGCGCATCGTAACGGTGCCGATGGCGATATCGAGGAAATGCGGCATTTTGATCGTTCCTTGGCACATGAAATGGGTTGTGAATAGCTGTCTCAGCCGGAATACAGATGAGATTCGGCACTATAGCCAAAACGCTCAAATAGCGCAAGGCCGCACCTGGATGCGACCTTTGATGGAGATATTTTTCGGCATAACTACTTTAATTACATGGTGACAGGTGCTAACATAGCCGCTTCACGATCACTTCAAAGGGTAAATGCGGATCACCGCGAGGGTTGCCATGTCTTCAACCGGTCACAGGGACAGCAGTCCCGACATTTTCGACAGCCATTTCCATATCATCGACTCGCGCTTCCCGCTGGTCGCCAACAACGGCTACCTGCCGGAGGATTTCAGCTGCGCCGACTATCTCGAACGGATGCGGGGATGCCATCTTGTGGGTGGTGCGATAGTCTCAGGGTCATTCCAGGCCTTCGATCAAAGCTATCTGCTGGAAGCACTGCATGCGCTTGGGCCATTGTTTGTCGGGGTCACCCAGCTGCCAGCCACCGTATCCGACCAGGAACTGCTGGATCTCGACGGAGCTGGCGTCCGCGCGCTCCGTTTCAATCTCAAACGGGGCGGCTCCGAAGAGGTCACCCATCTAGACGCGCTGGCGCGCCGGGTACACGAGGTCGTTGGCTGGCATGTGGAGTTGTATGTCGATTCGACGGAACTGGCTGGCCTTTATGGAACTCTGGTCGCCCTCCCGGCGGTCAGCATCGACCACCTCGGTCTGTCAAAAGCGGGCTTTAGCACGCTTCTCAAGCTGGCTGAGAAGGGGGTGCGCGTCAAGGCCACCGGTTTCGGCCGGGTGGACTTCAACGTAACAACGGCTTTGCGGGAGCTGTACGCCGCAAACCCGGATGCGCTGATGTTCGGCAGTGACCTCCCGTCAACCCGCGCTCCCCGTCCTTACCGCGATGAAGATTGTGCGCTGGTTATCGAGGCTCTGGGGGATGCGGGCGCGCAAAAAGTACTCTGCAACAACGGGCTCGCATTTTATCGGGGCTGGCAGAAAAATTAGAATAAAGGTATCCTATTGACATGACAGCTCACCATCACATTCTCTCCCGCCGCTGCTGGATCTTCGATCTGGACGGAACGTTGACCGTTCCGGTGCATGATTTCCCTGCTATCCGGATCGCGCTCGGCATGACCGATTCCGACACCGACATCCTCCGGTTCCTGGGCTCCCTGCCGACTACCGAGGCCGCGGCAAAACACGCCCGTTTGATTGAGATCGAGTATGAACTGGCGGAAAGGACAGCCGCCGCCCCCGGCGCCGGCCGGCTGCTCGACCAGCTGCTCCGGCGCGACGTCCGCATCGGCATTCTTACCCGCAACACGCGGGAGATCGCACTCCATACCCTCTCCCAGATCGGCCTCAGAGGATACTTCTCCGCCGCCGACATTCTTGGCCGTGACGAGGCCACGCCCAAACCGCATCCGGAAGGGATCGACAAGCTCCTCGCCGCATGGGGGAACGCCCCGGACGAGACGGTGATGGTGGGAGACTACCTGTTCGATCTGCAGGTGGGACGCGCCGCCGGCACCGCCACGATCCATGTGGACAGTAGCTGCGCCTTACGCTGGCCGGAGTTGGCGGATCTGGCGGTGGCTACGCTGGAAGAGTTGGCTGACGCGATGCTGAGCGCCGCCCCTGATACAGAAAAAGAGGTCCCGTTTTAATGGATGCGATTACTAAACACAAAGAAGGCGGCCAATCGGCCGCCTTCTTTGTGTTTGGATGATGCAGAGACACAAGCCGATGATCGGCTTCTCCGCGACAGTTTATCAGTCCCGTGGTATCGCCAGCATCCGGTCCAGAGCCCCTTTGGCCTTGGTGCGGATATCCTCGGGGACGGTGACGACCGGTGTCAGGGTCTGGAGCGAAATCAGCACATCCTCCAGAGAGGTTAGTTTCATATTGGGGCAGAAGAGGGCCGGTGAAGCGAGGATGAATTCCTTGTCCGGGCTGTCGAGGCGCAGTTTGTAGAGGATACCGGCTTCGGTGCCGACGATGAATTTTTTGGCCGGGCTGGTGCGACAGTAGTCATACATGCCGCTGGTGGAGCAGACATGGTCGGCCAGTTCCGAAACCTCAGGGGCGCTTTCGGGGTGGCAGATAAAGAGGGCGTCGGGATGTTCGGCTTTCTTCTGCAGTACCGCCGCCACCGTCATACGTTCGTGAGTCGGGCAGAACCCTTCCCAGAAGATGAACTTCTTCTCCGGGACGAATTTGGCGATCCAGCGGCCGAGGTTGCGGTCCGGCACAAAGATCAGTTCGTCCTCGGTGAGCGACCGTACCACCTTGAGCGCATTGGCCGAGGTGCAGCAGATATCGGAATGCGCCTTGACCTCCGCCGATGAGTTGACGTAGGTCACGACCGGCACGCCGGGGTGTTTGGCCCGAAGCGCCTCCAGCTCCTCTGCCGTAACCATGTCGGCCATAGGGCAGCCGGCATCCGGACGGGGGAGCAGCACCTTCTTGCCAGGCGAAAGAATCGCCGCCGATTCGGCCATGAAGTGTACACCGCAGAACACGATGACATCGGCATCGGTCTTGGCCGCCTCAATGGATAAGGCAAGGGAATCGCCGGTGATATCGGCGATCTCCTGCACCTCGTCCCGCATATAGTTGTGAGCCAAAAGCACGGCGTTGTGCTCTTTGAGAAGGTCTTTTATCTGCTGTTTTACCGATTCGCTCATGCTTTCAGCTCCTGCTTCAGAGTTGTGATGACCAGGAATTACAATTTTGTGACGATGAAATCGACAATCTTAGTTGTTGCCGCTCTCCTGCGCCTTCAGCTTCTCGGAGGGGCTGATTTCCAGCTGTACACGCCTGTTCAGCGCGCGATTCGCATCGGTATCGTTAGCAACGGCAGGGTTGCTGGAACCAAAACCGACCGAAGTCATCCGGGAAGAAGGCACACCGTTGGAAGCGAGGAAATCCCGCACATGACTCGCGCGCCGTTCGCTCAACGGCTGATTGACCGCTGCGGATCCGGTCGAATCGGTATGTCCCTGAATGATGATGTTGGTCTCGGATGATTTCAGCGTGGCTGCGGCTTTGCCGAGTGATTCCTTTGCCCCCGGTTTCAGCATGTCTTTGCCGGTGTCAAACAGGATACCGGAGAGTAACGCCACATATACCTTGTCACCGTCGCGGATGACTTCTGCATCGGGAAGGTTCTTCTTCAAGGCTGCTGCCTGGCGGTCCATGTAATTGCCTATGCCGCCACCAACCACAGCTCCGGTCAGGCCACCGATGGCGGCATTGCGGCCACGATGTGACTTTCCGCCGACCAACGCGCCGACGCCGGCCCCCAGTGCGGCTCCTCCTAGAGAACCGATAGCGGTCCTCTTGAACTCATAGCTGCCGTCCGGGTTCGTGGCACAACCGCCTGCCATCATGGCCACCGCTGCCGACACTGCTATAAACTGCACAATACCTTTCATCCTCATTGACTTCTCCCTGATATGATTGTTTTTCAGCTCCACGCCGGTCCAGTTCTGTTACCGTTGGCGTGACCCGTCACACTACCTGAAATTCCTCAAAAACACAAGAATCCGGGCCTGTAGACCGCTGATAACGGCATGTCGCAGGTGTTGTTCGTGAGAGTATCCTCTTGACAAAACCTCTCGAATGGTCTAAAAAAAGGCTCTTCGGGATGTAGCGCAGCCTGGTAGCGCACCTGCTTCGGGAGCAGGGGGTCGCAAGTTCAATTCTTGTCATCCCGACCATAAAATTCAAGGAGCTGCAGATTATTCTGCAGCTCCTTTTTTGTTTTTCGGCTTAATCGAACAGTTTAGTATTGATTTGTAAAAAGTTGATTCAACTAGCTGTATGAAATACAAAAAAAGGTTCCCGGTAGTTGCCGGAAACCTTTATTTGTTTGTGGTGCCCGGGACTAGACTCGAACTAGCACACCCTTGCGAGCACAAGAACCTGAATCTTGCGTGTCTACCAATTCCACCACCCGGGCAATTGA
>JANYBN010000116.1 GCA_025360785.1 Geobacter sp.
CCCTGCGGCTGGTTGCCGACACCAAGCAGGCCAGTATCTCGATGGTGCAGCGCAAGCTGCGGATCGGCTACAACCGTGCCGCGCGTATCGTTGAAATGATGGAGAGCGAGGGAATGATCGCCCAGAGTGACGGCACCAGCAAGCCGCGCGAGATCTACATGGATGTCATCAATGCCTATCTTAATTCACAGTTGACGAGGTGAGAGGGATATGACTTCAATACAGGCCGCCGCCATTCAATTTAACGTCAAGCAGGGAGATGTGGACGCCAATCTGGCCTATGTTCGCGAGGCTCTTCCGCGCGTGGCCCGACAGGGAGCCAACCTGGCCGTTCTGCCGGAGATGTGGTCAAGCGGTTTTGCCTACCGTAATCTGAATGAACTGGTTCTGCGGACCGCCGGGATTCTGGAGGAGCTGCTGACACTGTCACGGGAACTGAGGCTGGTGATCGTCGGCAGCATGCCGGAACCGAACGGCGACAAGGTTTTCAACACGGTCTATGTCGTCGATAACGGCACGCTGGCCGGGGTCTACCGCAAAATCCACCTCTTCTCGCTGCTGGGCGAAGATCGCGCCTTTTCCGGTGGTGATTCGTGGCTGCTGGCGGATACATCAATCGGCAAGGTGGGGGTCATCATCTGTTACGACCTGCGTTTTCCCGAACTGTCGCGACGCCTGGCGGTCGAAGGTGCCGAGGTGATTTGCGTACCTGCCCAGTGGCCGAAGCCGCGCCAGGAACACTGGCGTACGCTGCTCCGGGCACGGGCGATTGAAAACCAGCTCTTCGTTGTTTCCTGCAATACCTGCGGCATGGTCGGCAAGCTGGATTTTTTCGGCATGAGTATGATCATCGATCCCAAAGGGGAAGTTTTGGCGGAAGCGGGAGAGAGTGAAGGAGAGATTATCGCGCCGCTGGACATGCAGGCGATGACAGACTGGCGGGCGCAGATTCCCTGCTTCAATGACCGCAAACCAGAGTGTTATTAAACCACATTTCACCGCAGAGGACGCAGAGTTTCGCAGAGGAACGTCAAAATCTTTGAGGGTTGAATTAAAACCTTAAATACCAACGTTTTTATGGATGAATTTTTTTAAAAGTCTTCCTGTCTTTTCTGCCTTTATCTTTCCTCTGCGTTACTTTGCGTCCTCGCTTAGAAGCGCCTACTTCTGGCTGCGGTAAAGCGTTGAAGTTGGTTAAAATCACCTTTTCAAACATTCAGCTTCTTCAAAAGATCCGGCCTGTGCAGCGACTTCCGCAAGGTACTCCGCATCGCCTCAACCTCTTCAAAACCTTCCGTTTTAGACATGAACCCGCTCTTATAGCGCAGTCGCAGACTTTTGCGCAGACCATCGGCAGCAGTTAGCGCCTTCTCTCCGGTTGGATCAACCTTCAGAAATTTTGAATCGTCCGGATGCTGCAGGAAATCAAAGATCGCTTCCCTGGACAATTCCATATACTCGTCGCGGTCGGCCTCCGCCAGCTGGTAGCGCGACTTACTGGAGAGCGTATGCATGATCTTCTGCAGATGGTCCATTCGCGCCATCACCATGATCGAATTAAAAATTCGCTTGTTGGTGCCGAACGAGAAAAGGGTCGTTGTCAGCACATTGCGCAGCAGCATGTCGTTGCCGCGCTGATCGGCACGGCAGACGGCGTGTGCCAGCTTCCAGGTTTTCTTATCGACGAACTCCTCAAAGCGCATCTCCCAATAGGCATGCTTCATGATAATCGCAGCAAACGAACGTATAATCTTGTAAGGAACGAAGTAGTTATGGGCAACGGCATCTGCCGCCAGATGGCAGAGGTACCCATAGGCGCACGCTCTCTGGTGATCAGTTTCCGCCTCATTTAGCAGAGTCCGGCCGATACCCCAGCGATGGCAGTTCAGCAGATAGTGGGTGTATTTCTTGCCTACCGTAATGTCGGGAGCGAGGCAGCCGTACAGAAAATCCTTGGGATGAGCCGACAGGAGCGCGGCCAGCTCCGCAGGAAGCGCCGCCAGATTGGCCAGAACCTGGGTTCCAAGCTGCATATGAATCCCGCCGCCCCAGGCAAGGGCATCGGTCGGAATGAGGATCGCCGCAATGGCGGTAATAAGAAAAAGCATAGGGTTCTTTCTTTTGACAGGCTCGGTGCTTGCTGGTAGATTACGAACAGTATAGTACGCCAAATCATACAACGTTGCACAGAAAATTGAAATGCAGGAGCAGTTCCAGTGAACGTTCATCCCACCCGACATTCCACCCGATCCCACCTTTTTGCATCGCTTACGGCCTACCTGCAGGATCTTCAGGAAAGCGGTCTGGATGGAATTCCGGTTGAACTGACGACCCCTGCGATGACAGATATCGCACCGCAACGGAGCGTCGCTCCGAAACCGGCTACAGGGGCCGTAATGGGTGACCGGCAGAGCACGCCGGAAAAGCATGAGACTCTTGAGCAAATCAAAAAAGATCTGGGGGAATGTCAACGCTGTAAACCGGGAGCGACCAGGAAGAACCTGGTGTTCGGGGCTGGAAATCCAAAGGCCAGACTGGTTTTTGTCGGCGAAGGGCCGGGAGCCGATGAGGATGCCCAGGGTGAACCATTTGTCGGTGAAGCAGGCATTATGTTGAATCGCATCATCGTAGCGATGGGGTTGAAGCGTGAGGATGTCTATATCTGCAACGTGGTCAAGTGCCAACCCCCGCAGAACCGGTCGCCGGAGAGCGATGAAGTCAGCCCCTGCATGCCTTTCCTGCTACGCCAGCTTGCCTCAATCAAACCCGAGGTGATTGTTGCACTCGGCACATCGACTGCCCAGACGCTGCTACAGACAAAGGCTCCGATCTCAAAGCTGCGCGGCAAGTTCCACGACTTTCACGGCATACCGCTCATGCCGACCTATCACCCGTCGGATCTGCTCCGTACCGGCGGCAATTCCGACTCGTTCTGGAGCGTCTGGGATGACATGATCCAGGTACTGCAGCTCCTGAAGCTGCCGGTCCCGGATAAAAACAGGAAAAAGTAAGAGTCGTGCGATTATGGGAGGCTGGGGAAGGTTTTTCAGATTTGCTGCTGTACCGGGAGCGTGACTGTAAACATCGTTCCTCCGCCGCTTCTGCTTGTTACCTTTATCTCTCCCCCCATATTTTCCACCAGATTTTTTGTAACAAACAGACCCAGTCCGGTGCCTTCACCCGGTTTTTTTGTGGTGAAATATCGTTCAAAAATCCTGTCGATTACTTCGACCGGAATTCCCGGGCCATTATCTGCAATAACAAAGCATACGTTGTCTTTTCCAACTGCTGATGTCTCGACCAAAAGCTTGCCGCCGCCATTTTCTATGGCCTGCAGAGCATTCATGATTATATTGAGCAGAATCTGCCTAAGCAGGTTGGTATCTATCCGGATAACCGGCAGTGTGTAGTCAAGCTGCTTAAGGACAATAACTCCGCGCCTGGCAGCCTCATAGTTAAGAAAATTAAGAATGAAATCGACAGTTAGATTGAGATCCACCTCTCCGATGGTCTCATCGTGGCTGCTGAAATTGAGCAGCCCTTTGGTCAGGTGTGACAGGCGCTGCGCTTCTGAACTGATGCGGGCGATCATTTCCAGCACAGCTTCGGGAACGCCTTCTTCACGCATGATCATCTGAGATGCAGAGATTATGACGGAGAGTGGAGCGTTCAGTTCGTGCACGACACCCGCAGAAATCTTGCCCAGTTCGGCCATTTTCTCGTTATAGGCCAACTGGCGCAGAAGATCTGAATCGATGACAGCGTCGTCACAGTGCCCGGCAGCCGATTGTTTCATTAGATGCTCCAGATGATAACGAAGGCGCCAAAGGCCTGGCGACTTCAAGTGATATCACCTGATTTTGCAAGAATCCTACCGAACCATTATCCGCTCTTCTGTCAATGGAGCCTGACGCAGTGAAGCGCCACCACGCGGGTATTGACACCGGATTGTTTTCTGGCGGAGTCTGTACTTGATGGTCATAATATCCACAGCCGAGCTCTCTGCCTGCCTATTGTTTGTGCACACATCTTGATTGTCTGCCCGGTTAAGGTGCATGATGATACTGAGAAGCCGAACTCCAAAAACAACATGGAGCCGGAGCAAAACCGTGAAAATTCAAACCATATAAACGGAAACGACGTCGTGCAAACAACCGACCGGCCATTGCCGGGGAATATAAATAGCGAGACCGCCCCCCTCCCCTTTCTGAAGAGTCTGTTCCCCACACCCTGCCACGACCGGGTCGTCCTGGTGGGCGGCACGGTACGTGACCTGATGCTGGGGAGGGAAAGCCGGGACATCGACCTGATAGCGGCGCTTTCCGATGACGAACTCACAACGCTTGGTTTCCGCCTGGTGGAGCCTGCCAGTGCAGCCGCAATCTACTTCAAGCATCACCATGAATTTGGAAAGATCGAAGTCACCCGGATCGCCGGCATGGCGGATCTGGAGAATGACCTTATTCTGCGCGACTTCACGATCAACGCAATGGCAATGGATCTGAACGGCTCACAGGTTGATCCTCTGAACGGAGAAGAGGATTTGAGGAGGGTAGCTCTTCGCGCCTGCAGCGATGAAACCTTCACTGGCGATCCGCTGCGGATCTTCCGCGCTTTCCGCTTTGAGGCAGATGGTTGGCGTATGACGCCTGATACTGAGGCGCTGATCAGGAGGGACGATTGGTCCGGAGCGTTCGGAGCCATGCCGGTCGAGCGTTTCAGCAGCGAGATGCTGAAGGCTCTGGCACGGAAGGTTCCGAAACGCTTCTTTCAGCTGATGATCGAGTTCAACGTCGGGGGCGAATTTCTGCCGGAAATCTTCCTTATGCCGCAGGTCCCCGCCGGGCCGCCTCAACATCACCCTGAGGGGGACCTCTTCACTCACTCCACCCAGGTGCTGCAAAGGCTTGCGGCAGTGACCGATAACCCGCTGCCCCGATTCTGCGCCTTCTTTCACGATCTCGGCAAGCTGGCAACCGCTCCAGAGCTTTACCCCAAACACCATGGCCATGATGATGCCGGGTTTGACCTGGCGGCAGAATTCTGCAACCGTCTCCGTCTGCCGGCAACGTACCGCAAAGGGTTGGCCTGGATCAGCCGGCTTCACGGTAAGGCCAACAAGTGGGAGGAACTGCGGGATTCGACAAAGATCGCCATGGCTGAACAGGCGCTCAAGGCAGGTATTGTTGATATATTGCCACTGGTTTCCGCTGCCGACAAAGCGGGCGGTCTGCCGATGGCCGGGTGGAATGATGCCGTCAAGGTTGCCGGGATGAGTACGGGGGAGTTGGGGATTGAGCAGAAGAAGCTGGAAGCGATGCCTGCCGGGAACCGCTCGGCATTCATCATGCAGAAGCGGGTGGAAGTACTGAGGGTGGTTGGTTTTAGGTCATGATGCTTTCCGGTTCAGGATTTCCCTGATTCACTATTTTCGGCGTTTGCGGTACGCAGGCGGGGAATGAGTGCGGAGTCAAGCTCACTCATCCTCTCCTTTCCCAAATCTTCCAGCGCCACGCGCATCCTGGTCGCATCCGCGATCAGCCGTGTCACATCCACCCAGAGACACGTTTCAGGCACCTGGCTCAACAGCTTGACCCCGCCATTAAACAGACTGACCGCGCCGACGTAGTTGCCGTTACGCCAATGATGCAACGCTATCGCAATCTGCAGGATCCCCTGAAAAAGGCTCCGCGCCTCCCCCTCTTCGCCGATCCAGAGATCTTCAAGCGTTTCATGGCACTCAAACCATTCTTGAGCATTAAATTGCCGCATAGCCTGGAGCAGCTGTCCCGGCGGTGTTTCATCACACCTGCGCATGGGTCATTTCCTCCCCGGCTCACTTTTGCTGTCTGCAGGAATGATCGGTTCCTTTTTCCGATATGCCATCCCCTGAAAAATAGCCACGATATCGCCCGCATAATCGGTGATCATGACCGAGTACGTGGCCAGCTTCGGACCCTTTGACTGCTCTGTGGCCTCCGCGTACAGCGTCCCCTTGGTGGCGGCTTTGACAAAGGAGACGCTGGTATTAATCCCCATCGCCATTGAGCCGTGAGAGTTTGAGGCGACAGCAAAGGCAAAATCGGCCAGGGTAAAAATGGCGCCGCCATGGACCGTCCGGGCTCCGTTAAAATGGAATGGTTCAATCTTCATGCTGGCTTTCGCCCGGCCGGGCCCGACATCAAGCAGCTCGATACCGGCATGACGGGCAAACAGGTCATTGGTGGAAAAAAACTTCTTCAGCTCTTGCATGGTTCACTTCCTTAATAGTTCTGCAATACTTCTACATCTGACTATGTAAACGATCGTATTCGGAAGATCGTGATACGTCAAATCGAAACTTCTGTCAAAAAGTTTCCGATTTGAATTGAATAAGCATTATTGTTCCGGGGCAAAAACAAAAGAATACCCGCCATTTCAGCGGGTATTCTTTTGTACGCAACCTATCGTGTGCTTCTGAACCTTGTACCTTAAAAAGCTCTTGTTAACACCAGTTTCCCGCCTGCCAAAGTTATAGTATTGCCAATGTTTGAGAGCGTAATGTCAGTGACTGACGGGGTGCCGATGCTACCTATGCCGGAATGTCCGGTAGGCCCAGCCCCGTTATCATCATAGACTAAATTAGACGTTAAATTGGTGCCGTCATAGGTGTATGTACCCACTTCAACACCATTGTCGCCTGGAACTGCCGTCGGGTCATTTTCCGCGTACAGGATTGTTTTGTCATCGAACAGGATCAGGTAACTGAATCCAAACGCCGATCCCGCGCCATTCACCGAACGCCAGGCGCCAACAATGGTAGTTGGACTGAAAACAGCACGGTTCAAAACCAATTGTCCGCCGCCTGCAACAGTAAAAGTATTGCCATTGTTTGTAAGCGTATAATCAAAAACTTTCGGAATGCCGACTTCACCTATGCCGGAATTTTGGCCAGGCCCGTTTCGATCATAGGTAACTGTAAACGTGATTTTGGATCCGTCATAAGTGTATGTGCCTGTTTCAACACCATTGTCGCCTACAGGTGCAGTCGGGTCATTTTCTGCGTACATAAACGTGTTGTCGGCAAACAGAGCCAGATAGTAGAAACGCACCCCGTTTGTAACGCGCCAAACACCGGTAACGGTAGGTGTGGTGAGCACTTCCGGTTTGATGGTCAGGGTGAACGGCTGCGTTACGGTGAGGCCGTTGCTGGTTGCTATAAAAGAGATCGGATAGGCGGTGTTGCTCCCGGATACCGGGGTGCCGCTCAGAACGCCGGTGGCAGCATCAAAGGCAACGCCTGAGGGCAGTGCGCCTGATACGCTCAATGAACCGGTTCCAGTCAAAGTGAAGCTGCCGGCGGTCCCTGCAGTGAAGGCTGTGCTGCCGGCGCTGGTAATTTTAGGCAGACTGGTGGTGATCGTACTGACAGCCGTACTTGCCTCCATTTGAGTGACTGTAGCAGCGCTATTGACAGTCACCGTGGTGCCGGACTGGGTGTAAGTAACAGCGGTAACAGTGGCTGTTCCAGCAGTCCCTGCGACAAAAGCAGCTGAATCAACTTTGCTTATAATTGCCGCCGTTACAATATTGGCCAGCGACGCAAGTTGTGCCTGTGACGCAGTTGCAGTACCGGAAGTGGAGTTACATGCAACCAGAGCGTCAGTGATGTTCTTCTCAATGTCTTTTGGCGGCAATGCGGCAAGCGATACCGACGCAGCCTGCGCCTGATCAGTTGTGGCACTGGTTGTGCCGAGAGAGCCTGGTGTCAATGTCAGGGACTGTTCAACCACGAGCACGGTGGCGGTAGAAATTGTTGTGATTTTAATATCGGCAGTTAGTGTGCTCAATGAACTTTTATCTGCCAATGCCCTGAGAACCTGCCCGCCCCATGTCGCCTTGAAGATGTAGTTTTTGCCTGAGTCAAGACTGGCGCTGTAGGTGAATTTTTTCGGATCGGAGGGATCAACTGTGAGCACAGCTGTGATGGCTCCAGCGCCGCTCAAATCGGTAATGGTTAAGGTCGGAGGAATGACGGCTCCTGCGGGGACTACGGCATCCGCCGCAACCTGCTTGGCAACTAATGTAGATATCGCCGGAAAAGAGACGGCTCCGTTTACAGCCGCTTTTTTGACTGTAGTGTCGGTTGCCGTACCACTGCTGCCGCCGCCACAGCCGAACAACACCATCGTCATAACCATCAGTATGCCTGCAAAAATCCTTTTCATTCCGCACCCTCCGTGTAGCAAGATTCCAGTTGTAAAACTGGTTAAAACTAATTTTCCGTCAGCATTATCCTCATTAGTCATGAGCGCAGCTCTTTCACTTCCTGTCCCAATCCCCCGCACAATTCACCTCCGCCATCAACATCTTCACAAGCTCACCGGAGTTGTGAAAAACCTCTTTCTTCTCCGTTCCCGCCTTCTCTATTTGTCCCGCAAGCTCGGAAGGCTCGCCGGTACGCCTGTAGATGCGGACGATATAACTGTCCATTTATACACCCCGATTGTTATCGTAGTATCATAGATTTGGAGACTGTAGTAGAAATGATAAATGAGGGAAACTTACAGATGGCTTACATACGGAGGGGAAATCTAATATTATTATTTAGAGTACTAACAGCACAACCTATTTAAATCAGGTTTTTAGGTGATATTGGCAACAATTAAATGCGGGCGTTAATTGAGAATGGCAAAATATATCTAACGCATTTTTACCAGCCCGGCATAAACTTCTTCGGTCTTCGGCGAGGGGGGCAGGTCAAGACCGGCGGAGAGCGCGGAACGGCAGCGCTGGTATGTCTTTACCACCAGCGCCGTCTGCCCCAGCTGCTGTTTGCAAACCATCAACCGCTGGTAAAACTCCTCGGCAAGGCTGTCAACCTGAAGCGCTTTTCGATACCACGCCGCAGCCTTTTCCCACTGTTTCACTGCTTCGTAATAGCCGCCGGCACTTACGAGAAGATGAAGGAATTTGCTGCGCATATGCTCCCGTATGGAGGCGGTCCATGGCTGCTCCGTATCATCTTGAAGGAAATGGCCCCGGTATAGATCGGCAGCTTTCTCAAAACAGAGGGCCAACTTTTCCGGATCCTTTTGTTCTCCTGTCCCTTTCAATGCGTCCTCAATCTCCCCGCATTGACGCTCGAAGGCCCAAGTGTCTATCCAGCAGTACCTCGGGTCAATAGAGAGCCGGCCCGCCTGAAGCTGGAGGACCTTTTCGTTGCCCAGCAGCTTTCGCAATCGGTGCAAGGTGGTGTCGAAGGAGCGCTGCGCCGAGTCGCCGTCCGCTTCGGGCCATAACGCATCGGCCAGGCGCTCCAGTGACACATTCTTTCCGCCCAAGGCAATGAGCGCTTTCAATAGTTCCAGAGGCTTTTTCACCTTACCGGTCAGGACTACAGGCTCATCATCCCGTATCAGCTCGAAGGATCCAAGGGATTTGATTTTTAACGGCCAGGGCCACGTATCGATATGCAGGGGCGTCTCCGGCAGCAGGGACCATCTGCGGATGAGCCCCCTGACATAATCCACCTCAATATCGTTTTCAAGGGCTTTGACACATAACCGCAGCAAGGAAGAAGGACGCCATATCCAGCCGCTGATGTACCCTTCCGTGCTGCCGAGCGCCAGCATCTTACGCAGCTGGCTGTCGGCCTGCCGCTCATCTGAACGATCCAGCGCCAGTTGAACGCTGTTGAAAAGGCACATAAACTCAAGAAAACGACTCCCCATGCCGCTGGCAAGATCGTATGCCTGAGACAGAGATGCCCCGGCCTGTTCTGCAGAGCCCATTTCCCGGAGGTTTTCTGCCATAAAAATATGCGCCACGGTCTCCGTCGCCAGGAATCCAATGGCATGTAAGTTTTCCAGGGCCAGTTCGAGGTGTCGGGAAGCTGCCAGGAAATCATTTCTGTTACGCTCCCGCCATCCGCATAATACGTGGTACTGGCCGATATCTATTCTTTTACCTCCCCACGCCAAGCGGCTTTCCATGCCTTTCAGCAGATTATCCGCCATGGCAAGATCTCCGCTGCCGAGGGCGCAAGAAGCTCCGTTTCCCAGCAGCTGACTGTCCCAGACATGAACTCCGGTCTCGTCCGCCACCCGCAATGCGTCAACAGCCAGCGTGCACCCCAACGCCCATGCCCCGGTAAAAAAGGCATGGAGCACCTGAGCGTTCATGATGGTGATATCGGTCATCGGCGAGATCCTGCGGGAGCGAGCCATACCCAGAGTCTGTTCCAGCAGAAAAGTCGCCATGCCGAAGTTGCCGTTCCACAGATCGTGGACAAGAAGATGGATGGAGGACTGCAGACGGAAATTGATGTCGGCACTCCCACGCACGAGAGGAACGGCCCGTTCGCGCCACATGGAAATGTCGTTGTGGTGCGGTTGTCTGAATGCCATAGCGTTAAAGATACTCATGGCCATCTGGTCTTCCAGTTGCTGCGAGGGGAAGGTGAACTCATCAATATGCATCCCCTCAAGCAAAGAGAGCCATTCATCCAGGGGCGTGAATTCCCCATCATACAGGGAAACGCCAGCGCCACCGCACCAGGAGAGGGACATGCCGATTTTGTCGTCTGACCGGGAATAGAGATCGAAGGCCTTCCGAAAGCAAATCCGGCTTTGCGGTGGTGAATGCAGCAGGAGGCAGATCCCTTTCCAGTAGAGCAGACCGGGAACGCTTTCCACGATTTCCTCAGGAATGCTCCCCAACCAGGCATGCACGGCTTCGCTTCTTCCTTCCGCTGCAAAGAGCGGTGCCGCATTCAGGAGCAGCTCCGTAATGCCGTCCCAATCGGCAGCCTCTATCAGCAGGCCCGCCGCGTCCTCAGTCCGGCCGGTTCCTTCCAGAAGCGAGGCGGCCTTGCGCCTTATTTCTCTCAATTCAGCAACCGGAAATGTTTTTTCCGCCCGTGAAAGAAGGAACGCTCTGAATAGTGGATGGTACTGGTAGACCGGGTCGGCCGGCGAGCGCTTTTCTGTGAAGAAACGGTTGCGGCACAGCCGGGAGAGGATCTGTTCGGAACTCTCGATGCCGGTCAATTGCTCTGCCATATGCGCCGTTATTCCCGGGGCGAAAGCGGTTTTCAGCAAAAATCCCTGTAATTCCGGATCGCTGCCGTCAAAGATTTTTTCGGCGAAGTAGTCGAAAACCTTGCCAAGAGGCAGACTATCCAGCAATTGAAAATCAATAGCGCTCCCCTTCAGGCTCTCAAGGATAAGGAGCAGGCCCGCTATCCACCCGTCTGTTTTGTTGTATAGACAAGTAAGTGCTTCGGTCTCAAGGGGACTTTCCGTTTGAATCCCGGCGAATTGCCTCGCCTCATCGAAGGAAAAACGAATGTCGTTCCAACCGATGAATTCAAACCGATCGGCAGTATCATGCAGGGTAAGTACGGGTGGCGGCTCGTTCCTGCTCAGGACGATGACGGTAATCCCGTCCGGAAGCACGGAAAGACCCTCCAGGATTAACTCGTGAATTGGTGAAGAGGAAGAAACGTCCTGATAGTTATCGAGGACAATCGCATGAGGGACGGGCAACTGCGTGAAGAGTGTTTCAAAGTAACGGCGGGTAAAGGTTCTGATGCCTGCAAGGTATTCGGGGGTCAGAAGCGGCAGCGACTCATGGTCAGGGGAAGCGCTATCTGCGAATGCCAGCCCCATGTAATAAAAGAACGTGGCGGGGTCGGCGTCTCTCTGGTCCATCTGATACCATATGGCAGGCAGCTTGCGTGTTTCAAGATAGCTGGAAACGAGAGTGGTTTTGCCGGAGCCGCCAGGGCCGGATATCCATTTCACCGGCTTCCCGCTGTTTTTTTCCAAAAGGCGAAACAGCCGTTCTCTCTGCACGATGCCGGCAGGAAGTCCGGGAGCGGTTATCTTGTGTTTCAACATTGGATACAGTCTCCCGAGGCCGTCTCGCTGAGTTACTTTAATCAGAATCGTACTCTTTCCAAGGTTTCAAAGTTTGCGACATTCAAGCATACTTGCCCGCATGGTACGAGCTCCGCACATAGGGGCCACTCTCCACATGGCTGAACCCGATCTCCAGCGCCTGCATCCGCAGTGACTCGAACAGCTCCGGGACGACATATTCCTGCACCGGGTAATGGCGGCGACTCGGGGCCAGATACTGGCCGATACTTAGATAGGCGCACTCAACATCCCGCAGATCTCTTAACACGCTTAGCACCTCATCCTCCGTCTCCCCCATCCCGAGCATGATCCCCGACTTGGTGCGGATATCCGGCGCCATCCCGGCACAGCTCCGCAACATATCCAGCGAACGGGCATAATCTGCGCCACTCCGGATCTGATAGAGCCGCGGCACCGTCTCGACGTTGTGGGCGATGATATCCGGACATGATGCCACAACCTCTGCCAGACTCGGCACGCTCCCCTGAAAATCGGGAATCAGCAGTTCGATCCGGGTATTCGGAGAGGACGTGCGGATTGCCGCAACCGTGGCTGCGTACAGACCTGCGCCGCCATCCGGCAGATCATCCCGGGTCGGACTGGTGACCACCACATGGGAAAGCTTCAGGCGATGAACCGCCTCGGCCACCCGTGACGGCTCATCGCTATCGACCGGCAGCGGCGCTGTTTTCTCCACGTTGCAGAAGGAGCAGAGACGGGTGCAGTTCCTCCCCAGGATCAGGAAAGTTGCCTGGCCGCAGGCAAAACATTCCGAAATATTGGGGCAGAGCGCCTGCTGACAGACGGTATTGAGCCGCAACTCACCCAGCAGCTGCCGCATCTCGCTCTGATCACCGGGGTTTATCTTTTTCCGCAGCCATTCCGGTTTGCGCTGAATATTCACTCCGCCACTCCTTCCAGATTCCAACTATCCGCACTATACCTGTTCGCTAGCAATCCGTCCATATCCGCCCGTTCCGGTTCAGACAACGTATCGCTTTCAAGCACCACACCAAAGTAGTCACTGAAGGCAGCGGCAATCTCACGGATCAGACTATCCCTGTCGGCGCTCACTCCGTACTCGGCCAGACTGGCAGTACCCTCGGCATGTTCCGGAGCCTGATCCCGCATGTACGTCAGTCCGGTCACGGCCCGGTTCTGCAGCGGGATAGAACCGTGCTGAAAGATAACTCCCTTGAGCCGCCGCTGGGCATTGCCGCCGATCTTGCGGCCACGCGCGAGAATATCAAAACTCTCCTTGCCGGCAAAACAGAAGGCGGTACGTTCGCCTAGTCGCGCGCCATCAGGAGCAGCATCGGCCGCATAGGCGGGATCAAGCCCAAGTCTTCGGTAGAAGGCCAGCAGAAAGCCGGTGAGCACACGGAAGGAGTCCTTGACCGACACAGCCGGCGGAATCTGCCCCGGGGCGCAGACCAGCGAGTAGGTCAACTCATCGGCATGGTAGATCACACCGCCGCCGGTGACGCGCCGCACCACCGCCACATTGTCGGCACGGCAGCGCTCCAGGTCGAGCACCTCAGGCGCCTTCTGGAAGCGCCCCAGTGACAGTGCCGGAGGAGACCAGCCGTACAAGCGCAGTACCGGCAGGGAAGAGCCGGGATCGAATGAACGCAGCAGCGCCTCATCGATAGCCATATTCTCCGCTCCGGAGAGCGGCGGAGTCACGATGAGGCGCCAGGTTGGTGCGATTCTGTTCATTGTACGTTACATCTCTTCACAAAAAATCAGACTCACCCGATACAGCAGACGTTCTGTTCTCGGGCCGCCTTGGTCTCGTCCAGCCGCGAGATCGGCATGGTCAGCGGCGCATCGTGGAGCGCCTGCGGGTTACTTATCGCGGTTTGGGCCGCTTCGATCATCACCTCGATGAAGGCGTCCATGGCTCCCTTGCTCTCGGTCTCGGTCGGCTCGATCATGATAGCCTCCTTGACGATCATCGGGAAATAGACCGTTGGCGGGTGATACCCCTTGTCGATCAGGAACTTGGCGATGTCGATCGCGTGAACGCCATGCTCCAGCTGCTTGGATGCTGAAAAGACACACTCATGCATGCAGATCATGTCGTAGGGGAGGTCGTAGTAGGCTTTCAGCTTTTCCTTGATGTAGTTGGCATTCAGCACCGCCTGCTCGGAAACCTGGATCAGCCCTTCGCGGCCGAGCATGATGATGTAGGCGTAGGCCTTGGCCATGACGCCGAAGTTGCCGAAGAAGTTGGCCGTGCGGCCGATGGTGCCCTTGTTTTCCGTTTCCAGAAGCAGCTTGCCGTCAGCATCCATGACGATGCGCGGCTGCGGCAGGAACGGGATCAACGCCTTCTTGACGCCTACCGGACCGGAGCCGGGACCGCCGCCGCCGTGAGGCGTGCCGAAGGTTTTATGCAGGTTGACATGAATAACGTCAAAGCCGACATCGCCGGGCTTGACCTTGCCCATGATGGCGTTCAGGTTAGCGCCATCGTAGTACATCAGCGCATCATGACTGTGGGCGATGTCGCTGATCTCCTTGATGTGCGGGTTGAACAGGCCGAGGGTATTGGGGCAGGTCATCATGACCGCCGCAACCTCGTCGGTCATCGCCGCCTTAAACAGCTCCAGATCCATATCGCCATATGATGCGGTCGGCACGGTGATGATCTCGTATCCGGCTATCGCCGCCGAGGCAGGATTGGTGCCGTGGGACGAATCCGGAACTACGACGTATTTCTTTTTCGCCTTATTCCCTTTGGCAGCATGGTAGGCCGAGACCAGCATGATGCCGGTCATCTCGCCGTGAGCGCCGGCCAGCGGCTGGGTGGTGACCTCGTCCATGCCGGTGATGTCGGCCAGCAGCTGACCCAAGTCATACAGCATTCCCAGGGTACCCTGACAGAATTCCACGCCGCCCGGAAGGAGCGCAGTCATCGGATGAAACGGTGCGAACAGGGATGCGGCGTTTTCCAGCACTTTGGCGTTGTATTTCATCGTGCAGGAGCCGAGCGGATAAAAGTTCGTATCCACCGAAAAGTTGCGGCGGGACAGGTTGGTAAAATGCCTCACCAGATCGAGTTCGGATACTTCGGCCAGGCCTGCGTTTTCTTTGCGCAGCAGTGCAGACGGCAGCGCTGCGGCGGCAGGAACATCGGATGCCGGCAGCTTGATACCGCGACGACCGGGGGTGGATTTTTCATAGATCAGTTGCATAGCGCCACCTCCAGTTCCTTGGCAAACGTATCGATTTCCTTCTTGGTCCGTTTCTCGGTAACCGTCACAACCAGACAGTTTTCCGATCCCTTGTAATACTGCCCCAGCGGTACGCCGGCGGCAATACCCGACCCAAGCAACGCGACCACGACACCAGCGGCGTTTTTCGGCAGGGAGAGGGTAAACTCGTTGAAGGTGATCGATGGCAGCACGGTGACCCCTGGAATCCTGCTCAACTGCGCCTTGGCGTACTCGGCCTTGTCGCGGTTCAGGCGTGCCAGGTCGGCAAGCCCTTCTTTCCCAACGGAGGAGAGGAAAATCAGCCCGCGCAAAGCGCAGAGCCCCTGGTTGCTGCAGATGTTCGAGGTAGCCTTGTGTCGTTTGATGTGCTGTTCGCGGGCCTGCAGCGTCAGCACATAGCCGCGCTTGCCGTTTCTATCCACGGTCTCGCCGACAATACGGCCGGGCATGTTGCGGATATAGCTCTTTTTGGCGGCGATGAAACCGAAAGAGGGGCCGCCGAACGAAAGCGGATTACCGAGGCTCTGGCCGTCACCAACGGCGATATCAATGCCGGTCTCGCCGGGGGACTTCAACATGCCGAGCGCGATCGGATAGACTGAACCGATCAGAAGAGCGCCCTTGGCATGGACCTGATCCGCCAGAGCCGTAAAATCCTCGATGCTGCCGAAGAAATTGGGGTTCTGCACCAGCACGGCAGCGACGCTGTCATCCAGCAGGGCGGCCAGTTCGGCACGGCCCAGCAACCCGGCCTGCGGCGCAATCTCTATTACTTCCACGTCCTGGTTGAAAAGATAGGTCTTCAGTACCTGCCTGGAAAAGGGGCTGACGCAGCCGTCCACAACGATCTTGTTGCGGCCGGTCACACGTAGCGCCATCATCGCGGCCTCGGCACAGGCGGTTCCGCCGTCGTACAGGGAAGCGTTGGAGACATCGAGCCCGGTCAGGCGGCAGATCGCGGTCTGGTATTCGAACAGCGCCTGCAACGTACCTTGTGAGCATTCCGGCTGATAAGGGGTATAGGCGGTGTAGAACTCGGCGCGGCCGGAGAGGTGATCGACTACAGCGGGGATGATATGATCGTAAAAGCCGCCGCCGATAAAATTGGTCACACCCTGGGTGTTATCTCCGGCAATGGCCTTCATCCTGTCGAAAGTCTCGAACTCGGACATGCCTGAGGGAAGGTTGAAGGTTTTGGCACGCAGTTCTGCGGGAATCGGTGCGAAGAGATCCTCAACGCTGGCAACGCCGATCACGGAGAGCATCTCGGCGATCTCCTCCGGCGTGTGGGGACAGTAGTGGCTTTCGTTCATGATATATTTCTCCCGTAGGGGCGAGTCAACGACTCGCCCCTACAATGATTTCAAATAGTCGTCGTATTGCTCCTGCGTCATCAGGTTCTTCAGCTCCGACTCGTCGGCGATTTCGACCCAGGCCATCCAACCGGCATCCTCGGCGCTTTCGTTGACGATCTCAGGGGCAACTTCCAGAGCCTCGTTCACCTTAATCACCTTGCCTGAAACCGGTGCAAAAATATCGCTGGCGGCCTTGACCGACTCGATGCTTCCCAGCACGCCAAACTGTTTGACAACTGCACCCATTTTGGGAAGCTCCACGAAGGTGATATCACCCAGTTCATGGGCAGCGTGCTCGCTGATGCCGACCGCGCCGATCCCATCTTTAACCTTGACCCACTCATGTTCCTTGGTGAAATAAATGCTCATCGTTTCTTCCTCCCTGGTATTTGATCTAAAAAATAAAAGGCAATGGGACGCGTATCAAATCTGATTTAAGCGGATTAACACAGATCAACCAAGACAAAAAAAAGGTTTGAAATCTGCGTAAATCCGTTCAATCCGCGTCATCCGCGTTCCATTGCAGTTCAGGTTTACGCACGCACCGAGCCGTCCCTGAAGAACGGCAGTTCGCAGACCGTCGCCTCCATGCTGACCCGCTCGTGCCGGATGGTCAGCGGCGTACCGATGGACGCCAGCTCCGGCTTGATAAAGCCGATGCCGATACCTTTGCCGAGCATCGGTGAGAAGACGCCGCTGGTGACGTTGCCGACCGTCTCACCTTCAAAGCAGATCTCATAATGATGGCGAGGTGAACGACGGCCGTTGACCTCGAAGGCCACCTTTTTCCGGGCGACACCCTGCTCCTTCAACCGCAGTAGCGCATCCTTGCCGACAAAGTTCTTGTCGAAGTTGACAAAACTCTCCAGCCCCGCTTCAAGCGGCGTGGTCTCCTCGTCAATGTCGCTGCCGTAGAGCGAATAGCCCACTTCAAGGCGCAATACGTCACGCGCCCCGAGACCGGCCGGCTTGACGCGCTCATCCTGCAGGAACAGATCCCACAGTTCGCAGACCTTATCGGATGAGATGAAAATTTCGTACCCCAGTTCACCGGTATAACCGGTGCGGCTGACAATCGCCTCGACACCGAGGATAGTGACGGTGATAAATTTGAAATAGGGAATCCTGGCGACCTCCTCCCCGAAGAGTTCAACCATGACGTAGCGGGAGAGCGGCCCCTGAAGATCCAGCTTGCCGGTCGCAGCGGTAATGTCGGTAAAGGAGCCGCCCTTTAGCCGCCCCTTGATGGCAGCAAAATCCTTGGGCGCCGTGGCGGCATTGACCACGATCATGACCTTGTCCTCGGCCATGCGGAAGACGATCAGGTCGTCGATGATCCCTCCCTGCTCGTTGAGCAGAAAGCCGTAGCGTGAGCGCCCGAGTGGAATTGTCTTCACCGAAAAGGTAAAAACATCCTCAAGGCCGCCAGCCTCGAAATCACCCTGAAAAATAAACTCGCCCATGTGACAGATGTCGAAGAGCGAGGCCTGGGTGCGGCACCAGCTGTGCTCGGCGATAATCCCCTCGTACTGAATCGGCATATCCCAACCGCCAAAAGGTGCCATCAGGGCGTTAAGGGCGCGATGCCGACCGCAGATCGGCGTTGCTTGAAGCTGCTCATCCATAGTATATTCTCCTCATGCTGTTATAGTTTTGATCTGGTGTTCCGGAAGGAGATGGTCGAGGAAATAATCGGAAGCACATTATAACTTACAGTGGGTTGAAATTTTGGACATGGTAGTTTAAATGTTTCACCCGCGCAACCTGAAAAACATATCTTTTCGAGAAAGAATACCATGCCAACTACAAAACGCCCCCCGGCGAAATATCAGCCCAAAGGGCTCCCGGTCCTTTATGAAGACAAGGATATCATCGTAGTAGAAAAACCGTGCGGCCTCCTGACGATGGGGACGGAGCGTGACAAGTCGAGAACGGCTCACTCGATTCTCAATGATTATGTCCGGAAAGGGGATCCCCGCTCGCGGAACCGGATCTACATCGTCCATCGCCTGGACCGCGAGACCTCCGGCATCCTGATCTTTGCCAAGAGCGAAACGGCCAAGAACTTTCTGCAGGAGCACTGGCAGGAGACTGACAAGCGCTACCTTACGGTCGTATATGGTTCGCTGACGCCGAAAGCAGGGACTATCAGCAGCTATTTAACCGAGAACAGCGCCTTTACGGTCTATTCCACTCCCGATCAGACAGCCGGGAAGTTGTCGCATACCGAGTATACGGTTCTGAAAGAAACCAAGGGATTCAGTCTGCTGGAAATCCACCTGCTCACCGGCCGCAAGCACCAGATACGGGTACATCTGTCGGAAAAAGGACATCCGGTCGTGGGGGATAAAAAATACGGCAAGGGGAACGACCCCTACGGCACTCTGGCGCTGCATGCCAGATCGCTCTCTTTCACCCATCCGGTCAACGGAAGACGGATGACCTTTGAAACCGGTATCCCGGAATTTTTTACCCGCCTGGTCGGGAAAATCGAAGTGCCGGAAGCCTGGATTTAACCAAAAAATGCTTGGAGCTTTTCAAGGTTTCATGGGATTGAAGAATAATTCATGATCATTTCCGCCAGCAGACGCACTGACATACCGGCCTTCTATGCCGAATGGTTCATGCAGCGGGTACGGGAGGGGTTCTTCTACCGGGTCAACCCGTTCAACCGGAGGCAGGTCACCGGATTCAGCCTGAAACCGGAAGATGTGGACGCCATCTGTTTCTGGACCAAGAACCAGCAACCGCTCATGAAACACCTGAATGAGCTCGACGAGCGCAGCCTGAACTACTACTTCCAATTCACCCTCAATCCCTACGACATAAACTTCGAGCCGGGCGTCCCGCCACTGCAGGATCGCATCGACACCATGATCGAGCTGGCTGACCGCATCGGCAGAGAGCGGGTGGTGTGGCGCTACGACCCGATCATCCTTAGTTCTGCTACACCGGCATCATGGCATCTGGAGCAGGCTGAATGTCTCGCCGCCCTGCTGAGGGTCGCCACAGGCAGAGTGGTATTCAGCTTCTACGACTTTTACGGCAAGGGGCAGGGGCGCTTGCACAAAGCCCTGTCCGGGACCGGCATCACGCTGGAGGACATCACCTTGCCGGAACAGGCAGAGGCGCTTGATCTGGTCGCGCGGGGATTCAAAGCCATCGCCGACCGCTACGAACTGCAGATATTCTCCTGCAGCGAGGAGGTGGAACTAGCACACATCGGCATAGAGCATGGCGCCTGCATTGACGGCGCACTGATCCGGGAGCTGTTCGGCGCAAATATCACCTTTCAAAAGGATAAGTGTCAGAGGGAAGCATGCCGGTGCATCGCATCGATTGACATGGGAATGTATAATAGCTGCCGCTTCCGCTGCAGCTACTGCTACGCCAACTTCAATGAGGGGATGATCGAGAGCAACTGCCGGAAGCATTTCCGGGACAGCCCGTCACTGCTGCATGAATATGATGGTGAGATTGAGATCAGGAGGGTGAACTGCCGGAGAAAAAAACAGCGGGATCTTTAAATTCTCTGTGGTTTGAAACTGAAACGCCGCAACGAAAGGTTGCGGCGTACATGAAGCCCGAGTCGCATGTTTCCAGCTGTTAGAGCCCTTTTAGATTACTGAACTCGCCCCATTCAAGATACGTTCTGGGCTCTTCTACAAAGAAATAAATATTTTCTAGCATCGTCAGGTGTTCACGTTCTTTGTCAGCCAATACCTGGCAAACCCTCTTCATCTGCTCGCTATCGGACTTGGTTTTCAGCTGGTCAAAAAACTCGATCGTTTCCTCCTCTTCCTGTACAACACTTCTGTAAGCATCCGGGTCATTACGCAACGCTTCAGCCAGATGCCGCGGATCAATATGCGGACTGAACACGCACATGCTTTCATCCAACGTCTCCAACCCCTTCTTAATCATTGTATCGTTCAATGCCCTCAGTTTCTCTATATGCTCATCTTCTGCTGCCGCCAACAATGAAAACAGACGTTTCATTTCCTTTTCAGCAACAGCCCCGGCGAGACGTTCATAATGCTCCCGCGTCTCTTGCTTCATCTTTATGGTGCATTCGAGAATGTTCATTGTATTCTCCTTTCAAAAGCCTGAAAAGTTACTCAAACTTTTTCCTTCTTCTACCAGACCTATGGTACCATTTTTAAAGACGATTCGCAAACTAACTTGAGCAAACAGGTGGGATACAATCCACATCCAGACACCTGCGGCAACGTCCTTGGCCAACCAGATAATTTGCGCCTGATTTATTTTTCAAGAGTATAATAAAGTCGAAGGGAAGTGAGTTTAATGTCTGCCTGACAACCGGCAGGAATGGAGGTGGGCCATGAGAGGACGTGATATTGTCAAGACCCTTAACGAACGGAAGGACGAAAAATACTGCTTTGTTAAGTGCTGGAGAAAAGAGGAGGATTTTCTTGATTATGATCTGATCGACCGTTTTCTGGAAAACACCAAGGGGACGGAGGAATTCGGAGGAATTGATCTGCTGACCATGGATGACATGTGGAAAGAGGTCTTGCGTGTGGGCGGTTCCAGGGTGAAGCTGCTGCATGACAAAAACGGCGACAAGGTTGAGTGGGTACACAAAGGCAAAACAGGCCTGCGCACCAATGTATGCGCATATACTCCTGAAACGCTGATGGAGATTTTTGATGTCGAGACAGAGGGTAATCCGGTTGATTAATGATGAACCTGGTAGCCGCCGGAAAGAAAGGCTGCTAAAATCGGCAGCCTTTCCATTTTAATGTAATTGCACCTCCCGCACCAACGGGTAGGGTCGAAGTGAGTAAACGTGGACGCCACATATGACCTGATAATACTCGGATCCGGTTCAACCGCTTTTGCCGCCGCGTTACGCGCCACGAGCTGCGGAGCGCGCGTTCTGATGTTCGAAAAAAGCGTTCTTGGCGGCACCTGCATCAACTGGGGATGCATACCGAGCAAGACGCTGATTCATGCCGCGCTCTACAAGCATGAAGCACTTCTGGGAAGCAGGCTTGGCATCGGCAGTGATGAAAACGCCCATCCTGTCGATGCGGAACGCCTCTTCAAACACCGTGAAACTGTGGTGGCAAGGTTACGCCAGGAGCGTTATCTCGATGTTCTCGGCAGCATGAAAGGCCTGGATCTGGTCAAAGGAACCGCCCGCTTCAGTGATTCCCGTACCGTTGTATGCGACGACCGTCACTACCACTCCGGGCGTTTTCTCGTTGCGACAGGGGGCAATCCGCGCATCCCCAACCTGCCCGGTCTGGAAAAATGTGACTATTTCACCAGCCGCAGCGCCCTGCTTCTCAAGAAGTTCCCGGCCTCTCTCGTCATCATCGGCGGAGGGGTGATCGCCGTGGAACTTGGCCAGATGTACCACCGCCTGGGATGCAGGGTGACGATTCTCGAACATGGTCCACGCGTGCTCCCGACCGTAGAGCATGAGCTTTCGGCGGCGCTGGAGGGTGTTCTTGTTAAAGAGAGGATCACAGTAGTTACGAATGTAAAATTCTGCTCTCTGGACCGGCTCGGTGAGCTGAATGTGGTATATGCCGATGTTGATGGAATGAGACATAAATTCACTTGTGAAAAACTGCTTATTGCGGTGGGCACCGAACCGGCCACTTCAGGTATCGGGCTGGAGACCACCGGCGTGGCGCTGGATAACAAGGGATTCATCATCACCGACCGACAGATGCGCAGTTCGGTGGCCGGTATCTGGGCCGCCGGAGATGTGGTCGGCAAAATGATGATCGCCACGGTCGGCGCCAGGGAAGGTATTGTCGCGGTGGACGACATGTTCAATGAGGGATGCGGTTGCGCGATTGATTATCTGGCCGCGCCGATGGCGATCTTTACCGATCCGGAAGTGGCCATGGTAGGGCACACCGAGGATAGCGCACGGCAGGCGGGTTTCGATTGTGTCGTCAACTGCATGCCGGTCAGCGCAATTCCCAAGGCGCACGTCACCGGCATGACAGACGGCATGATCAAGATGATCGCCGACCGGGAGAGCGGACGGCTGCTAGGCGTTCACCTGGTCTGTCACCGGGGAGCGGACATGATCAATGAGGCCGCACTAGCCCTGCACATGCGGGCAACCGTGACTGACCTTGCGACAACGATGCATGTATACCCGTCAATCGGAGAAGGACTCAAGCTCTGCGCCCAGGGATTCAATAGGGACATCAGCCTGCTCTCCTGTTGCGCCGAATGAGCGGTGATCCGGAAATGAACTGGCAGGTCTATATGATTCTCTGCTCGGACAGTACGCTATATACCGGCATCACAACGGACCTTCAACGGCGCTTCGACCAGCACGCCTCGGGCCGTGGAGCCAAATATTTTCGCGGGCGAAAGCCGGTAGAGGTTGTCTATCTGGAGGGCGGGCACAGCCGCAGCAGCGCGGGGAAGAGAGAGGTGGAAATAAAGACGCTGACTCGCGCCGAGAAATTTGTGTTGATATCGTCCAGAATAAATGACATTTCGCGACACCAGGGGACGTTACGCCCCTGGTGTGAACATTATCAGGCTGCCTTCGGCAAAACAAAATCAACCCCGGCAAATTGAATTGCCGCCGAATCGGTGGCGCGTGGCGGGGAAACGGCATGCACGCCTCCGCAGACCGGGCAGCTCTGCACGAAGGTCTCCTGCACAAAATGTTTTCCGCACCCCTGGCAGTTATGCTCCAGGCCGCCGGGGAGCGCCGACACCGCCACTGACCCGCCATGGGCGTTGAGGACAAACTCCACCAATGCCCTGCCGGTAGCAAATGGCCCTATTCCCGGTGTCCGGGACGATCCGCACTCACACATAATTCATTCCTCCTGTCGTACTGAATCTATTTTTATGATACAGTACAAATCTTAACCGATTGCGGTCTCCGGAATTATGACTTGAGTCAATTTTTCAGAAATTTATACTTGAGTGATGCCGGTCGAATCAGTTCGGTAAAACCATGAGGCTCTGAAAGGCAGGCAACCGTGGCACAACCCTGGAAAACAATTGAGAGTATCTCCACCGACGAAGGGGCTCTCGAACTGCGTCAGCGCGGCGAGCGGGATTTTTTGATCATGATCGGCTCGCAGGTGCTGATGAACAGCCTGGCAAACCGTTCCGAGGTGATGCTCGGTCAGCTCGGCTGCGGCCACCTGAAGGAGAGTGAAACTCCACGAGTACTGGTGGGTGGTCTGGGGATGGGCTTTACGCTCAAGTCGGTGCTTGACGCCCTGCCGGCTACCGCCCGGGTCGTCGTGGCCGAACTGAACCCGGCCGTTGTCGAATGGTGCTGGGGGCCGCTGGCCGCTCTGACTGAAAACGCGGTCGCCGATCCGCGGGTGACCGTGGAGATTTGCGATGTAGCGCAGCGGATCCGCCGGAGCGCAGTGAACGGCGGCGAGGAGCGCTTTGATGCCATTGTCCTCGACCTGTACCGCGGACCGCACGCAAAAACACACTACAGCGATGACCCGCTTTACGGTAGCCGGGCCATTGACAACATGCACGCCGCGCTTAAACCGTGCGGTGTCGTGGCGGTATGGGGGGAGAATTATGACGAAGGTTTCGACAAGCGCCTGCGAAGTGCCGGTTTCACGGTGACGACCGACCGCCCCGGCCGTGGCGGTCTTCGTCATGTCGTGTTTCTGGCCCATCTGAAACAATCAAAAAAAACGGGGAAGCATGCTTCTTGATGGGTATGCGGAGGTGAAGTTCTGCCGCTATCCTCTGGTAAGGAGTGCTTTCAGCTTTTCCATCTCATCTGGGCAGATACTCAGGCAGTCATGTCCTTCCAGAAACTCGACCAGTGATGTGAGAAAAATTCCGAACGAAAGCGGCACGTTGGCCTTGTTGTAATAATAGTTGCCGTTGTTGACGAGAACATTGACGGCAAAGCCGGTGTTGGGAGAATCCAGCTCGACCAACCCCTTGATCAACCGGTAGATTTCCTTTTCCAGCCTGCGCTGGGCGACGCTTTCCGGCTTTGCCTTGCCGGCCGTAGCAGCCGCTTTTGCCGAGGTCTTTATCAAGGAAAGGTTCACCCCGGTACGCTTCGATGTACACCCCAGCAAGCCGTCGAATATCCTCATCATCTCCTTGACAATGTTTTCCCGGGCGACCTCTGGTGAAGCATTCTCTTCCATGATCGGCATATTATTATTCGCCTTGCTTGCTGCCAGTCTGTCGGCGGGCGAATCCGCCGCCAAACGCCTAAGCTTGTTGGTCACTTGTTTTTCTTCCATTTACTAGAAACTCCTCTTCTCGATTTTACCCAAAACCGGCGTTTACTGCGTTAGGCAGGTGTCAGATACTTTCATTTGTTTGCAATAATATTTTTGACGCATGAATCTTATCAATGATAGAAAGACAGCACCTGCAGTGAAACCGGCTGACTAAATTACCGCTGTTTATATTGTGAAGGAACACCACATGCTATCACGCTTCACGCCATCTAACCGGTATTCCTGTTTATTGCTGACTCTGCTCGTTGCCGTAGTTTTCGGTAACACACTCGGCCATGGCTTCGTCTGGGATGACCAGATCTTCGTAACTTACAAAGAGGCGTACCGCAATTTCGACCTGGCGACCATCTTTTTCTCACTCAAAGCAAACGAACTCGAATATCTGCCGGTTCGCGACTTAACCTATGCTCTCGACTTCGCTCTCTGGGGCAAGACTACTGCCGGATTTCACTTCAGTAATATTGTTTGGTACTGGCTGAATGTCATCGTTGTCTATCACTTGTCTGCCAGGATTGCAGCATTATTCCGGGATAAGGCTGCGGATGGAGAACAGGATGACCATTCCCGAACCTTTGGCCTGTTTGCTGCAGCCCTGTTTGCCGTTCACCCTATCCACTGCGAGGCGGTAAACTTTATCACTTGCCGCAATGCACTGGTATCAGGATTCTTTTTCTTCTTCTCCTGTCTCTGCTATCTTCAGTACCTGACTGCCACGACACAAAAAAAGCTCGCCTTTTACTGGGCTGCGCTCGGGTGCCTGGTGCTGGCACTTTTTGCAAAAGCGACCGGCATCATTCTCCCCGGGGTTCTGCTTCTCTTTACCTGCTATTTCGGCCGTCCCAACCGCTGGCAAAGATGGCTGGCGCTCCTGCCGTTCTTCCTGATTTCAGGCGGAGGATTCTTCCTATTCAGGGCGATCGCACTCAAAACGCGGCTCATGCCGGAAGTGCCATCCTGCACCTCGGCGGCGTGCCTGACAGAAAAGGCCGCCATTGCCCTTCAGATACCTTTCTTCTACCTGTACAAACTGCTTGTTCCCGCCGGCTATACGGTTGATTATGATATGGAGCGATTTGGCGCTCTTATGTCAGATCCCCGCTCCATTATCGCACTTGTCCTGCTTGTCGGCAGCGGGATTCTTGCCTGGCATTTCCGCCGGAAAGAGCCGCTTCTTCTTTTCTGCAGCGCCTGGTATCTCATCGCCATGATCCCGGTCCTCCATATCTTCCCCACGGTGCCGGTGGTTGCCGACCGCTACGCCTTCCTCCCTTCGCTCCCTTTTGTCATTATCGTTGCCTCGGCAGCAGTCCGGCTCATGGCAAAACGGCGGGTGTGGCTGGACGTACTCTGCCTGTTGACTATTGCCGGCCTCTCGGTTATTTCCGTGCTGCAGAACCGGATCTGGAATAGCGATACAACTCTCTGGGAATATACGCTTCGTGTCAATCCACGCTCGACGGCGGCACTAGGCATTCTCGCCAGACACTCTTTTCAGCACAAAGATTACGCCAAGGCCCTCGATCTGGCCAGAAAAGCGTATGAGGTCAACAATAATGACTTTGAATATGATCGTTTGCGGGGAGAACTGTTCCTTAAACAACGTAGACCGGATGTCGCAGTGATCATGTTTCAAAGTGCGTTGTCCAAGAGCCGCGAAAGCGTCGAGATTATGATCGGCCTTGGCAGGGCCTACGAAATGCTCGGTGACAGCCAGATGGCCAAACTCTGCTACCGGAGCGCCCTCAATTCGCGAGAAGTCTACCTGTCAGGGGACATGCGGGAGAGAGCCGAACTCCTCCTGCGAAACCTGGAACAGCAGTAACTGTCTCTGCGCCGTCTGGACCAGCCATAAGCTTATGCCGGCTTCCCCCCCTGTTCCGCCTCTTTGACCGACAACGCGATCCTTTTGCGCTGCGGGTCGGCAGACAGCACCTTGACCTTTACCACCTGCCCCGCCTTGACCGCGTCATTGGGATCCTTGACATAGCGGTTGGCCAGATGACTGATATGCACCAGGCCATCCTGATGAACGCCGATATCTACAAAAGCGCCGAACGCTGTCACGTTGGTCACGACCCCCTGCAGGATCATGCCCTCCTTCAGATCGCCGATCTCGCGGATATCATCCCGGAAGGATGCGGTCTGAAACTGGCTGCGCGGATCACGCCCCGGTTTTTTCAACTCCTCGATGATATCGGTAAGGGTCGGCAGGCCGACGCTTACCGAGACATAGCGTTTCAGGTCTATTCTGGCCACCAGAGCGGGATCGGCGGTCAGCTGCACGAGTGACACACCCAGATCGGCGGCCATCGCCTCCACCAGAGCGTAGCGCTCGGGATGCACGGCGCTGTTGTCCAGCGGATGCTTCCCCCCCCGGATGCGGAGAAATCCGGCCGCCTGCTCGAACGCTTTGGCCCCGAAACGCGGCACCTTGAGAAGCGCCTTGCGGGCGGCAAAGGAGCCGTTCTCGTCGCGATAGCGGGCAATCGCCTTGGCCAGCGACGGACCGACGCCGGAAACGTAAGCAAGCAGCGCCCATGACGCGGTATTCAGATCGACCCCCACGTAGTTGACGCACGACTCCACCACCCCGTCCAGCGACTTTTTCAGCATCCCCTGATTGACATCGTGCTGATACTGGCCGACGCCGATGCTTTTCGGATCGACCTTGACCAGCTCACCCAGCGGATCCTGCAGCCTCCGGGCGATCGATATCGCACCGCGCACCGTCAGATCCAGCTCGGGAAACTCTTCCCTGGCGATATCCGAGGCCGAGTAGATGCTGGCCCCCGCCTCGCTGACCGACACTACCGGGAGCTGCCTTCCTGCACCGGCCAGGGTCTCCTTGACAAAAATCTCCATCTCGCGCCCCGCAGTGCCGTTGCCGACGGCGACCATCTCGATCGCATGGGTTTCGATCAGTCGGAGCAGATCCTGCCTGGCCTGGGGAATACGCGCTTCGCCGATGTGGGGATAGACCGTCACATGCTCCAGGAACCGGCCGGTCGCATCAACCGCCGCCAGCTTGGAGCCGGTGCGGAAACCCGGATCAATCCCGAGTACCCGCTTTCCCCCGGCCGGAGGCGCCAGCAGCAGCTCGCGCAGATTCCGGGCAAAGATTTGAATGGCAGCCTCGTCAGCGCGCTCCTTGCTCTCCAGCCGCAGTTCCACTTCGATGGATGGTGCTATCAGCCGCTTGTAGGCATCCTCTGCGACCCGCTCCAGCAGCGGAGTGAAGATACTGTGCCGCAGAATCAGGCGCGACTTCAATCCGGCGAGAACCTGCTCGACCGGCGCAGTGATCGAGAGGTAGAGCACCTCCTCCTTCTCGCCGCGCCGCATCGCCAGCATCCGGTGCGACGGGATCGCCTTGAGCGGCTCCTGAAAGTCATAGTACATCTCGAACTTGGTGACCTGCTCCTTATAATCGGCCGCCACCCGCGACGTCATCACACCCTGCTCATATGTCAGGCGGCGCACCATGGCGCGGGCATCGGCGTTGTCGGAGAGGCGTTCGGCCAGGATATGTCCGGCGCCGTCAAGAGCTGCAGCCGCATCGGGCACCTCTTTGTCGGGATCGATAAAGGGGAAGGCCGCATCCTCGGGTGTGCCGGTCGTCAGCTCCTGGGCGGCAATGATATCGGCCAGCGTTTCCAGGCCGCGTTCACGGGCGATGGTCGCCTTGGTGCGCCGCTTCGGCTTGTACGGCAGGTACAGGTCTTCAATCTCGGTTTTCTGGCGCGAGGCTTCGATCCGCTCCTGCAGTTCGGGGGTCAGTTTTCCCTGCTCCGCGATGGACTTGAGCACAGTGATCTTGCGTTCTTCCAGCTCGCAGAAATAGATGAACTGTTCCTCGATCATACGGATCTGCACCTCATCCAGTTCGCCGGTATGCTCCTTGCGATATCGGGCGATAAAGGGTACTGTGGCCCCTTCCTGCAGCAGTTCTACGGTATGTTCCACCTGAAACGGCTTGAGAGCGGTCGCTTCGATGGTATAGGAAATCAACTTGCGGGTTTGTTCGTCAGTCAGCTTCATTACAACTCCTTAGGACTAATCATGTTTCGTATTGGAAGATTATTAATAGCCGGTACAATGGCAGTTACCCTGCTCTGCTTATCCGCCTGCCTGCCGACGGTAAATCACCCCGGCAAGCAGGTCATCGAACCGAGTATTCAAAACAGGTACTTTGTGGCCGGCGACGGGGCGATGCTGCCCATGCGCTCCTGGCTGCCGAAGGATAACACGGTAAAGGCGGTCATAGTCGCCCTGCATGGTTTCAACGATTACAGCAACTTTTTCAGCGCACCCGGAACATACCTGAGCCGCCAAGATATCGCCTGCTACGCCTACGACCAGCGTGGTTTCGGCAGTGCGCCGGGACGCGGACTTTGGGCCGGTATCGAGGCATACACAAACGATCTCTCCGGTTTTGTGAAGGAGATTCGCAAACATCACCAGGGCGTTCCACTCTATGTATTGGGAGAGAGTATGGGGGGCGCCGTGACCATCGTTGCCATGACCGGGAGTAATCCGCCGGATGTCGACGGCGTCATTCTTGTCGCACCGGCAGTCTGGGGGCGAAAAACCATGCCCTGGTATCAACGATGGCTGCTTGCCGTCACCTCACATACATTTCCCTGGATGAAGCTGACCGGAAAAGGGATGCACATCACCCCTTCGGACAACGTCGAGATGCTGCGGTCTCTGGGGCGCGACCCGCAAGTCATAAAGGATACCCGCATCGACGCCCTGTACGGTCTCACCAATCTGATGGATGAAGCTTTGTCGAGGTCGGAGAAACTGCAACTGCCTACCTTGGTTCAATACGGCGAAAATGACCAGATAATTCCCAAGGAGCCGACTCTCCGGATGCTTGACAGAATGCCGAAAACGACCCTGAAGGCTTTCTACGCGCAGGGCTATCACATGTTACTGAGGGATTTGCAGGGGGAAAAGCCCTTGGCCGACATTGCTGCCTGGGTAGCCGATCACAACAGCCCCTTGCCCTTCAGCACAGACCATTGGAAATGAGCTCTGATACGGTGCCGGAGCTGCAGCAACTTTGATGGATAACGCAGATTTGTTCGTTAATCAACAACGATGTCGCCACAGAGATGATTAATAATCCGCTTGTCTCATTCGCTGTTCGCGCATAAAGTATGGCCAGTATCCTGACCGCTTCAGGCGCTAAGCTATTTTCACAGCCGCACCATTCTCCTTAATCGAGACCAGCATGATTCTGTCACCATTGATAACCAATGTCCACTTCCCCCCTATTTCCGAGGTAAAGCAATGGCTGGCCGGACGGCCGCACGATGGCCGGGAACTGATCGATCTCTGCCAGGCGGTGCCGGATTATGCCCCCGCCCCGGAATTGACGGAACATTTATCCCTGCTGCTGAGCGACCCGCTCATGTCGAAATACTCGCCCGATGAGGGGCTGCATGAGGTGCGCGAGGCCGTCAGCGGCTATTACGGCAGGAAATACGGTGCGGAACTGTCGCCGGATAATTTCTGTCTGACGATCGGCGCCAGTCAGGCCTTCTGGCTGGCGATTGTCACCCTCTGCCGCGCCGGCGACGAGGTCGTGGTGCAGGCGCCCTATTACTTTGACCATCCGATGGCCCTCGACATCCTCGGCGTTCGTGGTGTGTACGCTCCATTTGTCGAGGCCGATGGCGGGCTGCCCAATCCGGAGACCATCGAAAGCCTGATCACTGACAAGACCAGGGCGATTCTGGTGGTATCTCCCAGCAACCCGACCGGCGCCATAACCCCGCCGGAGACTATCAGGGCGCTGTTTGAGGTAGCCAGGCGCCACAACATCGCCCTGATCCTGGATGAAACCTATAATGAATTTATCCCCGGCGGCCTCCGCCCGCACGACCTTTTCAGTGATCCGGCCTGGGGCGATTATTTCGTACAGATCGCCTCGTTCGGCAAGACATTTGCTCTGACCGGTTATCGCGCCGGAATGCTTGCCGCATCTGCACAGTTCATCCATCATGCCCTCAAGGCGCAGGACACCATGGCAGTCTGCCAGCCGCGCATCACCCAGCATGCCGTCAAGTTCGGCATTGAGCGCCTTGACCTGTGGGTGGCGGCCAACCGGGAAATGATGGCCCGCCGCCACGACCTGTTCCGCGCAGAATTCATGCAGCCTGGCAACCTGTTTCGACTGGCGGCCAGCGGCGCTTTCTTCGCCTGGGTGCGCCATCCGTTCAGCGGCTGCAGCGGCCGCCAGGTGGCAAAACGGCTGGTGGATGAGGCGGCAATCC
Organism: Geobacter sp.; assembly: GCA_025360785.1. Lineage (GTDB taxonomy): Bacteria > Desulfobacterota > Desulfuromonadia > Geobacterales > Pseudopelobacteraceae > JACRCG01. The sequence continues at coordinate 31,007 of JANYBN010000116.1, forward strand.
TCTGCCTGCCGGGCGAGGTTTTCGGCCCCGGCCTGGAGGGATATTTGCGGCTGGCGTTCGGAAATATCAAGGAGGACGCCATACCTGAGGCGGTCAGGCGTTTTCGGGAGCTGGCGGCCTGACATGTATACAGACGACAAGTCCGATGTGAATTGCTTTTATCACAAAATCGTGTACGCTTTTACGCATTAGTTGGAGCGTCGATTAATAAAACTGCCTGCGTCACCACATAGGGAAGGAAACAGAAAATGGTTCATAAAAAGAGACGCACCACGATACATTCACCCGGTTTGACCGAGCTCCCCCCGTTGCCTCAGGATGCTGCCAGCCTGATACACGACTACCGGAGATATTTCACCTATACGCTTGGACAGAATAAATATTGCCATTCAGTCAAATATTTTTACAAGGCGCTGGCGCTGACGGTTCGCGACCGGCTTATGGAACGGTGGAAAAAGACCCGCTATACCTACATCGAGTCTCATTGCAAGCAGGGTTACTACCTGTCGCTCGAGTTTCTGATGGGGCGGTCCCTCGGTAATGCCATGCTGAATATCGGCATAACCGATGCCGCCACGCAGGCGATGCATCAGCTCGGCATCAATCTGGAAGATCTGGCCGAAGCCGAGGTTGATGCCGGACTCGGCAACGGGGGACTCGGGCGTCTGGCGGCCTGTTTTCTTGACAGCTGCGCCACTCTGCAGCTGCCGGTGATGGGGTACGGTATCCGATATGAATACGGCATGTTCCGCCAGCGTATCGTGGATGGGCGCCAGACAGAGGAGCCTGATCACTGGCTGCGGGATGGCAATCCCTGGGAGCAGGAACGCCCTGATTTTACCCAGCGTGTCCGCTTTGGCGGACGCACTGAACATTATCTTAACGAGTCGGGTGAACAGCACGTCCGCTGGGTCGAAAGCCACGATGTGCTGGCGGTTCCCTACGACATTCCGATTCCCGGCTATCGTAACGGCACCGTCAATACTCTGAGACTCTGGAAAGCTGCCGCCACCGATGCCTTTGACCTTGGCGAGTTCAATGCCGGAGACTATGCGGAATCGGTTGCCACCAAGAATGAAGCTGAAAATATCACGATGGTGCTTTATCCGAACGATGCCAGTGAAAATGGCAAGGTGCTCCGGTTGCGTCAGCAATACTTCCTCGCTTCGGCGAGTCTGCAGGATGTCGTTGATCGCTGGAAGATTGTGCGTAAAGGCGATTTCAGCGAATTTGCCGAAAACAACTGTTTTCAGCTGAACGACACCCATCCGAGCTGTGCCGTGCCGGAATTGATGCGTATTCTGATGGACGATCAGGGGATGGAATGGGATCAGGCCTGGGGGATCACCCGCCGGACGATGGCATACACCAATCACACCCTCCTTCCAGAAGCGCTGGAAAAATGGCCTTTGCCGCTTTTTGGCCAGCTTCTGCCGAGGATTCTGGAGATTGTTCTGGAGATCAATGCCCGCTTCATCGCTGAAGTGTCCAGCCGCTGGCCCGGTGATAACGAGCGGATGAGACGCATGTCCATCATTGAAGAGGGTCCCGTCCCCCAGGTGCGGATGGCGTATCTGGCCATCGTCGGGAGTTTTTCGGTTAACGGTGTCGCCGCCCTGCATTCACAACTGCTGATTCAGGGGCTGTTCCGTGACTTCTATGATCTCTGGCCGCTCAAGTTCAACAACAAGACCAACGGGGTGACACCCCGACGCTGGATCGCCCGCTGCAACCCCGGCTTAAGCAGTCTGGTGAGCGAAAAGATCGGTGACGGCTGGGTGGCTGATCTGCAGCAGATCAAAAAGATTGCCCCACTTGCCGATGATCAGGAATTCCGGCTGCGCTGGCATGAAGTCAAACAGGATAACAAGGCGCACCTTTCAGCTCTTGTTCAGGCCAAATGTGACGTCACATTTAATCCTGAAGGGATGTTTGATGTCCAGGTCAAGCGAATTCATGAGTATAAGCGTCAGCTCCTCAACATTCTGCACGTCATCCATCTTTATGACCGGATCAAGCGGAGTGACACAGCCGTGTGGACCGATCGCTGCGTGCTGATAGGGGGGAAAGCAGCGCCCGGTTATGCCATGGCAAAGCTGATCATCAAGCTGGTAAACAATGTGGCCAACGTGGTCAATAGCGATCCGGATGTCGGTGACAAGCTCAAGGTGGCATTCCTGCCCAACTACAGCGTATCCGCCATGGAGGTCATCTGTCCCGGCACCGACCTCTCCGAACAGCTGTCTACAGCCGGCAAGGAGGCTTCAGGAACCGGCAACATGAAATTCATGATGAATGGCGCCATAACCATCGGTACTCTCGATGGAGCAAACATCGAAATCCGCGAGGAGGTCGGCGA
>JANYBN010000128.1 GCA_025360785.1 Geobacter sp.
CGCGAATCAGTTCCAGCACATCCGGATTCCGTTTCTGGGGCATGATCGATGAACCGGTACAGAAACCGTCTGACAATTCAATGAATTGAAACGCACTGGTTGACCAGATAATCAGCTCTTCCGAAAAGCGGGAGAGATGCATCATCAGAATCGAGGCATCCGCAAGAAACTCCAGGGCAAAATCGCGATCGGAAACCGAGTCGAGAGAGTTTCGGGTTACGGTCGGAAAATCGAGCTGTTCGGCAACATATTCACGATCGATGGGGAAGGTCGTACCGGCCAGCGCCCCGGCTCCCAGAGGGAGGACGTTGACCCGTTTAAGGCAATCTTCCAGCCGTGCCTTGTCGCGTTTGAACATCTCGACATACGCCATCAGGTGATGGGCAAACAGAATCGGCTGAGCGGTCTGAAGATGTGTGAAACCGGGCATAAGCGTATCCAGATTATCCTCAGCCTGGACCAGCAGAGCATCGATCAACAGATCGATATAAGTTATTATCGCAACTATCTCATCACGCAGATACAGGCGGATATCCAGCGCGACTTGATCGTTACGCGAACGGCCGGTATGCAGACGTTTGCCCGCCTCACCGATGGCGGCCGAGAGGCGCGCTTCGATATTCATATGGATGTCTTCCAGAGTGATCGAAAAATCGAACGAGCCGGCCTCAATCTGCTCCAGGATTTTATGCAGGCCGTGGATGATCTGCTCGACGTCTTCAAGAGGGATGATACCCTGCTTCCCCAGCATGCGGGCATGGGCGATGGAGCCACGAATATCCTGAGGATAGAGGCGCTTGTCGAAATCGATGGATGCGGTGAACTCCTCAACAAATTTATCGGTTGGCTGAGTGAAGCGGCCGCCCCACAGTTTATCTTTGGACATGGTGTACTTTCCTTGTGACTGAATTGAAGTTGAAGATGCCGCACTATACGCGAAAAACGGATAAAATCAAAGTGGAGACGTGTCTGTCGGTACCTCAGACCCTGCCGCCGGTTCATCAACAGCAATCTTGCGCCACATGCCGGAATCGTCAATAGCCATGATGGCATGAACCTTGAGCGGAACCCTTGAGGTGCGCGGGTCGATCTCATGCTGGGGCGGGAGGTTGAAATAGAGCAGCCGCGTCCCCTTGCCAAAGCGGAGTCGGCAGACAGGAGAACCATCGTAATTATCCGTAGTAAACTCCGAAAAACATACTTGAGCAAGGCGATGATTCTGGTTGATAACGACATACGAACTGCCAAAAGCTTTCTCTGCGGGATAACCTTCTATCCTGGTCTCCTCCGACACATTGCCGAAGACGGTCACCGTCTCGCGCACACCCGGCATATCCTCCAGATATTCGCCGTAGAAGCCGCTGATCACATCACGGTAGGCGCGGTGTTCCGGCTTGGGATTGCACTGAACCACGAACAGGGCATCCAGACCCTGCCGTGTTGTAAAGAAGAGCTGGTTGGCGTGGTCGATAATCTGCCGGATATTGGACGTGTACAGGTCGCGATAGAGGTAATCCAGACAGATGATGGCCATGAAATTGAAACATGAAGGACGGCTGCGGAAGAGGTAAAAATGCCTGCCGCGATACAGGTCGTGAAACGTGTCGATGTACTCTTCGCCGTGAAAGGGGTGGCTCTTGGCTTCAAGGAAGACCCGCAACCGGCCGTCGGCTTCCTTGACGGCGATGCAGCACCAGTTGACCGGCATATTCAACACATCGCCAGAATCTATATCATGATCCACGAGCCCGATCGCCTCGGCATTATCCGCACTGAAACGTTCCAACAGGGCGCGGTATTCGCGTAGACTGATATGTTCGATGCCGAACACCGTTACCATATTAGGGCGGAAGCGCTGCTCGATGGTTGTCAGCATGTCGTCGAAACGGGAGGCGGGGAGACTCGATTCAGGAAACAGGAGAAAATGGAGCTTCTTCAGGTTACCTTCACCGGCCGCGACAAGCTCCAGCACCGAACTGACCAGGCGCCACTTCTCTTCCGGATCTACCAGTTTGAAGCCGGTATCCGCCCGTTTGAGGTGATTGGGGATCTGGGCGACCATGCAGTGCAGGTGATGCCCCATGGGAAATTCAAGGTTTACTTTTTTATCGATAATTTCAGGCATCGAAGTTATCCGCAATCCCATGTCTGGAGAACCCGGGGAATACCTTCTCAAGGATGTAACGTGCACCGGCCGGCATGGCGTAGCCGCCCAGCTTGTGACTCGGAACCCAGACGGCCTCGGCTACCTCATGATCGTTCCGGACGACATCGCAATAGAGCGGACGGCAGCGGTAATAGAGGATGACGAAGTGACAGTTTTCATCCCCGGGGGTGAGATGTTCAAAGACATCGATCAGGTTATCGACTTCAATCTCCAGTCCGACCTCTTCATGCACTTCCCGCTTCAACGCGTCATAGATCGGTTCACCGAGATCGATCTTGCCTCCCGGCATAACCCACTGATTCAGAAAAGGGGGGATACTCCGTCTGGTCAGGAGTACCCGCCCATCTTCATCCACAATCACCGCCACAACCGAAGTGACGATGTGTTCTTTCTTGAAGCGTTTCTTAGTCAATCCTTACTTCTTCCGGTTGGCCTGCATCAGGGAACGGATACGGAGACGCAGCGAATTGATCTTGATGAACCCCTCGGCATCGGCTTGATTAAAGACCTGATCCTTCTCGAAGGTGGCAAAGTCGAGGTTGAAGAGCGAATCGGTCTCGGACTTGCGCCCGACTGTGCGGCAAAGTCCCTTGTAGAGCTTAACGCGAGCTACGCCGTTGACGCATTTTTGCGAGTCGTCGATCAGGGTCTGCAGCATCTGGCGCTCGGGGGAGAACCAGTAGCCGGCATAGATCTGTTTGGCATATTCCGGAATCAGGCTGTCGCGGATACGCATGACTTCGCGGTCCATCGTGATCTGCTCCACGGCTGAATGCGCTTCGCGCAGGATCGTGCCGCCGGGGGTCTCGTAGACACCGCGGGACTTCATGCCGACCGAGCGGTTCTCCAGCAGATCGACACGTCCGACGCCATGCTGGCCGCCAAGGTAGTTGAGGTGCGCCAGCAGCTGGGCCGGAGTCATCGTTTCGCCGTCAACCGCTACAGCATTGCCGTTTTTGAACTCAATCTCCACATACTGCGCCTTGTTGGGCGCTTTCTCAGGCGATTTGGTCAGAACATACATCTCTTCCGGCGCCTCGGCCCAGGTATCTTCCAGAATGCCACCCTCAAAAGAGATGTGCAGCAGGTTGCGGTCGGACGACCAGGGGCGCTTCTTGATGGTCGGAATTGGAATATCATTCTTTTTGGCGTAATCGATCAGCGCCTGGCGGCTGTTCAGATCCCACATCCTCCAGGGAGCAATAACCTTGATGGAGGGATCGAAGTGGTAGTAGGCCAGCTCGAAACGTACCTGATCGTTCCCCTTGCCGGTGGCGCCGTGGGAAACGGCGTCGCACTTTTCCTTCGCGGCGATTTCCATCTGGCGCTTGGCGATCAGCGGGCGGGCGATGGAGGTGCCGAGCAGGTAGTGCCCTTCATAAATGGCGTTTGCGCGGAACATCGGGAATACGAAGTCACGCACGAACTCCTCTTTCAGGTCGTCGATGTAAACCTTGTCGGCACCGGTAGCCAGCGCCTTCTCGCGAACCGGATCAAGCTCTTCACCCTGTCCCAGGTCAGCGGAAAAGGCGACTACCTTGCAGCCGTACTCGTTCTTCAGCCATTTGAGGATAATGGAGGTGTCCAGGCCACCGGAATAGGCCAGAACGATTTTGTTGATTTCGGGTTTCTTTGCCATGTGCTTAGTCTCCTTTTGATTACAGGTGGTTTATTTGATTAACGTAGCCATGATGGCTTTCTGTATATGCAAACGATTCTCCGCCTCGTCCCAGACAACGGAATTTTTCCCCTCGATGACCGAGTCGGATATTTCCTCACCGCGATGAGCCGGAAGGCAGTGCAGGACGATGCAGTCCGGTTTTGCCAGAGCGAGCAGAGCGTCATCCAGGCAGTAGCCGGCAAAAGCCTTTTCCCGTTCCTTCTGCTCGGATTCCTGCCCCATGCTGGCCCAGACATCCGTATTGATGACATCGACACCTGCCACAGCCACTTTTGGATCGGACGTCACTGTAATAAGACCCGGAGCTTTGGCCTGAGCCCACGCCATGACGTTGCTGTCCGGTTCATAACCTGCAGGACAGGCCAGCCGCAGTTTAAAACCGCAGATAGCGGCCGCCTCGATCCAGGTGTTGGCCATGTTGTTGCCGTCCCCTACCCAGGCAAAGGTCAACCCATCATAGGTACGTTTGTGCTCAATCACCGTCTGCAGATCAGCCATGATCTGGCATGGATGGAAAAGATCGGTCAGACCGTTGATGACCGGCACGTCCGAGTACTTCGCAAACTCGTCCACTATCTCCTGGCCAAAGGTTCTGATCATAATTCCGTCGCAATAGCGGGACATGACCCTGGCACTATCCTTGATCGGCTCGCCGCGCCCCATCTGTGAATTGGCCGAAGGCATAAAGAGCCCGTGACCGCCCAACTGAAAGACCCCCACCTCGAAGGAAACCCTGGTGCGAGTGGATGCTTTCTCGAAAATCAGCGCCACGCTTTTGCCGTCCAGCAGTTTGTGCGGGACACCGGCCTTTTGTTTGTACTTAAGGTCTGCAGCCAGCGCCAACAGAGCGTCCAGCTCATCCTTTGTATAATCGTGTAACGCCAGAAAGTGTCGCGTCATTGGTAATTGCTCCAAATTTTATTATGCGGCTTTTTTTATCTGATAGAGTGTGCCGGCCTGTTCAAGGTCACGGTATATAGCAAGTGGATCCAGCTCCAATCCATTTTTCCAGCACAACGCACCAGACTGCAAAAAGAAGTTCCTGAAGAGTGTCATATCTCTCAATGGAACAGTGAGCGTTGTTTCATAAGAAAACAAAAGAGATTTAAGATCATACATTCCTGTCGTCCCATCTGAAAATTCTAAACAGATACGATAGTCACTATTATATTGGGCACTCAATATTTTAATCATTATCAGCTCCTTTAATCATTTCGAGCGGCATCAGATTCTGTGCGTTCACCCAGTTATCCAACAGTTCCTTTTGATGCTGTACAGCCCATTCTTTAACAATACGCGCCGCAGGCCGGGGCAGCTTCCCTTCCATAATCTCACCATTTTCAATATTTACAAATGCCTCAAATCCTTGGTACTCCGCATGAAAATGAGCCGGCGGGTGATCTCTGTGCCGCATTGTGATTACAATGCCAAAGAAATACGAGATAATCGGCATGGCTATGGAACCTCAACCTCGGCAAAAATCCCGTCAAGGATTGTAATCATTGCATCAATCTCCTGCTTTGTTACCACCAGCGGCGGTACAAAGCGGAGCACCGTGTCGTGGGTTACATTCAGCAACACGCCCCGCTCATGCCCCTTTTTGACAATATCACCAGCCGGAATATCCAGCGCCATGCCGATCATCAGGCCAATGCCACGCACTTCTTTGACAAAATGATATTTATGCTGAAGCGCATCGAGCTCTCCTTCCAGGTACTCCCCGATCTCCTCGCACCGATTTAGCAGGCCATCCTCGAATATTGTTCTGATCGTGGCGATAGCCGCAGCACAAACCAGCGGATTGCCGCCGAAGGTGGAACCGTGGGTACCGGGAACAAAGGCGACGGCAAATTTGTCTTTTGCCAGCATGGTCCCAATTGGTGCCCCACCGGCCAGTGCTTTGGCCAGGGTCATGATATCCGGCTCCACATTGAAGTGTTCATAAGCGAACAGCTTGCCGGTGCGCCCCATTCCGACCTGAACTTCGTCGAAGATCAGCAGCAGGCCGTGGCGGTCACAGATATCACGCACCGCTTCAAAATATCCTGGTGACGGCACATTAACTCCGCCTTCTCCCTGGATCGGTTCCAGCATGACGGCACAGGTGGCAGGTGTCACCGCCGCTTCCAGCGCGGCGACATCATCGAACGGCACATGCTTGAAACCATGCAGGAGAGGATCGAAGAAGCGCTGTACTTTCTCCTGGCCGGTAGCCGAAACTGTAGCCAGGGTGCGACCGTGGAAGGAATCGGCTGCGGTGATGATCTCGTAGCGTTCCGGGCCGTACGTATCGCGGCTGTATTTACGCGCCAGCTTGATGGCCGCTTCGTTGGCCTCAGCACCGCTGTTGCAAAAGAATGCTTTATCGGCAAACGAGTTGTTGCAGAGCAGTTCCGCCAGTTCGATCTGCTGGGGAATCTGGTAGTAATTGGAGCAGTGGATCAGCTCTGCAGCCTGTTTCTGAAGAGCTGCGACGACTTTCGGGTGGCAGTGTCCCAGATTGTTGACCGCAACACCTCCAAGAAAGTCAAGATACTCCTTGCCGTCCGCGTCCCACAGACGGCACCCCTCTCCCCTGACAGGGACGATCGGATAGCGGCCATAGGTTTTCATGATGTATTTATCTGATTTTTCGATCCATTGTTGAGAGTTCATTTCGTTATCTCCGTTCCGATACCGACATCGGTAAATATCTCCAACAACACCGCATGCGGCATCCGGCCATCAATGATGTGCGCCTTCTTGACCCCGTCCTCAAGAGCATCGGCGCAGCAGACCACCTTGGGGATCATGCCGCCGGTGATGGCTTCCTCCTCAATCAGACGGTGCAGTTCAGCCACCGACAGGCTCTGCAGAAGAGTGCCACTCGTATCCTTGACGCCGTTGATGTCAGTCAAAAGGATCAGCTTCTCTGCATTAAGCGCCGCCGCCACCCGGCCGGCAACCAGATCGGCGTTGATGTTGTAACTTTCTCCATCTGGCCCGACCCCGATCGGAGCGATAACCGGAATATACTTGCCATTTTCCAGTGCGATGATCAGATCGGTGTTGACCTTGACCACATCTCCCACGAAACCGATATCGATCATCAGGGCCGAACCGTCATCCCCCCTGACCTCCTGCAGCAGCTTCTTCGCGAGCAGCAGCGTGCCGTCCTTGCCTGAGAGTCCCACCGCACGACCGCCATGCTGGTTAAGATAGCCGACCACCTCTTTGTTAACCTGCCCCGCCAGCACCATTTCGACTACCTGCATAGTTTCGGCGTCAGTTACACGCATGCCGCGCACGAATTCGGAGACGATCCCGTAACGTTTCAAGGTGTCATTGATCTGCGGACCGCCGCCATGAACGATAACCGTATTGATCCCGAGTGACTTGAGCAAAACGACATCGAGAGCAAACGATTCCTTCAGCTTTTCATCTGCCATGGCATGACCGCCATACTTTATGACAAAGGTTTTCCCGGAGAAGCGCCGAATATAGGGGAGCGCCTCCATTAACGTATTCGCTTTTTCTATTAAATGTTTCATCGTTTTTTATCCCGCCTACTAAAAATAAAAACTGCCGCCTGCAAGCGGGGCAGCTTACCGCAAGTTGATGAAAATCTCAAAAGTTTATTGCAACGGCAGACTTATAGTTACCGTCGTCCCCAGGCCCGGTTCACTGACGATACCGATACTCCCGCCATGCTGCCTGATGAAATCCCGGGCGTAGAACAGACCCAGTCCGAAACCCCGAATCTGTCCGGTTTGGTTCGGATCCACCTGGTAAAACTTCTCGAATACCTTGGGTATCTCGGACTCCGGAATCCCTATTCCAGAATCCGAAACGACAATAAACACGGAGTCGTCGTGGCGTCCCAGCTTGAGCGAGATGCGACCGGGGCCGTCTGAAAACTTAAAGGCATTATCGATCACCTGATGAAGTGTAAAGCTGATTTTCGAAGCGTCAAGCGGCACCGGCGGTAAAACTTCCGGGGCAGTTTCAAGCTCAACGTCAAAATTGCCATGTTCCTCCCGGCACTTGATCAGCACATCGGCAACGATTTCGTTCAAGTCACATGTGCTCTTGTTGACTTCCGTGCCGTTCACCATCACCTGGCTGAACTCCAGCAGTTCTCCAACCAGTTGACCGAGATAGCGTGCCTCTTCGCTTGCCATTTCAATACTCTGCCTGAATATCGGATCTTCCGGATTAAACACCCCCATGCGCAGATTCTGCAGAAACAGGGAAATACCGGTTATCGGTGTGCGCAATTTATGTGATACCAGCGAGAGAAATGTGTTCTTTAGCTCGTCGGAGCGCTTGATGTCAGCCAACTCCTGCTTTAGAGCTTTTCTTCCCAGGGCTTTTTCGATAGAGGTTCTCAGCTGAAGAATATTAAGAGGCTTGTTGATAAAATCATCGGCGCCTTCTTTAAGTGCGCTCAGTATGACCTCTTTGTTCACAAACCCGGTCATGAGAACCACTGTCGCATTAGGGTCGATCGCCTTGACCTGCCTGAGCAGATCGATGCCCGAGCCTCCCGGCATAATTATATCAGTAAGAATCAGATCAGGAGGTTCCATTTCGTACAACCGGAGCGCCTCCTCGCTGGTGGCAGCCTGAACTATCCGGTAATTACGGAGCGCCTGCGTACACAGCTCCCGGATAATCCTGTCGTCATCGACGACTAGAATTGTGGTCTGTGATGTTTGTGACTGGTGCCCTGTAATCTGTGAGAGAAATGCCGGCATACTGAGCCCCGAGCTTACGTTCCAATTATCGTACTAAAAGAATTCCTGCAACTGCAGCCAGCGCCTCGTCCAGCTTTTCCGGCTGGCTTCCACCCGCCTGGGCCAGTTCCGGCTTGCCGCCGCCACTGCCGCCGACCAGTGGCGCAATCTGTTTGATAATATCGCCGGCCTTGATTGTCCCGCTCAAGCTTTTGGTAACGGCTACCAGCAGATTCGCCTTGCCGCCGATGGCCGCACCAAGCGCAATAACACCCTCACCGATGCGGTCTTTCAACGTATCGGAGAGGTCACGCAGCGCTTTTATATCCTCAACCTGCACCTGTACGGCCAGCAGCTTGACACCCTGGACCTCGATTGCCTGCGACAGCAAATCTCCGGAAGCGGCAACATTCAGCTTTGCCTGCAGCGTCTCAATTTCTCGCTGCAGCTCCTTCTGACGTATCAACAGCTTTTCGAGCCGATCGAGTGAATTGCCAGCTTCAGCTTTGAGCAACGCAGCGATGCCCCTCTGTTCGTCCTCCATCTGCCGGACAAAATCGAGCGCGCCGAGACCGGTCAACGCTTCGATGCGGCGTACTCCGGCAGCGATCCCCGCTTCCGAAACAATCTTGAACAGGCCGATATCACCAGCCGCCCGCACGTGAGTCCCGCCGCACAGCTCCATGCTGACGTCTCCGACCCTCACCACACGAACCGAATCACCGTACTTTTCGTCGAACAGCGCCGTTGCCCCCGCCTCAATAGCCTCGGCAATATTCATCTCACGGGTTACCACCTGGTCATTTGCCATGATAAATGTGTTTACAATCGTCTCGACCTGGCGCAGCTCTTCGGCTGTTACTGCGGAAAAATGGGTAAAGTCAAAGCGCAGGCGACCCTGCGACACCAGCGAACCGGCCTGCTTAACATGATCACCCAATACCTCGCGCAGAGCACTTTGCAGCAGGTGTGTCGCGGTGTGATTGCGGCAGGTGGCATCGCGTTCACTTCGCGACACCTTCAGATCGGCTGCATCGCCAACCTTGATGGTTCCTTCAGTAACAACAGCATGGTGGACAACCAGATCTACAAAGGGGCGACTTGCCGTAACGACATCCAGATGGGCCTTACCGGTCGAAAGCGTCCCACAGTCGCCTTTCTGACCGCCGGAATCCCCATAGAAAGGGGTCTTTCCCGTAATCACCGAGACCGAATCTCCGGCAACAGCCAATTCGACCTGAACTCCGTCCCTGATAATTGCCAGCACCGGGGCATAGATCGACATTTCATCATAGCCGACAAAATTGCCGCGCACCCCGTTGTTGTGCAGCTCTTTATAAATCTGGGCAATCCCCTCTTCACCGGACCCTTTCCAATGTTCGCGAGCCTGTGCCCGCTGCCGCTCCATGCAGATCTCGAAGCCAGCTTCGTCAATAGTAAAACTTTCGCTCTCGACAATATCGGCGGTCAGATCGGTCGGGAAGCCATAGGTATCATAAAGTTTGAACAGGACTTCACCCGGGATTACGCTCTTTCCGGCAGCGCGTAGCGCTGCGACCTCATCGTTGAGAATAGCCAGCCCGCGATCCAGGGTTTCAATAAAACGCTGCTCTTCGCCCAGAACTACTTTCTTGATATACTCTTCACGCTCCTGCAGTTCCGGGTATGCATCCCCCATGACCTCTCGCACCGCATCAACCATGCTGTACAGCATCGGTTCCGCACAGCCGAGCATCTTGGCATGGCGTGCCGCCCGGCGCATGATGCGCCGCAATACATAACCGCGCCCTTCGTTGGAGGGAAGTGCGCCGTCACAGATCAGGAACGTCACCGCCCTGGCATGATCGGCAATAACCCGCATCGAAACATTGTCCTTCTCATCGGCGCCGTAACTTTTGCCCACGAGCCGCTCGATATGACGAATGATCCCCTGCAGAATATCGATGTCGTAATTTGATTTCACCCCCTGCATAACAGCCGTGACGCGCTCCAGACCCATGCCGGTGTCCACCGACGGCTTGGGCAGCGGTGTCAGGGTGCCGTCACTTGACCGGTTAAACTGCATGAAGACATTGTTCCAGATTTCCATGTAACGATCACATTCACAGCCGACGTTGCAGTCGGGACGATCGCACCCGACCTCCGGACCCTGATCATAGAATATTTCGGTACAGGGGCCGCAAGGACCGGTGTCACCCATGGACCAGAAATTGTCCTTTTCGCCGAAACGGAAAATCCGTTCACGCGGAATCCCTTCCTGGTTGTGCCAGATATCTGCAGCCTCATCATCATCGGTGTATACTGTAACGTAGAGGCGACTTTTGTCGATTTCCAACTCTTTGGTCAGAAATTCCCAGGCGTAAGCAATCGCCTCTTTTTTGAAATAATCACCGAAGGAAAAATTCCCCAGCATTTCAAAGAACGTGTGGTGACGAGCCGTCCGGCCGACATTTTCCAGATCATTATGCTTGCCACCCGCCCGGACACATTTTTGAGAACTGGCCGCACGGTAATAGCCCCGATCCTCCAGCCCCAGAAAACAGTCTTTAAACTGGTTCATGCCGGCATTGGCAAACATCAGGGTTGGATCGTTTTTGGGAAGGATCCCTGAGCTGGGAACGACCGTGTGACCCCGGTCGGCAAAATATTGAAGAAAGCGTGCCCTGATTTCTGTACCTGTCATAATGTCCTCGTTAGTCGATATAATTTAATTGGTTACATAAATGTAGGCGTGCAAACAATGGCGGTTCATGATCAACAGCCTTTTTCAGCTTCATGATTACTTCATGATTACTCAAGATTTTAAGCTCACAATCCAAGTAATCACGAGTTAATCATGAAGCAAAAACGTTCTTTATCAGTCCCGTCTCGTCCGATTCAGTTTTATTCCTCTGTCCGCAACGCCCGCATAATTGCGGAAAATCCGAAGCCACGACGCTGAAGAAAGCCTATCACTCTTCGTTTGTCCCGATCGCTCGCCGCTGAATAGGAAAATCCGGGGTAGCGTCGCGCTGCAGCCGACCTGACCTCGGAAATTTCATCACTCTCTGCCAGCAGAGGCGCTAAGGTTTCATCAACTACATCCGGAGTGAACCCTCTGCGGCGCATCTCCATGCGGAGTCTGGCTCCGTAAAAACGACCGTCTGAAAGCGCCGATTCAGCAAACCGTTCGGCATACCGCTTGTCATCCAGCCACCCCTCGCGCTGCAGACGCAGAATCAAGGCTTCAAGATCCTGCCCGGCCACTTCCCTCGCCGCCAGCTTTTGGCGTATTCTGGATACCGTATAATCACGCCCGGTCAGCAGCCTCAAAGTGTACACATATGCCTGATCAGGCGTTAACGGCTCAGTATTTCTCGATATCAAGTTTATCTGGCTCCGCAACATCGCCTGACGGCTTATTCTCGAACCCTTCCCAGGAAGCGTCAGAGGTTGATGAAATGCCGGATATCTTGAGAGCAAAATCGTCAGGATTGGAACTTTGCCGCAGCGCCTCGTCATACGTTATCAGCTTGCTTGAATAGAGTTTCATCAAAGACTGGTCAAAGCTCTGCATGCCGTACGCGACATAACCCTGGGCAATCGCATCATTCAGCTGTTTGGTCTTGTCCTTGTCATCTATGCATTCCTTGACACGGGCTGATGCGAGCATAACCTCCACCGCAGGCACGCGCCCCTTGCCGTCTGACTTGGGCACCAGTCTTTGCGAAACAACCGCCTTGATAATGCTGGCCAGCTGGATACGCACCTGCCTTTGATGATACGGGGGAAACACCCCGATGATGCGGTTGATGGTTTCAGCCGCGTCCATGGTGTGCAGGGTGGACATCACCAGATGGCCTGTCTCGGCGGCGGTCATTGCCGTTTCGATAGTTTCATAATCACGCATCTCGCCGACCAGGATGACATCAGGATCCTGACGCAGCGCACCTTTGAGAGCGGCCGAGAAGGTGGGAGTGTCTGTGCCGACCTCACGCTGGCTGATGATGCTCTTGTTATCACGATGCAGGAATTCTACCGGGTCCTCAATAGTGATAATATTACAGGTACGTGATTGATTGATTGCATCGATCATGGCTGCCAGAGTGCTGGACTTACCTGATCCGGTCGTACCGGTTACCAGGATCAGTCCGCGTTCTTCCTGACAGATTTTCCGCAGAACCGGCGGGAGATTAAGCCCCTCCAGAGTGGGGATAACAAAAGCGATCGAACGGAACACCATCGCCACGGTACTCCGCTGACGGTAGACACTGACCCTGAATCGTCCCAATCCTGGTACGGCATACGCAAGATCGACTTCGTAATTTTCCTCGAACATGCGGCGCTGACGATCATTCATCATCGAGTTGGCGGTCTCGGAAACAAATTCCGGCGTCAAACGCGACGCGTTGGGGATCGGATGCAGGCGACCATCAATCCTTACGATAGGCGGAAGCCCGGTCTTGATATGAATATCAGAGCCCTTGGCCTTAAATGCAACGGTGAGTATCTCGTTAAGATCCACAGTTAACCTCCGCTGCTATGCAGCCTTGTCTGCTTTGACTGCCTTCTCAGGGACCGGCACCGGCTTGAGCAAATCCATCAACTTGCTTTCAATCTCGGCCAGCGTATCAGGATGTTCAGTCAACCAGGTGCGTGAATTCTCTCGCCCCTGACCGATCCGTTCTTTGCCGTAGGAATACCAGGCGCCGCTTTTTTCAACGATGTTCTTATCAACCGCCAGATCCAGCACGTCACCGGTGCGGGAGATACCTTCACCGTAAAGGATATCGAACTCAACCTCTTTGAAAGGCGGTGCAACCTTGTTTTTGACAACCTTGACGCGGGTGCGGGAACCGATGATCTGATCACCCTGCTTCAACGTGGCAATCTTGCGGATATCCATACGCACCGAAGCGTAGAATTTGAGCGCGTTACCGCCGGTGGTCGTTTCGGGATTGCCGAACATAACGCCGATTTTCATACGGATCTGATTGATGAAGATCACACAGCAGTTCGACTTGCTGATGATGCCGGTCAGCTTGCGCAGAGCCTGGGACATCAGGCGGGCCTGCAGGCCCATGTGGGAATCGCCCATGTCGCCTTCGATCTCGGCCTTGGGCACCAGGGCAGCGACCGAGTCAACGACCAGGATATCGATTGCGCCGCTTCTGACCAGGGTTTCGGTAATTTCCAGCGCCTGTTCACCGGTATCCGGCTGCGACACCAGCAGGTCATCGGTCTTGACGCCCAATTTGCGGGCATAGCCGATATCAAGCGCATGCTCGGCATCTATAAAGGCGGCAATACCGCCGGTCTTCTGTGCCTCGGCGATTATATGCAGCGCCAGCGTAGTCTTGCCGGATGATTCCGGACCATAGATTTCGATCACTCGGCCGCGCGGCACACCGCCGACGCCCAGCGCCATATCAAGAGAAATCGAGCCGGTGGAAATAGCCTCCACTCCCGGAAGAGCCTCGTCATTGCCAAGCCGCATGATCGCGCCCTTGCCGAACTGTTTCTCGATTTGACTCAAAGCCAGATCAATCGCCTTGTTTTTCTCCAGCGTGTTGTTTTTTTCAGCCATTAGAAATATCTCCTGAAGGATAGGTTATGTAGATTAAAGGGGGGTAGAAAAATAGCATATACAGCAGATATATCGCAAGGTTTTATCTGACGGATTGACATTCACCCACGGCTCATTTCTGGCAGGTGCTGCAGAAGACCGTACTCCGGTTCCCGAGCCTCGTTTCATCAAGGATAGCTCCGCAGGCAGGGCACGGCTTTCCTCCGCGTCCGTAGACTTTTAATGCCAGCGGATAATAGGCAACCGTCTCCTCTGCAACCCGATAAGTACTCCCCTCGCCTATTGATTCTTCCAGAACAGTGCGGATATCCGCTGCCAGCTCCGCACACTCATGAATGGTCAGAGTCCCGGCAGCACGGTCGGGGCGGATGCGGGCACGGAAAAGAGCCTCGTTTGCGTAGATATTCCCAACTCCCGCAACAACCGAGCTGTCCATGATGAATTGTTTAATGGCAACCTTACGCTTGCTGGCGGCTTCAAACAGGTATGCGCCGCTTAAGGCTGCGGTCAACGGCTCCGGGCCGATCTCCGCAAGGAGCGGATGCCGCAGCGGGTCACCGGTAAACCAGGAGACGGTGCCGAATTTGCGCGGATCGTGGTAGCGGAGCAGCTGGCCGTCGTTAAAAATGAAATCGAGATGATCATGCTTCCCCGGCGGGGCTGCACCACGGTGCAGTTGCAGAAAGCCGGTCATCCCCAAATGCATAAGCAGCCAGCCGCTGCCGCAGTCAAACAGCAGGTATTTACCCCGCCGCTCGATACCCCGCACCATAAGCCCCGGCAGGATCGTTGCGAGTTCAGGCGGCACCGGCAGCCGCAGCTTTGTCACGCGCAGCACCACCTGTGTGAAACTCTTCCCCGCCAGCTCCCGCTCCAGCCGGCGACGGGTTACTTCGACTTCAGGGAGTTCAGGCACCTTGGCCTCCAAAAGCTGATTTATCTAAATTCATAAACCCTCTCCTTTACTTCAAAAATCCAGCGGACTCCTCGGCTCTTTCACTGTTCTGACCGGGACACAGTGGGTATAGATCATGGTCGTTTTCAGGCTGGAATGGCCGAGCAAAGTCTGAATAGTTCGGATATCGTAATTGGCTTGTAACAGGTGGGTTGCAAATGAATGGCGGAAAGTGTGTGCCGTAACTTTTTTGGGGATCTTCGCCCGACGGACCGCATGATAAAGAGCGCCCTGAATCTGTGATTCATGTAGATGGTAACGGCGTCTTTGGCCGGTTTCCTCCGCAACGGTCAATGACTGCTGAGGGAAGAACCACTGGTACATGAATTCCTTCGGCGCCTTAGGATATTTTTTCTCAATATCGTCATCCATAAACACCCCGTCGTACCCAGCCGCCAGATCCCGGTCGTGCAGCTCCCCAATCTTCATTAACTGCATTTTAAGCTCCTCCAGAATGGTCTCAGGTATTGGCACGGTCCGATCCTTTTTCCCCTTGCCGTGTACCAATAGTTTACCGGCATCAAAGTTAAAATCGCCCACTCGAATTTGAAGCCCTTCAAATAACCGCAAACCGCATCCAAACAATATTTTGACGAATAAATTAAACGGAGAGGAAAGTTGTTTCAAGATGGCGTCGATTTCCGGCATTGAAAGCACCATCGGAATATAGAGTGATTTCTTCGCCCTCGGCACATCGCGTAGTTCGCCGAAGTCACGTTTCAAGGCATGGCGAAACAGGAACAGCAGCGAGTTGAAAGCTTGATTTTGAGTCGAGGCAGCTACCTTGCCCTTTACCGCCAGATATGTCAGGTACTCCTTCACATCTGCTGTTGTCAGTTCCTGCGGCGGTTTGTTCTTCAGGAAGCGTTGAAATTGGCGCGACCACAATGCGTATGTTTTGAGTGTATTGCGGGAATAATGTCGTACTTTAATCTCTCCCGCCAATTTAGCCAGAACATCATCCCATTCCTGAGAATCGGATTTTTCCTGATATCCGGCGACTGTGTATTGAGATTTTCTCTGGTGCAAAGCGGGTTGTGGAGGATATGGCGGCATAGGGTTTTGATCAGAAGGTTGTCTGTTGAAAAATTCTTCCTTCACCTTCACTTGCTTTTGCATCTCGAAGTAGAGAGATATGGCATGCGCAGCCTGCTGAAGTTGCACCTCTGTTTGTTTCTTTTCCTTTAGCTTTTCCAAAAACAACCGCACCGATTCATATTTACCGGTCGATTCCGCATATTTTACGCAAAAATCATGATAATATCGCAACCATTTCTTGAAATCCGCATAATGGACCACCGGGATCTCCCGTTTTTTAAGTACAGCTTCATAGTTGTTAATAACTGCACTTGTTATTGAAATCATAGAGTTACACCTATTGCGGCTATGAAATTTAGTATATTTGCGTATCGGCTGACATAATAGCAATGTTGCCTTAACAGTGGAACCTCAATTTTTGCAATAGAATTATTTACATAATATAAATTCATATTTCTAGGCAGTTGTGGTATTTGAATACTTCGATTTATCTGTCTGTCCGGGAGGTTAAATGCTGGCAAGAGTCAAATTAAAGCCGGGGCAAAAGGGAACAAAGAAATTGGTGACTCAATACGGGGATGCCCTTGTTTGTGTCCGCTACCGCTATGATGCCCAAAAACATAAACAGTTTAAAACTGTGGAGATTATCGTAAGTGAAAGTGATTGGACGCCCCCTCCGGCAAAGCATTCAGACAGTGATCTTGTCTCTTTACGAATCGGCATGACGGATAAATCATTGCAGAACCAGGTAAAAGCTGTAGGCGGACGTTGGGATCGGGAAAAGCAGTTCTGGTTTGTTCGCTACGGTTGCATTGCCGGAACAAAGCTGGAAAAGCTTATAGTAATAGAAACTAAGAAGAGTGAATAAACACAATGTGTTTATAGTATTGGAAACCCTTAGAAGTGAATGAAGCAGTTAATGCTTATAATAGTATAAGCTTTTTAGGTTTATATTATTAGAAGTTTATTTATAATAATAGAAACTTGTTTATACTATTACAAACATGGCTGTAACTACATATGAACGAGTTGAACCGAATTAAATCAACAAAATCAACGAGGTGTACAGTGATGACATGGAAAATAGAGTTGAATTCGAACAATCATACTCGCTTCTTGGTGCTAGGTTTAGTGGCTTCTGTTCTGTGTGCGTGCAGTAACAGTTCCGGCAACGCTGCTGCGCCAACAGAAAGCATTGTTCTCAATAAGGGTGTAGTTCTCAATCATACAACGCATGCGGAGCAAGCATGTGAATCATGTCATCAGTGTGGAGTTGCTGATGGAAAAACAACAATGCTTCGTAAAGATTGGGCACATTTTACATGTAAAGGGTGTCATGCGGATAAACTAAAGGGGCCGACTAATTGTAAAGGGTGCCACACCTTAAACCCTACCGCTAAAGCGGTTTTAAGTAACACCGCTACAATTAGCCTGAACGGAACTCTAGGAAATTTAGTTGTTACTGCTACAGATTTTTCAGGGGTTGCCGGGGTTGATCTTGCCATTAATTACGATTCGAGTTGTTTCTCTTCTCCGGTTGTTATATCTGGTGAATTACTTTCGGGTTTTTTGGTCGCAACCAACACAGCCACGCCCGGTCGCGTGAAGGTTGCTGCAATAACCAGCCAACCTGTAACTGGAAGTGGTATGATTGTCTCCGTATCGTTCATGGGTGTGCGTGATTGCAGCAGCAGCTTGGCAGCGTCAGTAAACACCACATTGAGCACCATTTCCGCGAACGGCCAGTCGCTGCCCACACAAACAACGGTAGCGCCTTATCTTAACCTGTCCGGGGCAACAATTGTGTCAACATCCCCATCATCACCTGTTTCCCAAATTGTGACTACGGTAGCGCCTACTCCGTCAACCACCACGCCGGAGATTACATTCTCATGCAAGTAAAATATGTCTGTCCGCACAACAGTAAAGAGGAACTTTCAATCGTCAGTCCTACGCATATGACATAACCAGCAAACCAGCGGCAGAACACTGAATATTCAACCAACGGCAGCACCGGTCAGCGGGAAAAACCTCCCCCGCCGACCGGTCAAATATCTTGACTAGGTTCACTAATATGTTAACATTAGCAATATGAGACGGATAGACTTTTACAAAACGGTCACTGGTGTTTCGCCTGTTGAAGATTTTATTGACACGCTTTCCGACACCCAAACCAAAAAAATATTGTGGGTTATGAAACTGATAAGGGAACTAAATCCCGTCCCGTCTCAATATTTCACAAAACTGGTGAATACCGACGACATATGGGAAGTTAGAGTGCAAACGGGCGGCAATATATTTCGGCTACTCGGTTTTATTGAAGGTGACCGACTTATTGTTCTTACCAACGGTTTTCAGAAAAAAACACAAAAGACGCCTAAACGAGAGATAGAACTGGCTGAAGCCAGAAAACGAGAGTACCTAAGCAGGGAGGAAACAAAAAATGGATGATCTCAATCAATATATTAAAAAACGCAAAAAACAGTCTGTAGAATTCGCCGAAACTTTTGACGCCGGTTATGAAGAGTTCAAAATTGGTGCTATGCTCCGTCAGGCTCGAGAACAGGCAGGCATAACCCAAGAAGAGCTGGCAATTCGTATTCACACCAGAAAATCAGCAATTTCACGAATAGAAAATCATGCCGACGACATCCGACTTTCTACTCTTCGCAACATTGCCCTTGCTTTAGGCAAACACCTTGAGGTGCGAGTGGCTTAGCGGGCTTGCGACACTAAAACAGAAAAGTGAGAGGCTGTTTTTGAGAGAATATTCAAGGAAATAGCCTCTTTCTGCATTTATGATAACAAGCACTCAAAAACAAAACTGAAACCGAAGATTCAACCAACGGCAGCACCGGTCAGCGGGAAAAAGCCCCCGCAGAGCCGGTGTGCCTTTCCACGTTACCTAGAGAAATAAATGAAAATCCAAAGAATAATCGTCAAGGCCAAGCCATCGAGGTTTAACAAAGAATTCGAGGAGTGGGAAACTGCTTCAATCTGTGTCTTCATCGCTGAGAACAATGAAAATCTCGCCGTCGAAAGAGCTGTAGCAGAAATCCAGAGACGTAAATGGGAAGTGATAAGGTTCGAGCTTACATCAAGTTTAATCAAAGAACGTGTTCAGGAAGCAGGTGGTGATGTATGGTCAGCATACCAAGAGGCGGAACGAACGGGACTATCCTTTGGCGTATTCCCGGACAACTTTGGAGCCGGACGCGGCGGTATCCCAACCATTCGCCCGCCACGTATCAGCGAGAAGTTCATTGACAAAGTGGTATCAGATGTAGGCGGACAAAAACTCGACGAAGACGGAACCAATAAAACGGCTGACTATCTGATTGAGGATTGGCTTTTTGAGCTTAAGGATCTGCAGGAAGAGGGACTTGAACAAAGGAATAGGCAAACGAAGCTTGTAAAGCTGTTTGAACCATATTTCCCTTCAGGAGATCGAATACGCATTTCGCCAGAAATCCTCACGCATGAAGACCAACTCAAGTACTTCGACATCATAGGTAGTCCAATACAGCCGCAGGTAAAAAAGGCCTCTGTTCAAATCAAAAATACGAAAGCAAACCTAAAGCTTAACCATGCTAAGGGCGGATTAATTTATCTCAATACTGGATATGGAAGCCTGCCACACGAAATATTCGAGCATTGCGTAGAAAGATATGCAAGAAAAGATTCACGTCAATTCGAAACCATCATATGCATAAGCACTTGGACCCTCAGTAACGGCTTTGAGTCAATGATGTACTATGCCTTTTACCCACCTGACCCAAGAATTCATGTCGTTGAAAAGCTAAGGGTAGCGTTTGGAAAAAGATTTGGGGAGGCAATGACTCAACTGATAACGGGAAATCTGCCGCCTTGCCAGGAAATGGGGAGTCCACTAAAGCCGGTTGTGTTCAATGCTGAAGGATTTGATGTTTACTGGGAGCCGCCAGTTTTACCGAAGTCTTGGCTCAAAAGTAAAAAGACGAGCTAACCAGCCGGTTAGACACCGCCCAAAACCCGGCGGGTCAACCGGGCACCCCGTTGGAAGGAATGAAATAGAGAAATGACACCAGAAATGCCAAATCCGAATGATCGTTTGACTCCATGGTTATTGAAATGGATATTCTTGCCGCTTTTTGGAGGTGCCCTCTTGATTACATTTGGCGGAGTTCAAATCAACCAATGGAAATGCAATCGAGAAGCGAAACGACAAGGGTATCTGCAAGGCAAGTATATTCCAGCAAACAGAGTAGGTGTCGGCGAAGCATGTATATGCGAAGGGAAAATACGACCAAGCGGAACCGTGGATTCTGCCGCAAGATTAGTCATTGATCTGGAACACAGGAAATTATCTTGGTGACCAAACTTCTATGCAGCCATCAAAAACGGTTGCACTTGTTGCAATCTCTTTACCATCGCTTTTTGGGCGGTCTTAAGGTCATAGCTGGTTTGCAGGTTCATCCAGTAGGTTGGTGTCTGACCGAATGCTTTGCCAAAAAGAACAGCCAGCTCAGCTGTAACAGGTCGTGAGCCTTTGATAACATGAGATATCCGCATGGGTGAAACGCCAATTGCGTGAGCAAAAGCGTTTTGCGACATGCCAAGTTCATCAAGTATTTCTTTCAGGAATATTCCGGGATGAATCGGGGGAAGCCCGTTTTTGATAGCCATACAGTTTCTCCTAATGGTAGTCGGTTATTTCAACTTCGAATGCTTCACCGTTGGCAAACCGAAAGCATATTCGCCACTGATCATTAATCCTGATACTCCACTGCCCCGCCCTGTTACCGGAAAGAGTTTCGAGGCGGTTTGAGGGAGGAATCAGCAAGTCCGTGACTTCGCATGCATTGTCTAGTTGCGTCAAACGCATTATCGAACGAATGATGATTTCCGGAGGAAGCTTCTTGGACTTCCCTGTCGTAAATAGTTTTTCAGTTTCTTTGTTCGCAAATGACGAAATCATGAACTCAATGTAAACATTTTGTTTATTATGGTCAAGTAATAAAAGAATCCGATGAGCAGTGAACTTCCAACCAGCGGCACGACCAGCCCGCCCGGTAAAGACTGAGCTGGCTAGTCAGCCTTATGACGTTGAACAAGCCGGAATAAAAAAGGCAGCATAACAAAAGGCAGGTGTGTCAGCCCAAATGGCCCGACACACCTGCCTTTCCCTGAATTTCTCAGCCGTGAATGATTATTTCGACTGCTTCTGGTTTAACTCCAAAGGTGGCTGCCAATGCTTTTTTTGCATCGGCAATTGTAAGTCTGTCGGGCGTTTCCATGCTAGTAAATTCTGTTTTATTGGGTTCCTCAATCACTTCTGGCATCGGTTCAAAAGATATATCGTTGAGCGAAAAAGACAACTCCTCAAAGGTCGTGTAACGCACCGGATTGCGCCAACCTTGCCAAAAATCTGGGATATCTAGGCGGGCATACTCGTCGAATTTTACAAGCCATCTTCCTGCGGTTTCAGTTGAAGGCACTACATCGGAAATGTGCCCGATCATGAACGCGGTGCCGTGCGGTTCCTTTCCGTCGCCCCAATTTGTGTGGGCATTGCGGCAGAGGATAGCATATTTATAATGCTTAGCATTTGCTCGATTTAGCACCCATGATTGTGAACCTCCAACCTCTAAACAAGTTTCCACGGATTTTGCGGTGAATATCACCATTACATCATCGGCCATTTTGTCCTCCCTTTCCGGTTTAAGTTGATGCGTTAGTTTGCTGCATCAGTGTTGCAATAAAGTATATACTATTTATTAACGACATTGCAATATATTATTAGCAGCAGAAATATATATTGAAGAGCACAAATAAAATGCGAGACATTCCATATTATTACAGTCCATAGAAATGACACGGGGAGCCACTTAAAAGACGGCTCCCCGTTTTACTACTTTGTCGTTGTTTTTGAATTTTCTGGCTTGCATCTAATGTGTCAAACGAGATACAATCCGAAAAAATATACCGGAGGAAATTTATATGCCACGGGCTGCAATGATTCATGCACGGATGGAACCGGAATTAAAACAGAATGTTGAGAGTATCTTCAGGGCGCTGGGAATGACCACTACCGAAGCCGTAACGCTTTTTTATAAGCAAGTGAAGATGCGACACGGATTGCCATTTACGGTTGAAGTACCGGATGAGGAACTGGACGCTTGGCAAAGAGAAGAAATCAAAAAAGGTCTTGAGGAAATGAGAGCTGGAAAGCTGATTGACCACTCCGATGTTGTCAAACGGTGGGCGGCACGGAGATGAGAATACGCTGGACTGAAGGTGCTGATGGCAATCTTGATCAAGTCGAGGAGTATATTGCTCAAGACAATCCCCCGGCTGCGGTTGCGACGGTAAATAAGATCATCGATTCTGCTCAGATGCTTGCAGACTATCCGACCATCGGGAAACGAGGACGAGAACGCGGCACGCGGGAACTCGTTGTTGCCGGTCTCCCTTACATCGTCATTTATGCTGTACAGCGTAAGGAGCTAGTTATTCTCCGAGTGCTGCATACATCCATGAAATACCCGTAACCAACTTCTAGTGCTACCTCGTCATGACTACTATCTTGAAAGAACCATCAATAACACAAATACGGAAACCCAGAGTGTCCAACTAGCGGCAGCACCGGACGGCGGAAAAAGCCCCGCCGGCCGGTGTGCCTTATGACGTT
>JANYBN010000139.1 GCA_025360785.1 Geobacter sp.
CCCTGGGTATTCGAGGTCAACGGCATCACCGCCGTGATCGCCGAATCATTTGCCCGTATCTTCCGTCAGAACATGTTCAACTGCGGCATGGCGGCTATTGAACTGCCCAAGGCCGATCTGGACCTGATCTTCTCCCATGCGAGTGACGATGATGCCTCAATGAGCATCGACATCGAAGCAGGATCACTGACCATGAGCGGAGGCGGCAAACAGAAGTCCTTCAGCTTTGAAATTTCCCCATTCGACAAAGCGCTGGTGACAGCCGGCGGCTGGGTGGATTACGCCGACCTGAACTATTAGAATAGTTTTCTGGATCAGCTTTATGCTGTTTATGGGTACAAAAAAAGCCCCGCACTGCTGCGGGGCTTTTTTTTGTAATTCAAGGTTTTCAAAACTGTTTGCTTAACCCAAGGTGAAAAGCAACATCCGGCGCGGTCGCCACAGCGACATCTTCAGAAATACCAATATCAAGCAGATAGTCACCTGGCAGTTTCAAGGCACCGCCACCAACCAGCATCAATGAAGGTTGCGAGAGCTCAATTAACCCGCTGCCGTGATACAGAGCAGTGTGTCCATTAAGCTGAAATTTAAGTGAAAACCATTCTGCCGGCCCCCAACCGAAACCAAGCGTGGCGAAGCCGACCAGATTGTTCTGCTGGTCTGGCAGCACGTCCCCCCTGGTCATGACCATTCCACCTGCAGAGCCAAAAACAGCCAGGCTGCCCCATTCAGTGAAATTGTTCATACCACCGCACAACGAAAGCGCAAAATCGGTACTGCCACTGCCCCGCAGGGAACTGCTTTCACCGCTGGGCATTTTGATCGCTGCCCGCAGGGCCAAGTTATCGTGAAAACCGGAGTCAGCGGCGTCATAAAGTTTCATACCACCGTTCAGGGTTATATCCCCGATTCCTGAACCCGCACGGTTCATATCAAGTTTCCGGACACCATCCTTGATATAACTGTAATTCAAACGATTCCTCGGAGCAAAGTCGCGCCCCCCTTGAGGCATATTGAAGGAGGTATGCCAGCCATCAATGAAGCCGTCCAGAACTCCACCGCCATACAACAGATAAGGGATATCGATTCCTGCCTCAAAGCGGTCACTAATGCCATAGCGGGCTGACATGGTCCAGCGGTACGATTCCCCGTCAAGAGTGATCTTTTCATTCCGCGTCTGGCTTGTGCTGTATTCGCTGGCAATATCCTGCGTGAGGCTAAATACAGTATGGCCGGCAGGTGTGACAGCGGCAGAGAAATCTGCCGGCAATCCGAAGATCTGCGAGAGCGGCCGCTGGTTGACGCTGCGAAAGGGGGTTATTTCCATATCGGCAGACAGGCACGCTGTGGCATGCAGCATTATAAATACAATTAAAACACAAACTCTACTCATGGCTCACACCTTCCGTATCGGAGACCACCGCACCGGTTCGGTAGTTATCAATCAGCTTGGTCAGCGCCTTTACACTCTCCAAAATCTTCATGCTGCCATCTGCGTTGGAGGCAATCAATTCATCCACCTTCTGTACCGCATTTACGGCCTGCGCAACCACTGCAATATGACAGGAGGCATCCTCCTTGAGTTCTCTGGTGCGTTCATTATCTTCCATAACACTCTGCAGATACAGACGGTTCCCCTTGGCCTGCTCCTGGGCAGAAGAATTGATGCGGTGAGCCAGTTCACGCATATGTTCCAGATTTTTGAGGATCTGACTCGTCCCCTCCTGCTGCTGCTCGGTGGCAAGAGTAATTTGTCGCACACGCCCCAGATTATTCTCCGCTTCATCAGCAATGCGCTGGATGCCGACCGACTGGTCTGCAGTCTCGCTGACAATCTGTGCGACCACCCGCGACGCCTCTTCGGCACTTTTGTCAATGGTTGCCAGAGCATCATTGGCCAGAGAGGAAATCTTGGCTCCTTCCTTGGCCTTGTCTTTTCCTTGAGAAACAGAGCGCTGCACTGCCGCGGTTTCTTTTTGAATATTACGAACCAGTTCTTCGATCTCTTTAGTGGAAGCGGAGGTACGATGTGCCAGAGAACGGACCTCTTCGGCTACAACAGCAAAGGCCTTACCGCGTTCTCCGGCCTGAGCGGCAATAATGGAAGCATTCAACGACAGCAGGTTGGTTTGATCAACCACATCCTGAATCACGCTACTCGCCAACCCTGGCCGAATAACGTGA
>JANYBN010000185.1 GCA_025360785.1 Geobacter sp.
GGATGTACGGCTGGAGCGAGGCCGAGGCGCTGCTGATGAACATCCGTGAGCTGATTCCTGAGGGATTGAGGGAGGAAGCGTTGCAAATGGTAAAGCAGATGAGCCAGACAAACATAATTAAGCTGTTTCGCACGCAACGGATCGCCAAAGGCGGCGCTATCGTGGAAGTGTGGTTGACCGCTACCGCCCTGGTGAATGAGGCCGGGAAGGTGTATGCGATTACGACGACGGAGCGTGCAAGCGGGGTAGAGTAAACCTCACCACCCCCCAACCCCCTCCTGTATTTAAGAAGGGGGTTGGGGGGTGGTAGCCTTTAATAATGTAATGTTGGAGATACAGCCATGACAAACAAACCAACTGACTCCGCTAAATCACTCCGCCAGCTTGCGGAGGAAAAATCCCGGTTCGATGAGGAAACGGTTTTAAAAACGTTGCCACTCGAAGATGTGCAGCACCTGTTTCATGAACTGCGGGTGCACCAGATAGAGCTGGAGATGCAGAACGAGGAGCTGCGCCGCACTCAGCATGAGCTGGGGATTTCGCGAGCCCGCTACTTTGACATGTATGATCTGGCGCCGGTCGGTTACCTGACCCTCAACAATCAGGGAGTGGTCCAAGAGGCCAATCTCTGTGCCGCCGCCTTGCTGGGGATGGAACGAAAAAATCTGCTCGCGAAACCGGTGTCAAAATTCATCTACCATGAAGACCAGGATGTCTATTACCTGAACCGTAAAAAGATTTTAGAAATGAGTGAAGTCCAGGTCTGGGAGATGCGCCTGAAACGGGCCGATGGGTCACATTTCTGGGCCAGCCTGCAAGCTGTGACGTCATCGTGCGGTGAATTCCGGATCACATTGGTCGATATCGACAAGCGCAAACAGGCCGAAAAAGAACTCGGTCTGTTTTTTAATCTTATCCCTGACATGGTCTGCATCTTCACTACGGACTTCCAGTTTAATCGAATTAACAGTGCATTTACGAAGTTGTTGGGCTTTTCGGAAAAAGAACTTCTGGCGAGACCCATACTGGAGCTCATCCATCCTGATGATAGAAATGCAACCATGGCTGAGGTTGAAAAACAGCTTGACGGTAATAACACCCTCAATTTTGTCAGTCGCTGTCGTTGTAAAGATGGTTCTTACCGCTGGCTTGAGTGGATGGCGGTTCCCGTGGTTGATAAGACTCTTTTGCTGTATGCGACGGCTCGTGACATTACTGAGCGCAAGCAGGCCGAGAACGTTCTGCAGGCCCGCCTGAGAATAAGCGATTATGCGTTGGATCATTCCCTTCGCGAGTTGTTGACAAAGGTTCTGGATGAAGCCGAGGCGCTGACCGAAAGTCAGATTGGTTTTTTCCATTTTGTTGATGCCGATCAGGTGAGCCTGATATTACAGACATGGTCCAGCAATACTTTGGCGAGCATCTGCACCGCAGAAGGGATAGGACAGCATTACCCGCTTGACCGCGCCGGGGTATGGGCGGACTGTATTCGTGAGAAAAGACCGCTGATGCACAATGATTATGAGTCGCTGCCCAATCGCAAAGGACTTCCGCCGGGGCATGCCCCGGTGCAGCGGGAACTTGTAGTGCCGATTTTTCGCAACAAGCTGATTGTCGCAGTGCTAGGAGTCGGAAACAAGAAAATCGATTACACCGTTCAGGACATGACAATCCTCCAGCATCTGGCCAACCTCTCCTGGGACATTGTCAAGCGGAAGAGGGTTGAAGAATCTCTCAAGTCCACCGAATTGAAATACAGCCGGTTATTCGAAAGCATGACCGATGCTTATTGCTGCGTTGATATGGATGGACGGATATTTGAATCAAACGAAATATTTCAAACAATGACAGGGTATAGCCCGGGAGAGTTGCTGTATCTTACCTATCTCCAGTTGACTCCTGACAGGTGGCATGCCTTTGAAACTGAAATTATAGAACAGCAGGTGCTGGTACGCGGATATTCCGATGTTTACCAAAAGGAGTATAAAAGGAAAGACGGCTCCATAATTAATGTGGAGTTGAAGACTTTTCTATTAAAAGATGATGTCGACAACTCCGTGGGAATGTGGGCCATAATTCGCGATATTACCGATCGGAAGTCGGCAGAGCAGGAATTGCAGCAAGCCAAGGAAGCCGCTGAAGCCGCCAATGTCGCCAAGTCAGATTTTCTTGCGACCATGAGCCATGAGATAAGAACACCGCTGAGCGCCATGCTGGGGAATATCGAACTGCTGGAAGAATCGGAGCTTACTCCGCAGCAACAGGAATATCTGAATGACTGTAAGTCGGCCTCCCGGATGCTGCTTCAGGTGCTCAACGACGTGCTGGATTTTTCCAAGATCGAGGCCGGCAAAGTTGAGCTGGTTAATGAAAGAATCCCGGTTTCATCAATGGTCAGACAGCTGGTGAGGATGTTCTCTGCCTCTGCCCGACAAAAGGGGCTTGAGCTTGCCGTTTCAATGGCTGCAGACCTTCCTGAATACATCTGCTCCGACCAGCAGCGTTTGAGCCAGATCATCTCCAATCTGCTCAGTAACGCGATCAAATTTACCCGACATGGTAAGGTTTCTCTGGACATTTCCCGGGAACAATCTCCCGCTGAAAAGGGTTCGGACAAAAATATTCTGCAGA
This sequence comes from Geobacter sp., assembly GCA_025360785.1. Classification (GTDB taxonomy): domain Bacteria; phylum Desulfobacterota; class Desulfuromonadia; order Geobacterales; family Pseudopelobacteraceae; genus JACRCG01. The sequence continues at coordinate 2,632 of JANYBN010000185.1, forward strand.
TTATGGTCAGCGATACCGGTATCGGGATTCCGGACGATAAAATACTTCATATATTCGACAGATTTACCCAGATTGAGAGTTTTAGTACAAGAACCGCCGCCGGGACAGGACTTGGATTGCCAATATGCAAACTGCTGCTGGATTTGATGGGTGGCAGTATCACCGTCTCAAGTGTGCCGGGCGTGGGTTCCGTCTTTAAGGTTGTGCTGCCGATTACTGAAGCTCATGCCCCGGTCCATGTTCCTGCTCCAGTTTCAACTCCCATTTCAGTTCCAGCGCGCAAAATTCTGCTAGCTGATGACGATGAGAGGGGGAGGGGTGTTGCGCAAAAACTCCTGCAGCGCAGAGGCTACAAGGTGACAGCGGTAGAAAATGGCGCCGATCTGCTGGATGCGTTACAGAATGAAAAATTCGATATTGTCCTGACCGACATATCCATGCCGGATATGGAAGGAACGCAGGTCGCGCGCATTATCCGTTCCGGAGAACGGGTCGGTATCGATTCAAAAATACCGATTATCGCTATGACGGCACACGCCTTTTCTCAGGACCGTGAACGTTTTCTGGATGCCGGTATCGACGGCTATGTTGCGAAACCGGTTAATCTGGAAGAGTTATTCAGACAGATTGAAGATCTGTGTGGTTGTGGGAATCTGTAGGGGCGAATCTTGTATTCACCCTGTTGCCATAACTCCCCCACCCCCCTCTTAACTTAAGAGGGGGCAAAACCGCAAAAACTGGCGATCACAAGGATACGCCCCTGCAAAATCCACAATTGTTACAAATCGAACCTCCGGTAAATAATTTAACATTACGTAACCTCCCACTATCAAACATATATCACCCCACACCATCATATTATAACCCCGCCTGCTATAATTCATTACCGTCACTAATTCTTATAACGTTCATAACTTGTTAATATTATTGTTTAAATTATAAAATAATATTGGCATGTCTTATGAAATACATCTCTAGATGAAATAAACAAATCATACATGGGGAGGTTGGTATGACGATTTGCATGACAGGTACTGAGGCGCGTTTAGAGGGTGACTGGACCCTCACCGGAGTGACACGCAATATCGATTCACTGGCCCTTTCATTACAGCAGATCGAACCTGGAAGTTCAAAACACTTTCGAGTTGACTGTGGACAGATGAAAGATGCTGACATATGCGGCCTGCAGCTTCTCAATGTATGGATGCAGTGCGTCAGGTTCCGGGGCGTAGAGCCAAGGCTGGTCAATGTACCCAGTAAGTTGAAGCATGCCATGCATATTCTGGTTGGGCATTGCGGCATAGATACCTACCCTGAAACAGTTATGTTGGCCGGGTAGGCAGGATAAGTACTGTCTGTAAACCTATAAAAAGCAGTTAACCGCCGATCGATCAAAAATATACAAACAAGGAGAATAAAATGAAAGTTAACGAAATCAAGGAAATCGCACGACGGTACAATCTCAGGGTCGGCAAATCAACCAAGAGTGATCTTGTACGGTCCATTCAGCAGGCCGAAGGTAATCAACAATGCTTTGACGGAAATATTTCCGCAGAATGTGGACAGGACTCCTGCGTATGGCGCGAAGATTGTGACTGAATCTGAAGCTGGCGAATGAAATACAATATACGTTGAGCCTGAATTGATCCCAATAAAATATTCCGGTAACCGACAGGATAACACTATGAATAGCCACAAAATAATCATCTTAGGGGTGCTATTCATGGTGACCTGCGCCCCCTTCAATGCTCGGGCCGTTGATCAAAATAGTGATAGTAAATGTACCAATCAGATGCAGAGAGACAAGGATTCGTCCCAGGTCATTCTCGATCTGAGGGATACGCTGCGCGATAAAGAAAAAACGCAACTTTTACTTCGTGACAGAGCTCGAATACACAACATGCTCAAGCAACCGGAGTTACGCCAGGAAATGCTGCTGCATCCGCGCTTTATACGACGGATGATGCAGATTGGTGACATACGCCAGGAGTTGCTGGAAAACGAGCAGATGATACATGAGTTGCTCCGGAACCGCGTGACTCATCGTGAAGTTGTCCGGAACAGCGAGATGATGGAAGAGATTGAAAAAAACGAAAAATATCGGTGCATTAATCAAGACCAGGAAGCCGATATTCTGGAAGATCTGCTTCTGGAGCCGACCGTATCCGGGCCGCCTTCCCCACATCATATGCACTAAAGGCAACCCCTCCCAGGGGTTGGTTTCAGCACCAGTGCATCATCAATCCCCATTAAGGAGATAAGGTTATGTACTCACAAGATAATGTCGGTAGAAACACCATCGCAATGGTTCTGGCAGGAGGGAAGGGGGAACGGCTCAGCCCGCTGACGTTGCGTCGGGCAAAGATCAGGCGGGCGATAATCGATAAGGGAGTGGTGATTCCGGACGGTTCGATCATCGGGTACGATCTTGAGGAGGATCGGCGCAATGGCTATACGGTAACGGAGTCCGGAATTGTCGTGGTGCCGCGTAAAGATAAATATTCAAACCATTGCAGACCCGCCATAGATTCTACCGGTGTCATGACCGGCCTGCACCTTCCGGACGTTGTGAACAGCAAAAAGCCTATGCTTCATCTTGTAGCAGATAAGGAAAATAATCCAGCGCCGCAACTTCAGGCAGGTTGGTCACTTTCGCGAGAGATGATGCGTATTTACCCGCCTCCTTATCAGATGCCTGAAGGTGACATCAGGATTCAGGCATGACTGGACGCGGCAACTCTTTTGATTACTTTCGGCATGTCATCCCGATTTCTGCACAACAGTGGCACTCATTTGGATTGAAAAAAACGTCGGAACTTATCAGTGAACGGCGACTCCCCCCCATAATGTTTTATCGCCAGCTGACTCTTTCATTAAACAAGGCTCACCAGGCAACAGCTCCGACCGTTTTCGCCTCCCACTTGAATCTGTTTGCCATTCTGCAGACAGTTTTTCGCTACATTATCGATACTCTTGCCGAAGATGCAGCCATTGGCGTGCTTGAAGAAGCGTTGCGGCGCGGCGGACATGATCCCGCAGATGATGAAACAATGAAGACAACAGCGTTATTCGTGGAGTTGTTTCCGCCTGCTGAAGTGTTGTCCCACGAAGTGTCAGCCTCGTCATGGCTGCTGGTGGGCGGCCGGAGACGCATAGTGCTGCGGGAGATGCTGCTTCTTCATGCCGCCGCAGATAATCCGGCCGTTGAGAGCTTTCGCGATATTTTAGATGATCTGGAACTGTCACAGTCATCATCCTACAAGGCTATCATCACAAATACACACACCGCATTAACCAGGAAACCTTATCTGGCGCCGCTTGGATGCACGCTTGGTGAGGCGCTTCGGGCACCGGTCAAGGCATCGCCAGATTTGTTGTCAGGTCAGATCCGTTTTGTGCGTGAAACATGGAGCGCCGTTCTGCCTCCGGAACTGCTTGCCGAGCTGGATACCGCTCTTGACATCCTGCTTGAGGAAGAACGAGAGCGTGGCTGGGGCGGAGATCCGGGACCTCCTCCGGTGCTTGAGTTCAGGCGTGGGAAGGACGGAGAAAAAGGGCATGGTCGTGGCGATTCGATCTTTGCCGGATTCGACTATCCTGAATACGACCGTTTCTCCCAGGATGCCGACTGGATGTCCAATGTCGTTATGATAGCCAAGATGGTATATGTCTGGCTCGACCAACTGAGCCGCAGTCATGGTCATCCGATCACCCGCCTCGATCAGATTCCTGATGCCGAACTCGACCGGTTGGCGGCCTGGGGATTCACCGGACTCTGGCTGATCGGTCTGTGGGAACGCTCCCCCGCTTCGCAGCGCATCAAGCAGATTTGCGGCAACCCGGAGGCGATAGCCTCGGCTTATTCATTATACGACTATGAAGTCGCCGAGGATCTGGGCGGCTGGAATGCCCTGGCCAGCTTGCGGGAACGAGCCGCAAGGCGCGGTATCCGTCTGGCCAGCGACATGGTCCCGAATCATACCGGAATATATTCGCGCTGGGTGATCCAGCACCCGGATTGGTTTGTCCAGACTGATTATCCTCCATTTCCGACCTATCAGTTCAACGGCGAAGATCTCTCCCATGACAGCAATGTCTGCCTTCAGATCGAAGACGGTTACTGGAGCAAGCAGGATGCTGCCGTGGTCTTCAAACATTATGATCGCCGCGATGGCCGTACACGTTACATTTACCACGGAAACGACGGCACCAGTATCCCCTGGAACGACACCGCACAGCTTAATTACCTGATCCCTGAGGTGCGTGAGGCGGTCATCCAGACTATTCTGCATGTGGCCCGCAACTTCCAGATTATCCGCTTTGATGCTGCTATGACCCTGGCAAAGAAGCATTACGAGCGACTTTGGTTCCCGTTGCGCGGCCATGGGGGCGGTATCCCGTCGCGTGCCGAACATGGCATGAGCAAAGAGGAGTTTGATGCCGTATTTCCGGTCGAATTCTGGCGTGAGGTGGTAGATCGTGTGGCGGCAGAAGCTCCCGGAACGCTGCTGCTGGCTGAAGCATTCTGGATGATGGAGGGGTATTTCGTCCGGACGCTCGGGATGCACCGGGTTTACAACAGCGCCTTTATGAACATGCTCAAGATGGAAGAGAATCATAAATATCGCCATACCATCAAGAATGTGCTGGAGTTCAACCCCGAGGTGCTCAAGCGCTTTGTCAACTTTATGAATAATCCGGATGAGAGGACTGCAGTTGAACAGTTCGGCTCGCAGGATAAATACTTCGGTGCCTGCGTACTGCTGGCCACTATGCCGGGCCTGCCGATGTTCGGTCACGGCCAGATCGAGGGTTTTCGAGAGAAATACGGCATGGAATACAAGCGGGCCTACTGGGATGAACAGATTGATGAAGGACTTGTACGCGGTCACGAGTTGTGGATATTCCCGCTGCTGCGCCGTCGCTGGCTGTTTTCCGGCTCTGAAAACTTCAAGCTCTACGATTTCTACGCCTGCGATTGTATCAACGAAAACGTTTTTGCCTATTCCAACAGGGTTGGAGACCAACACTCACTGGTTATGTACCACAATACTTTTTCTACTGCTGCCGGATGGATCAGGGAATCGGCCGGCTTTGCTGTAAATACCGGAAACAGCGAGCCGGAAATCTGCCGGACAACGCTGGGAATCGCCTTGGGGCTTGCAAGTGAAGATGGCCTGCTTTGCGCTTTCCGAGATCATATCCAGGGTTTGACGTATCTGCGCAACGCTCGTGAGCTGTATGAATGTGGTCTCTATGTCGAGTTGAAAGAATACCAGTTTTATGTGTTTCTGGATTTTAGTGAAATCCGTGACGATGAAGATGGCAACTGGCAACAGTTATGTACAGAACTTAATGGCAGTGGTGTGGAGAACCTGGAAGATGAGTTTAAACAATTGAGGTACAAAACCCTTAATGAAGCTTTTAAGGCGGCGATCGAACTGATGCAGAGTGAACTGAGGTCAAAACTGGATTCCGCCGTGACCGTAGTTGAATCCTTGCAAAAGTTCTTCATTGCGCTTGCAAACTATCAGGAGAACGCCCACCTGCTTGTTGGGCAGCTCAATATGGCTGAGTCTAGGCTCAAACGGCTTGCGGCACTTTTGAAAGTAGAGCCAGTTTCCATGGAAGCCAAAGCCTTTCAAGCAAGAGTTGATGCACTAATCGGCTCCCCGGATAATATTGTGCTGCTTGCTGCCTGGATATTGATGTCAGGAATGAATCCCGGCTTATTGGAAAAGTTCGGTCTTGATTGCTCCCTGCGTCGGATGTTGGATGGTGTCGGTGCCCCGCACAGGTTGAGTCTTCTTTCAGCGCTGCTGGGACTTCCTGAGGTGTCAACGATGTCGGCGCACGTTTTTACCGCTTCAGTCAGCAGGGAATTTGTGGGTATTCACGAAAGCAGAGGCACAGAATGGTTTAATAAGGAACGTTTTGAAGAACTGGGAGAATGGTTGGCAATCGTTGGGCTTATTGATTCGGATGATGCTTTGAAGCCTGACAGTGCAATATCGGCGGCAATGGTCAAGGCTGAAAATGAATTGCATTACTTCAGAGAATTGGCCGTGCATGCCGGATATCGTGCCGGTCTTTTTCGGCGGATGTTGGTTGGTAACTAAAATCTTACCACCCCCAACCCCTCCTAAAATAGGAGGGGAGCTTTTAGCTCACTTCGGCATTTAAGCCCCCCTCCTTACTAAGGAGGGGTTTGGGGTGGTTGGGTTTAGCTTGTGCCGATAGTCATTCATTCGTAAAAAAGGAGTGTAATCATGAAAAATAACGAATTTGATGAAGTTCCAGGGCCATTGATCATTAAAACTGGAGATACAAGATGGTGCGGAATTGAGACAGTTATTCAGCAGTCCGAAGGTGATCAACGATGTTTTTACTGCAACTTCTCTTTAGAGTGCGGACAAAAAGAGTGTATCTGGCACGAAGGATGCGCTGATTCTACGCAAATAACACTTTGATGAACATACAGGAGCGTTATGATTAGAGTTATATCAAGCATCCATAATAGATGTTATCTGCCGCTTACAACTGCCGTGCTTGCGGTATTCTCCTTCGTAGCAGTAGCCACAGCAGTTGGGTCAGTTGAAAAAAAGGCTGGTGTAAAGAACGGTGCAAAACAAGACCTGAGAATAAAACCTTCCGATATTATGAGTGCTGTTCACGAAAAGCGGGTAAAATTTGCTTCCAGCCACGGGGTCGTTGATCCGGCAGCGCTTGTCGCATCGGTCAAGCATAGCTCGATGGCCAATCTGCTGATTAGCGTTGCAATCGAAGAAAGCCTTGGCGATCCGGTCGCCGTAGGTTCGGCCGGAGAACTGGGAGCCTGGCAGGTGAAAGCCTCTGACTGGGGTTCAGTGCCAAGAGATATTCATGGGCAGGCAGGTCAGGCCGAAAGAATCATCACTAACCTTCTGATCTATACCAAAGGAAACAAGACAAAGGCGCTGGCACATTACAACGGGGGGACAACACCACCCGTCAGGAGTTACCGTTATGCGGAAAGAATTCTGAACCGGGCGAGGCATATGCAGGTTGCAGTTAATTATCTCCCGCCTAATTACAGAAAATTGAGACAGGCTCTGCTTGATCCTCCCGGTAATTCACGAATATTGACGTCCTTTTTTCAAGCCGGAACTAAATCAAACACAGCAACCTTCTTGTCATGAGCGATACATCTTTATTGCAGAACTCATCACTGGAAACACTGATGCAGCAGAACAGTCCGGCAGCCATGGGCGAGATGATCGGCAGCATCGCCCACCAGTGGCGCCAGCCGCTC
>JANYBN010000194.1 GCA_025360785.1 Geobacter sp.
GACGTAGTCGTCAATTCGCGCTATGTCCTGGGGGGGGGGGAGGCTCGCTCCGGCAAGGGGGGGGCGCTGCAGTTATTTCTGAGCAGAAAACTGAACGGGGTGCTCCGCTTTTTACTGAATGCTTCGTTTTATGACTATACCAGCGGCTTTGTGGCGGTACGTCGTGAAGTATTCAGCGACATGCAGCTTCGTGGCGATTATGGAGAGTATTTCATCGACTTCATCTATCGCATTCTTAGTGACAAACGTTATCACGTATGTGAATTGCCTTATATCATGCAGCCGCGTCGAAGCGGTGAATCTAAAACAGGGTCAAATCTGATGCAATTTATGAAACGGGGCCGCAAGTATCTGATGACTATCTTGCGATTGCGTCTCTGCCGCTAAAGAGAAAGGGATATTATCGTGGAGCAGGTGATGTACGAACGTATTTTCCGTCTACAGGACGTGCACTGGTGGTATTTCAGTCGGATGCGTTTTCTTGACGTTCTTCTTCGTCACATAACGAAACGCGGCCGTGTATTGGATGTGGGATGCGGACCAGGCTCCATGTTGCACTATCTTCGAAAATATGGCGAAGTAATCGGAGTTGACAGCTATCTTCCGGCACTTGATATGGCAAGAACACATTTTAACGGGCAGTTGCTGGAAGGGGATTGCTGTAGCCTGTCGTTTCCGGATGCGCATTTCTCTCTTGTCCTGGCTTGTGAGGTGCTTTACCACCGTAACATCATCGATGTGCAAAAGGCGGTGAAGGAGTTTTTCCGTGTTCTGGAGCCTGGTGGTGTTCTAGTGGTTCTGGATTCAGCTTATTCAGCCTGTGCCTCTGCGCATGATGAAGCGGCACATGGCGCCCGGCGCTTTAATAAAAAGAAACTGGTGAACAAGTTTCAAGAAGCGGGGTTTGAGGTCGTTCATTCAACATACGCCTATGCGCTGCTGTTGCCGGTAGTCTGGCTGGTTCGCCGATGGAAGGCGTTCTGGCCTGTTACGGAACAACCAGGGGAAGAGTTGCATGAAACTTGGGAGCCGCTGAACAGGTTGCTGATATGGTGGTTTACCATGGAGGCCCGGATAGCCGGACGATCTGGATTGCCTTTCGGTCTGTCCGTTCAAGTTTTGGGGCGCAGACCGGAAAGCGGAACCAGCTTGACAGAGGACGCTTTGTTGGGCGGAGTACAGCTGGTGCCGGGAGTACCTTGATGTGTAGATCAAAGCACCTTACTTTTATCTTGATCCTGATTTCAGTGTCTGTTGGTCTGATTGCTTATTTAGTGAGTGGCTATAAAGCCTCGACCCTGAATATTGAAGCGAAAACCCTGGAAAAAGGTGTTGGGGTTGTTGTCGCCGAAAATAGTGAGAGCAAAAAATATGATCTGAATTTCACAATTGATGACGATGAAGGTACAAAAAAACTGTATGTCATCGAACTTCCGGCCACAAAACTAAAAAAGGTTGTCATTGCCCCGCTGACAGCAGCCATTGGGAAGTTTCAGATAGACCGCATCACGCTTTCCAATGACGCCATCAGCTATAGTTGGGATGAACTAGGGGCATGCACCCAAAGAACCAAGAATTTTGGAACAGTCAGGAGATCACCCTGTGTAGCCCCCGCTCCCCTTATGTCCACGGAAGCGGATGCTTCGGTATCTCTTGCCGGGATGCCCGAGACAGGACTTAATCGCTCAACTGCTGCAAGGGCTGTAGTTTCACTTGCGGCATCAATTGGCGCCTTGCTATGCATGCTCTGGTTGACAAGTGCCTGTCCTGATGGTTCGGTCTGGTCTCGCGAAATTATAGCGAGAACGGCATGGCTTTCTGTTGTTATTGTTTTTGTTTGGCATCTGTACTTGATCTGTGTCTATTCGGTTGATGTACCCTACCACGACGACTGGCTCTATTTCGCTCCCGACGCCTTGACTTGGGATCTTCCGTGGCGCTGGATATACGGCTTTTTCAGCGAGCACCGGATTGTGCCTACAAAGCTGATGGCATGGTTCAACCTCCGGCTGTTCGGGTTGGACTATGGTGTACAGAAAATTGTCAACTTCCTGATCTTTGGAGGGGTAATAGGCGCAGTGGCGCTTCTCAAAAACCGGGTGGCCGGCAAGGGAAACTTTCAATTATTCCCGCTCTTCCTGCTGTTTCTGCTGTCCCCTATTGCCTACGAAAATCACCGATGGGGGTTTCAGTCCCAGTTCCACTTTGTCCTGATCTTCTTGAATCTGGCGCTCTGTTATGCTTTCCAGGCAAAATATAAAATCAATGATGCTGCCCTGTTTTGTCTGTTTTCGATTGCCGCCATGTACTCTTTTTCCGCGGGAGTGCTTTTTACTGCTGTCACCATGATGGTTATGATCGTTTTCGTGGTCACCGGGATCGCCTGCGGTACTATGGAACGATCGGCCGCCAAGAGGTTTTTTGGTGTTTGTATCGTTATGGGAATTGTTGTCTTGATTTGGCATCATGGATTCATACGCCCCTCAGATTCGTGGTCGCAGAAGTATGTTCTGCCTCACAAGGCCGCTTTCTGGGATTATTTCCTGAATCTGTTGAGCTACAGTTTCGGCTTTGAAAGTGTAACAATAATGCCGGGAATCTTCTGCATGGCGTTGCTTGGCGTCCCTTTGGTGATCCTGCTGGCGCGCCGCGAATCACGTCTGCTACATTCCACATGGGCTGTCCTGGCGGCGATCATAGGGGTGCTGGTGGTGTTGGGTGTGATCAGCATGTCGCGAACCTATCTCAACTTTTATGGTTCCAAGACGTCCCGTTATGCCGAAATCGGTTTTCTGTTGATTCCCTATATGGCTATGGCGTGGTGGTTTGCGCTGAAACCGGGCAAAGTGAGGGTAGCGGTGTTGTCACTGCTGTGGGGCGCATGCTTTATCAGCTACCTTGATGACTGGTCGCCGCAGCTGTACCGGGAAACAAAACAGGTGGATAATTATACGCTCGAATGCGTGGAGAGCTATTTTAACGGCAGCGGCACCGGAGTTTGTCAGGGACGGACTGAACCCCGTGACCTGGAACGTGCAAAAGAACTCAAGGCGAATTTTGTTGAACAATTTATGATGGGGAAAAAATAAATCTGTCAAATTGTGTTCTAGCGCAAGGTCACTGGCAACGGATTTATCATTTTTGCTTGTAACTAGCCTCATAGAGCCAAGATATTATGTGCCAACGCTTGTATTGTTAGGGTTGTTTAGAAAACAAGCTGATGCTAAATATGAGATGGTTCAGACTCTTTACCTATTTACCCTCTCGTTCATTCTCCTTAAATACAATATACTGGATCGATGTATACTGTAGCATTTAGAAACGGATATGTATTCTTGAAGTGAGTTTTTTCACCTATCAGAAAAGCCGAAGGCATGACATGCGCGTATTGCTGTTAAATCCCCCCTCAGAGCACACTGTCCGGGAATATACCGACCGGGAAGTCCCGTCTGATAATCGTGCTCTGGAGGCAGAAGATTTTGGCCTGTTTCCTCCTCTTGGGCTCTTGTATATACTGGCTGCGCTTAAACATAAAACACCTGAGCACGAACTGTTTTTTCTGGATTGCATCGCGGAACATGTTGGCCACCGGGAACTTTCACTCAGGATCTCCGAAATCCTCCCTGATGTTGTCGGGATCACCAGCTTTTCAATGGCCATGTACGATGTTTGCCTTGCCGCCCGGACCATCCGCACCGTCTCCCCGCAGTCGCATATCTGTTTGGGGGGGCATCATCCCATCGCATTTCCGTTCGAGTCAGCTGAACTTGCTGAATTCGATTCTATTGTTGTCGGTGAAGGGGAAGCTGCATTTCCGGCCCTGATCCAGGCTTTGTCTGTGAAGGCCGATTTTACAGCCATACCCGGTGTCTATACAAAAGAGTCGATTCAACAGCATCGACATAGTTCAGCTGTCGATGCGCGGTTTTTGAAGTATGCCATGGCGCCTCCGGCATATATTGATGACATCAACCTCCTGCCGCCGCCTGACCGCTCTGTAATCCAGCACCTTAAATATCGCAGCATCGTCGGCGTCTCCGACCGTCTGGCAACGATGATCAGCAGCCGCGGTTGCCCGCATCACTGTACCTACTGCGATGTGCCATTCAAACAGTATCGTCAGCGATCGCTTGTGTCAGTGACAGATGAAATCAAAGGCTGTCTGGATATGGGATATGATGAAGTGCATTTTTATGACGATCTGTTCAATATCCACCCTGATAGAGTGATCGGTTTTTGTGACGAGATCAAACGGCGCGGTTATAATTTTAAATGGGATTTTCGGGGCAGGGTGAACAGTGTCACTCGTGAATCTCTCGTGCGTGCAAGGGAGGCGGGCTGCCGCATGATCTCGTTCGGCGTGGAAACCGGCAGCGATGAAGGGTTGCGGCAACTCAAAAAAAATACTACGACCGGGCAGATCAGGCAGGTTTTCAGATGGTGCCGCGAACTGGGGATACTGACCATTGCCGATTTCATGATCGGGCTGCCATTTGAAAAGTCTACCGATGATGTGCGCCGAAACGTCGATTTTCTTCTGGAGCTAGATCCTGACTATGCGCAGTTTTCGATCCTCTCGCTGTTTCCAAACACCGAGTTGTTTGAGGAGGCTGTGCAGCGCGGTCTGATTCCGGCGGATCGTTGGCACACCTTTGCCGGTGCGCCGTCACCGGATTTTTTTGTGGACCATTGGGAGGAACATCTGTCTGTCTCAGAACTGCTGCGGCTGCAAAAGGAATCCTATCAGCGTTTCTATCTGAGGCCGCGCTATATCTGGCGCAGTGTTATCTCAACCTGCTCGTGGTACGAATTTACCTCAAAACTGCAAGGTGCTCTTAAATTGCTGAGGCGTTGATGAATCATATTGTTACGGTTAAAAGGTGTTGTAATGGCAAGGTTGTCTGAAAGGTTTCAGTCGTTTTTAGACAGAATAACGGGGGAGAACAGATATGCATTTACTTGTATCGGTTTTCTTTGCGTTATGGTCTACGCAAACTCGCTTGATGTGCCCTTTTACTTCGACGATTATTCTTATATTGTCCAAAATCCGTTTATTCGAAGTTTCGGGGGAATATTCGACAAGGATCTGATATTGGGAACCCCGTTGTATGAAGATATTAAAAACAGTGTCATTTCCAGGCCGCTATCTTACATAACCTTTGCGCTCAATTTTGCCATCCACCAGACATCTGTTTCAGGGTATCACCTTTTCAATATAGCAATTCATCTGGTGAATTCTTGTCTTATCCAGTCGCTGGTTCTGCTTACTTTTTTGCTTTACTCTGAAAAAAAATACTTGAGAGATAAATCGCATGACATCAAGGCCGTAGTTCAGAGGATTGCCTTCTTTACTGCGGCTATCTTTGCCGTCCATCCTGTCATGACCAATGCCGTCACATACGTTGTGCAGAGAATGGCTTCGCTGGCAACACTCTTCTATCTGTTAACGATGGTACTGTATGCCCGTTATTGTTTATCCGATGGTAAAACTGCCCGGATAACATGGTATCTGCTGTCGATTACCTCGTGTGTCGCGGCGATGAAATCTAAAGAGATCGCTTTTACACTGCCGTTGATGCTGGTTGTTTATGACAGCATGTTTTGTCGCGGAAACTTTCGTGAACGCTCTCAGAGGTTGCTGCCATTTATTTTGTGTGTCGTGGTTGTTATTGCTTTCGGCGGTTGTGTTGATGGAGTTGGCAAGTTCGATTTGCAAAACAATGGTCAGCCGTCTACCCAGCAGGTGGTAAGTTTTGCGAAAGCTTCGCCATTGAAGTATCTAACAACCCAGTTTGTCACAAACCTTAATTCTACTTCTATCGTATCCATGTCGCCGCTGGAATACTTGTTTACTCAGGTCAGGGTTGTTGCCACCTATCAACGGATGTTGCTCTTGCCAATAGGGTTGAATCTTATACATGACTATCATTTTTACCGCTCTTTTTTAGAACCGGCAGTGATACTTTCACTGGGGATTCACCTGCTGATCCTGTCGTCGGCCTTTTTTATGTTCAGACGTTCAGGTGCTTTTTCTGGTGGTGATGCGTTCATGTTTCGCATGGCAGCATTCGGTGTTGTCTGGTTTTATCTGTCATCGGCCATGGAATGTGGGATCATTCCTATGGACGACCTTCTGCTGGAACATAGAATGTATCTTCCCTCCTTCGGGTTTCTGGTCGCTGTCGTCTCTTTGATGCAAATAGCGGCATGGAGAGGCATACCGGCTTTTTTGCCGACAAATATGCTGCTTGTCGTAATCATATTAATGTTTTCGACTCTCACGATTTTCCGTAACGAGCAATGGCGCGACCCACTTGTCTTTTGGCAGGACGCTCTTTCCAAGTCACCAAAAAAAATGAGGATCCATGCTTATTTGGGGAATGTTTACCAGAGCAGAGGTGATATTCCAAAATCGTTTCAGGAAATGAAGCTGGCGTTTTCAGGTGATTATCCATATGCTGAGGATCATATCGTGCTGGGCAATCTGTTCCTGGAAAACAGAATGTACAGTGACGCTGTCGATGAGTACCTGATGGCCCTCAAGATGCTTCCTGATAAGAATGAGGTGTATTACAGCCTGGCTGAAGCCTATCGTCTGGCAGGCAATAAACGGCTTTCTGATCGGGCGCTGCAAAAGGCCGCAGCAGGAAGTCCTCTTAAATAATAATTGAGGTAACATACAGTGTATATTCTCGGCATTTCCGCCTTTTATCATGACTCCGCCGCCGCGCTGATCCATAACTGCGAAATACTGGCTGCGGCACAGGAAGAACGCTTTACCAGAAAGAAACACGATCCTTCCTTTCCGGCTAATGCCGTACGTTATTGTCTGGAATACGCAGGCATCACTCTGGAGGATGTTGAGGTGGTGGTATTCTATGACAAGCCGTTTCTTAAATTCGAACGGCTCCTGGAAACCTACTACGCCTTTGCACCGAAGGGCCTTTCCTCATTCATCACCGCCATCCCGGTATGGATCAAGGACAAGGTCTTGCTGCGGACGCTTCTGCTGGATGAACTTTCAACGCTTGGAGGGATTGATCCTACAGCTATCAAATTGCTATTTACCGAACACCACCTGTCTCACGCTGCCAGCGCATTTTTTCCTTCCCCGTTTCAGGATGCCGCTGTTTTGACGGTTGACGGTGTCGGTGAATGGTCTACCGCCTCGATCTGCCAAGCGGTTGGTAACTCGCTCACCATACTCAAGGAGCTGCACTTTCCCCACTCGCTAGGTCTTCTGTATTCGGCCTTCACTTACTATCTGGGGTTCAAGGTCAACTCCGGCGAGTACAAACTGATGGGACTCGCTCCTTACGGGAATCCGTCATCCGGACGGGTTGAGCGCTTTGAACAGCTTATCCTGGATAATCTGATAGACCTCAAGGAAGATGGTTCGCTCTGGCTTGACCAGAAGTACTTTGATTATGCCACCGGACTCAAGATGACCAACAACGGTCGTTGGCAGGAGTTGTTCGGTTTTCCGGTGCGCGATCAGGAGTCCGAGCTTCAGGCCGAACATTGCGATCTGGCACTGGCGATCCAGCGGGTAACGGAAGAAGTTGTACTTCGGATGGCTAGTGAAGCAAAGCGACTGACCGGGGCTCGCAACCTCTGTCTGGCTGGAGGAGTTGCCTTGAACTGCGTGGCTAACGGCAAACTTTTGAAAAGCGGCATCTTTGACAATATCTGGATACAACCGGCTTCCGGGGATGCAGGCGGTGCTTTGGGCGCTGCCTTGGCAGCATATTATATCTACTTTGGCAAAGTGCGGCAGGTTGAGGGAGTTACCGATCAGATGAAAGGTTCATATCTTGGACCGGAATATTCTGATCTCGACATCATGCAGACAGCTCGTAAATTCGGGGCAGTATACCGGCACTTTGATGATTTGGATGCACTTTGCGAAGAGACTGCAGCTCTTCTGGCGGATGAAAACGTTATAGGTTGGTTTCAGTCGCGTATGGAATGGGGGCCGCGTGCCTTGGGAAACAGGAGCATCATAGCCGATGCCCGCAGCCCTGAAATGCAGAAAAAACTGAACTTGAAAATTAAATATCGGGAAGGGTTTCGGCCATTCGCACCATCAGTCCTTATAGAGGATACGCCGGAATTCTTCGATATTACAGTTCCATCGCCTTATATGCTGATGGTCGCTGATGTTCAGAAAATCCGGAGAAAACCGCTTCCTGATGGCTATCACGGTATGGCACTCCGGGAAAAACTTTATCATCGGCGTTCGGATATTCCATCTGTCACCCATATCGACTACTCGGCCCGCCTGCAAACTGTTCACCGGGAAACCAATCCGCATTACTGGCATCTTCTCAATGCTTTCAAGAAGAAGACAGGTTATGGCTTAATAGTTAATACCAGTTTCAATGTTCGTGGCGAGCCGATCGTCATGACACCGGAGGATGCATATAAATGTTTTATGCGCACCGAGATGGATTTTCTTGTGATGGGTAATTATATTTTTGACAGAAAAGTACAGACAAAATGGCAGGAAAGCGGTGATTGGCGTGAAGAATACGGCCTTGACTGAAACCATAATCCAAAGCAGGATGTTATGATCCTGCCAAAAGGTGAGCACTGATGCAGATTTTATTGGAGTTCTGGCACTTTTTAAAAGAACGGAAGAAGTGGTGGCTGTTGCCAATGATAGTTGTGCTGTTGTTGATCGGAGCGTTGATTGTCCTGAGTAGCGGTTCCGCCATGGCACCATTTATTTATACGCTTTTTTAGTGCCGGCGTTTTTCATTTCCAGTGCACGTTCCAGGTTGCCTTGTGCCGAAGAAAAATCGGGCTTGATGCTTAATGCGTGGGTGAAATGACTGATAGCTTCGTCAAACCTGCCGCTGTCGGCAAGAGCGATCCCAAGGTTGTTGCGGCAATTTACAGAAAGCGGGCTTACAAAGAGCTCTTTGTAATAATACTCAATTGCGTCATCAAGCCTTCCCGACTCATAATTGATTTTGCCCAGTTTGCCATATGCCGCTCCATAAAATGGATTGTCTGCAAGCGCAGCTTTGTAGCTGGTAATCGCCTCATCCAGTTTGCCCTGCTTCTCTGACTCACACCCCAAAAGAAAGTGGGCAATGAAATTTTTATGTGTTGAGGTTAGCGTATGAGTAAAGAGAGCTGTACTGTTTTTCCAGTGTGAAACTTGTCGTCTGGCAGTTAAGGCGCAGGCGGTTATCGTTGTTACGGTCAGCATTGTCAGTGCTATGCGCCGGTGTTTCCAGCCGGATGCGGCCTCGGTAATTCCCCATACCGCTAGTATAAATATGCCGACAAGAGGTATATAAGTGTAGCGGTCCGCCGTTGACTGCATCCCGACCTGCACGATTCCGATCACCGGTACGAGTGTGATGATGTACCAGAACCAGCCGACAAGAAGATAAGGTTTTGTTTGCCGGAGTCTGATAACGATAATCGATATGGCGCACAGTAATGCAGCCGCGCCAAAAATCTGCATGCCAGGTAATGAATGATTGAACGGGTAGAAAACAGCAAGGTTTTGAGGCAGGATAGTCTTGCCGAGATAGATCGGATAAGCTGTCAGGGCATTAAAAAATCGAGATGCTATGGAGGTTGTTGACAGAGGTAATATGGCTGCTTTTTGAGCGTAAACGGTAATGACACAGGAAACGGCAGCCAAGACTCCCAAAGGAACTTTCTCTTTAATCAGATGCCATGGAGTAAGTTTTATGCTGGTAATGCTGCCATCCGGACATTCTGATTCAAGCCGTCTCAATGGCCAATAATCGAGCAGAAGCATCACTAACGGCAGGGTAACGAGCATCGGTTTGGCCATCAGGCCAAGGGCAAAAGATGCTAATATAAGAAAATATCTAGAGGCCCCCGGTTTCTGAACATATCCGGCGTAGAGGTACAGGGTCAGCATCCAGAATAGTGTAGACAGCACATCTTTTCTTTCTGCTGCCCAGGCGACTGATTCGACATGAAGAGGATGTAGGGCAAAGAGCGCAGCAACGACAGCACTGCGCCAGAGAAATCCGGAGTACCTATTCAGCAGGAGAAACAGCAGGATTGAATTTATAGAGTGTAAGGTGATGTTTACAAAATGATGCCCGGATGGATTCATTCCGAAGAGATCAACATCCAGCATGTGTGAAAGCCAGGTGAGCGGGTGCCAGTTGCTTGCATGGAACGTGGAGAAAGCCCAGGTTATGCTGGAAATCGTTACTCCTTGAAGTACTGCCGGGTTGTCTGTTATGTATTCCGGATCATCATAGGATAAGAAATCATGCCCACCCACTTGCCAGTACACGGCAAGAATAGCTGCAAATAGAAAAAAGACAACGCCTGTTTTTATGAGCCGATTTTTATCTTTGTAAAAAAACATGCGATTTATCCATGGTACCTCTTTTTTAGTAATATAATGTGCCTGCTGTCTTAAGTACAACACAAAAGGTAACAGTTCAGGAGTTGTTTATGACTACCAGAAAAACTGCGCAGCTTCAGGATCTTGAAACCCTCACCGTGCTGGCTGCATTCCTGCTGGTGCTTGATCTTTTCCTTCATCTTCAGGCGCTTACACATGTTGCCCTGGGTCTGCTGCTGATAGGGCTGTTTGTCAAGCCGGTAGCGCGAATTATTTCAAGAATATGGCTCAAATTTGCCGAACTACTTGGAGATTTTAACGGCAAGGTCATTCTTACGCTGGTGTTTTTTCTGTTTCTGACACCACTGGCGTTCCTGTTCCGGCTGTTCACAAAAAACCCGCTGCAGTTAAAAAGTGCACGTGATACAAAAAGCCTGTACCAAGAGCGTAACCACCTGTATAACAGCGCAGATTTTGAAAAAATGTGGTGAATATACACAGGAAGTGATGGTGCGATCCTTCTGTTAACACACGTGTTGGTCAGGGCCATAAATATATGTTGATTAGATTAAAAGAAAATATCTTGCCGATCCTGCTATTGCTGGCGTTGACTGCGCTCACCTACGGGGAGGTGACGACCCATTCTCTGTTGATCAATTGGGATGACCATCTTTATATTACCCATAATTATGCCATTCGCGGGTTCTCGCTGCAGAATCTGAAAACTGTGTTCAGTGAATATTACGTTGGCAATTATGCTCCGGTCCAGATTATTTCCTATATGATCGACTATGGGCTGTGGGAAGACAACCCCCTGGGCTATTTACTGGCAAATATCTTCTATCATTTTATTTCCGGTGTCCTCCTGTATCTCTTGTTGATACGTTTGGGGTTTTGGAAATGGGGCGCGGTTTTTGGTGCGTCGATATTTCTGGTTCATCCTGTTCAGGTAGAGAGTGTGGCGTGGGTGTCACAACGTAAGAACCTGCTTGCGATGCTGCTATATCTGCTCTCTTTCCACGGATATCTGTCATACAGTGAGAGAGAGGGGAAAGCATCATGCCGGTGGTTTTATCTGTGGTCTGTCATTGCATTCGTTCTGGCACTGTTGTCGAAGTCAGTTGCGGTGATTTTTCCTGTAATGTTAATGATGTATGACCATATGGTTCCGCCAGTCCGCAGAAGCCTCACTGCTCATAAGGATAAAATACCCTATTTTGTCGCCGCCGGTATAATCGCTGTAATTGCTATGATTTCCCAAGGTAGCAGTTATGGTGGAGGACGGATTGAATACCCGCCCAATGCCCTGGTTGTCTTGCCGTTAAGTATGCTTCCGGTGCTGGTGAGGTATTTGAATCTGTTATTATGCCCTCTTCCCTCCCTGCAAAGCATCATTTATTTCCCACCACTTCGAAGCGACATTGATCCTGTTGTCATAATCTCTTTTGGCGTTGTGGTCGCCTTGCTTTTTAGTGGCGTGTACCTGTATCGAAAAAACCGGTCATGCCTGTTCTGGTATGCCCTGTTTTTTCTCGGACTAATACCGGTATCGCAGATCGTTCCGCTGACAACGATGATGAACGACCGTTATCTGTATTTTCCCATGCTGGGGATCGCCGGTCTGGTTGCGCATTTGTCAGATTATTTGCGGGATCTAGCTGGAATGAAGTGGTGGGGCAAGGTTGTGATGGTCATATCTGCCGGCATCATAATAACCCTTTCTGTCGCAAGTCACGAGAGGGGTAAGGTCTGGAGAAATTCCATTTCACTTTTCAGTGATGCCGTTGCCAAGAATCCCAACCAGACCACTACCTGGTCCCGATTGGCGGAAGGGTATGTCGCTACCGGAGATCTTACAATGGCTCAGTATTATTACGAAAATGCTGCAAGATTTGGCTCTTTGGATGGTGATGCCAGACACAATCTTGCCAAAATTTATCTCATGGCAGGAGAGTATGATAAAGCATATCAGGAAATAAGGTGGCTATTGCTCCGAGGTGGGGAAAGCAAAGTTAATCTGCTTCTGTTAGGTGAGTATTATTATCGGATCGGCTCATATGTGGAAGCGGAACAAAATATAACATTGTATCTCGAAGAGTATCCGGGGGATTCACACGGTTTGTATGTACTAGGTCGGGTATTCTTTATGACGGGGAATTTTGGTTCAGCGAGAGAGTTGTTTGCTAATGCCGTGATAGCGGGTAGTACGAGCCCGGATCTGTTTTATGGTATTGCCTGCCTTGAATCCATCGAGGGCCATCCGGATCAGTCTCTTGCTGCACTGACAACAGCATTTGAAAAGGGCCTTAAATCCAAAAATATGCACGATGACGAACAATGTCTGGCCGGGATGAAGGGTGATCAGCGTTTGCGCGAGGTGATCCGGCAGTATCTTGGTGAATAGGTCGCTTATGACAATTACACGCTTTGAAAAATTCCGCCCGCATCTTTTCCCCTTTCTTCTGATAATAGTAACGACCAGTGCTGTTTATGGTCGTCTGCTTGAACACGATTTCCAGATTTTGGATGATGGGTGGTATGTAACACTAAATCCTGTAGTTACCGGGTTTACATGGCAGCATGTCAAGGAAGTGTTCAGTTCGTTCTATATCGGAAATTATGCTCCGGTGCAGATGCTGTCCTATATGCTGGACTATACACTCTGGGGACTACAGCCAGGGGGTTTTTTTCTCACCAACATAGTTATCCATACTGTAAACGGAGTAATGGTCTACGTGTTGTCACTGCGCTTTCATGGCAGTCGCTTATATGCAACGGTTGCTGCAGGAATGTTTTTGCTTCATCCGGTACAGGTTGAGTCTGTCGCCTGGATCTCCCAACGTAAAAATCTTCTTGCCATGCTTTTTTTTCTTGTCGCTTGGGAATGCTACTGCAGATATCAAGAAGCCACGCCGGGGAGAAGGAAAACTGCATATATTTTGTCTCTATTCTCATTCTTGTTGGCTCTGTTATCAAAGTCAATCGTAGTAATTTTCCCGATTGTCCTTATCATGTACGATTTCTGCTATCCGGAGGTAAGGCGTCGTGTCGCATTGCTTGATAAGATACCATTCATTCTTGCGGCCGTAATAATCGCCGTTATAACAATGTACAGCCAGTGGCCTGATGTCGGTGAAGGTGGGCGGGTTACAGAGCTGCATGGAGGGTCTGCTCTCGCTACCGCCTTTACGATGCTGCCGATCTTCTGTCGCTATCTTGGCATGATTGTATGGCCTGCAAATTTAAGCGCTGATTATAATCCTCCCGTTTATCAATCTCCTGATGCAGTCGTTATTGGTGCGTTTTTTATTCTGTTGGTTGTATTCTGGGGAGGCTGGCGGTCGTATCGCTTTGATCGGCGTCTCAGTTTCTGGGTAGCCTTTTTCTTTGTGGCGCTCCTGCCGGTTTCACAGATAGTGCCGCTCTTTACACTTATGAATGATCGGTATCTCTATTTTCCGATGTTATCAATCGCTGCCCTTGCAGGATCAGCTGCCGCACATTTACAGCGCAGCTGGGATAAATATCCCAAACTAGTCAATCTGTTGATAGCAGCTCCGTTGATAATGCTTTCCCTTGTAACGTATAATCGTGCCGGTGTCTGGCGTAATCCTGTGACTTTATGGAGTGATGCTGCGTCTAAAGTAACTGATTGTTCAAGAGTATGGGGGTATTTGGGTAGTGCATACGATGCCGCTAAAGATCGAGGGCCCGCTATTTATGCTTACAAGCGTGGGCTTGATCTTGATCCGAACGATATAAAAATATTATATAATAGTGGTTCAATGTATATGCTCTTGGGTGACAATGATCAGGCCTATATCATATTGAAAAAACTGCTTGAATTGTCTCCAAACCATATAATGGGGCTCGTTGCTTTTGGTGATATCTGTTTGCTTAAAGGTGAGTTTTCTGCCGCTGAAGGCAGTTTTCTTCGAGCGCATCAATTACAGCCGACTGCTGTAGATCCACTGATCAAGCTGGGAAATGCGGCTGTTGTTATGGATCGTCTCGATGACGCCATAGTATATTATCTTAAAGCTGAAAAAATAATGGAAGGGAATCCTGATGTCGCCTATAACATTGCATGTGTTGAGTCAATGTTCGGGCGGGTAGACTCAAGCCTTTCGTGGCTTGATAAGGCCTTGCAGCGCGGCTATCATGATGAGTATACTCTTCGCTCAAATCAGGAGCTTATGATTGTGCGGGAAGATGTTCGTTTTGAACAGCTATTGGCGCACTACTTTTCGAGGAAGAGATAGGAATGGCTGTCTGCTATTCAAATTCTGTTCTTTGAGTATAATCTGCAGGTTTTCTCTGGCTTTGTAGTCATTTGGGACAAGACGCAAGCCTTCTCGGTACTCATCGGTAGCTTCCTCAATACGTCCGAGCCTTTGCAGGGCCATGCCCAGATTGGTGTGGGCATAGCGAAAGTCAGGTCGGAGTGCCAGGGTGGTTCGAAAAGCCTCTGCCGCCTCATCAGCTTTACCCTGAACAAGCAGAGCATTAGCGAGGACGAAGTAAAGGTCGGCATATTGTGGGCTAATCGCAATGGCCTTACGATATTCGGCAATCGCCTCGTCCCATCTGCCTTGTTTCCATAGCTCAATCCCCAAACTCATATGAATAACGTAATTTTCGCTTGTTACCTCAAGAGTGTGACGGAACAGGGTTTCGCTGTCTCGCCAAACTAAAACCTGTTGTCGCGTCTGGACCGCGAACATGATCAGCAGACCTGCCGTGAGCACTTTCAGAACGTCATAAACATAACGCCGGTTGGCTGATATGTCATGCAGACCCCAGACAACAGCAATGCAGCATCCAACCATAGGCAGATAGGTGTATCGATCAGCATGGGACTGGACGCCTACCTGGACAAGTCCGATCACCGGCACCAGCATTCCCAAGTACCAAAGCCAGCCAACCAGCAGATATGGCCGATTCTTCCGCAGGCTAAATCCAGCGAGAGTTACCAGTATGATGAATACTGCTCCGAAAATAGCCGATACGAACGTAGGCGTGGCAGGCAGCGGGTAAAGTAGCGCCAGATCATGCGGCCAGACCATTTGCCAAAGGTAGAGCATGTATGACGACAATGCATTGGACAAGCGTTCCAGTATGCTCAGTTTTGCCACTGCGATGACCGCACCGCCAGCCTGCTGGGCGAGCATTGCGATGATACAGGAGGCTACGGAAAGTAATACGATAGGTGCTTTTTCCAGAATTATGATACGGAGCTGAACAGTGCCAATGCGCCGCAATGGCCACCAATCCAGAAGCAAAAGAATAAACGGAAGTGTTACTGACATCGGTTTTGCCATAAGTGAAAGTGCAAAGAAGAGTATAACCGGCATCAAGTCACGTATCCGCGCTTTCTGAACATAACGTAAATATGCATGTAATGTCAGGAGGAAGAAAAACGCGCAGAGAAGGTCTTTTCGCTCGGCCACCCAGGCTACCGACTCCACGTGCATGGGGTGAAGAGCAAAAAGTGCGGCTACAAGTGCGCTTCGCCAGAAAGTTCCAGTTAGTCGGACAAGGAGGAAGACGAGAAGCAGCGTATTGGCCACATGCAGCAGCAGATTCATCGCATGATGGGCACCGGAATTAAGGCCGAAAAGGGTCACGTCGAGCTGGTGTGATAGCCATGTCACAGGATGCCAATTTGCGACGGCAAGTGAGGTAAAGGCCCAATAAACGCCCTGCCAGGACAGGCCTGCTAAAACATTTGGGTTTTCCGTTACGTACAGTTGGTCATCGTATGCAACAAACTGGTTGCCGGTTACCGGCCAGTAGATGGCAATGATGAGCAGTATGAGCATTAGGCAGATTGATAACAGCTTCGGGAGCATAATTCACATTAATCCAATTTATTTTCAGTGAACTTGTTTGATATTAAGGTCGACTGGCAGCTCTCTGCTTTTGCAGGGCAAGTTCGAGGTTGTTCCCGGCGTCGAGAAAGTCTGGTTTTATGCGCAGGGCTTCCTTGAAATGCCGGATTGCTTCATTATACCTTTCCTGACCAGCCAATGCGATGCCCAGGTTATTATGGCATTCATGATCGATCGGGTCGGTAGCGAGCGCTATGGCATAATGGCTGATCGCTTCATCAGGTTTACCTAGTTTATACAGGGTGAACGCCAGGTTGTAATTAGCAGCTGCGGATCGAGGCTCCAGTTTAACGGCAATTTGGAAATGTTGGATTGCTTCTTCGGGGCGATCCTGCAGAGCCATGACAATTCCCAGGTTAATGTGGGCTGGAACTGATGTGGGATTTTGCGCAAG
This sequence comes from Geobacter sp., assembly GCA_025360785.1. Classification (GTDB taxonomy): domain Bacteria; phylum Desulfobacterota; class Desulfuromonadia; order Geobacterales; family Pseudopelobacteraceae; genus JACRCG01. The sequence continues at coordinate 16,634 of JANYBN010000194.1, forward strand.
AGCCTTGTTGAATTTAATAATGGCCGCCTCAAACATTCCCCGCTTCATGAGCATGATGCCTTGGTGGGTTTGGGCAGAGTCATACCATGGAGCAACCACTATGGCCTCATCGAATTTTTGTAGTGCTTCATTATATTTGCCCTGAGTCTCGAGTTCACGGCCAATGGCGCACAGTGCGATATAGTTGTCCTTTGTGCTGGCAAGTGTATGTGTAAAAAGAGTCATAGTGTCTTTCCAGTATGATGTCTGTAGCCATGCATTTACTGAAAGCAGAATTATGCATAAGCCGGTGATGCAGCTCAAAACCAGCTTGCTGCGGGGACGATTGTGGAAAAGATCGGCTAGGCTCCACACGACGATTATGAAAATACCTATCGATGGGATGTAGGCGTAACGGTCAGCCATCGATTGGAGACCGATCTTTACTATTCCTATAACCGGTACCAGCGTGATCAGATACCAGAGCCAGCCGACGAATAGAACTGGATACCGAGCTCGAAGTTTAAGTGCCGCACTTGTAACAACTATCAGCACGGCAGTAGAAGCGATAGCCTCCCACAAAGGTATAGATTCAGGAAAGGGATAGAATACACCCAGATCATTGGGCCAGAATGTCTTGCGAAGGTATTGGGTATATGATGTGGCGGCGTTGGCAAATCTCTTGGTCAGTGAATAGCCCAAGAGGGAATTCATTGCTTTCTGTTGGGATACCACCGTAATAACCGAAACGCTCGCGGCCAGAATCAGGAATGGCACTTTTTCCAGAAGCAGTGATCGGAACTCAGAAGATTTGAGGTGTCTGGAGAGCTTTGTACCGATGTTTATGGGTATTCGATGCAAGGGCCAATAATCCAGGAGCAGCAATACAAATGGAATCGATACGAGCATCTGTTTGGACATTAGTCCTAGGATGAATGTGAAAATTGCAAAAATATAAAAAGTTTTACTCTTCTGCTTCGCGTAGCTCGCGTAAAAATAAAGGGTAAGTAACCAAAACAGAGTACTCAGTACATTTTTTCGCTCTGATATCCAGGCAACTGACTCTACGTTAAGAGGGTGAATGGCAAACAGTGCGGCAACAGCTGCGCTTCGCCAAATTGAACCAGTGAAACGCTGCAAAAACAAAAACAACAGGATGGAGTTTGCCCCGTGCAGGACAACACTAGTAAGGTGGTGCCCCATTGCATTTAAGCCAAAGAGTTTTACATCAAGAATGTGTGAAAACCAGGTGACCGGGTGCCAGTTTGCAGCGTATGAGGACGTCAGAAACCAGTAAATGTTTTCGAAAGTGAAGCCTATGCGGAGTCGTGAATTCAAAAGGACGTAGTCTTCGTCATCGAATAAAATAAAGGAATAATTAACAACCTGCCAGTAGATCGCAAGGACCGCTACGGCTAGTAAAATGGAAATTCCTGTTTTTGATATGACATCGTTATTCTTGAGATTCACTGAAAATATCCTGTTTTTGCTTTCTACAGACCGGACATCCTTGCATGGAGAACGGTTTTTCCAGTCGGCACTCGGCCAGCAGCTTATCATTGTTGAAAATCTCCAGCGCCGGGCCATCTGCCCATACTTCGCCTTCATGCAGCACGATCACCCGCTCACAGAGTTCCAACACCATGTCCAGGTCGTGACTGGTAAAAATTCTGGTGTGCTTGAAATCACGCAGCAGTTTCATCAGTTGCCGGCGGGCAAAGGGATCGAGACCGTTAGTCGGCTCATCCATGACCAATATATCGGGAGACATGGAGAGTACTGTGGCAATGGCCACCCTTTTTTTCTCGCCTCCGGAGAGATGGTAGGGCGGTTTGTCGCGCAGGTGCCCCGCTCCGACCAGCTCCAATACATCTGTTACCCGCTGTTCTACATCTGCAGGCGTATATCCGAGATTAAGCGGACCAAAAGCGACATCATCAAAGACTGTCGGCATGAACAGCTGATCGTCAGGGTCCTGAAATACCATGCCGATGGTTCTTCTGATGTCTGGCAAGGTGCCTTTTGAAAGCGGAGTGTGGCCGATGTGTATTGCGCCGCTGCTTGGTTCAAGGCAACCGTTCAAATGTTGCAGCAGAGTCGATTTGCCGGCGCCGTTGGCTCCGATGATGCCGACTGATTCACCGTGAGTTATTATAAAGGAAACGTCTTTGAGGGCAGCGGTGCCATCTGGATAGACGTGGCGCAGATTTTTTACCTCGACAATATGGTGGCTCATGGAAATAACCCCGTGATGAGCGAGCCCAGAAGTTGCGAAACATTCTGAAGTCGCAGAAATATGAATAGTGTGGACCATGCCAGTACAAAGCGGATTTCGGAAGCGCCAAAACGGGATTGGCGGCTGGCATGGAATTCTCCGGTAAATCCGCGAGCCAGCATCGCCATGTGGATGCGCTCCGCCCGCTGCCAGGTTCTCAGCAGCAGGTGTCCCACCATGGAACTGTAGCTTCCTATTCCTTGTCCCTTTTTGCCGCAGGAACGGAGTTCCCTGGCGCGGGATGCCCTGCCTGACTCTTCGGTGAGCACGAAGATGTAACGGTAGAGAAACAGCAGTTGCACGGCAAAGACCTGCGGCATTCCCAGTCGTTCAAGCGCTTGACAGACAGCGGTAAAGCCGGTTACCCCAACCAGGATGAAGGCCGCACCGACGGTAAGGATGGAGCGGACCAGGATGGAGGCAAAAGATATCCAGCCGCCAGAAATACCCAACGGTCCGATTTGAAGGAGTATCACTTGATCAAAAACCGGGTTGAATATCCCCACAGCCACAACGAACGGACAGAGCAGGATGATTTTTCTGAGGATAAAAAGTGGTGGTAGGTCTGCCAGAGAAATCATTACGACCGGAAATATGAAAAATGGTAACAGGGTGGTCAGCTCGTACCTGTTATTAGATACAACACAGAGTATGAATACCAACGTTATCAGAACCTTGGCCCGGGCATCCAGTCGGTGAATTGCCGAGTTGCCGTTGGCAAGGAGATCCAGATTCTTGAGATCAAGGACAGCATTTTGAATTGAAGCCATTTGGTGTCCTTTGCGTTACTCCGTACGGTGTTTGCGCTTCAGGATGTAACCGATCAGAAGTGCAAGCCCCAAGGATATTGTCCCGCCGACAAGCCCAGCGATGCCTGTCGCAACAGGATTTTTTTGATCGTCAGCTTTCTGCTCGGTTTGTTTGATTTGATCTGTTGGCGCCGTCTCCGGTTTTGATGCTTCAATTTTTGTTTTTTGATCAGGTTTCCTGAAAGAATAACCGGGCAGGAATGCAATTCTTTCCTGCAATGCATTCAGCGCAACATGCAGTCCCTGCTCAGGCGCTTTCAGTTCCTCTAGTCCTGTTACTTTTGTGATGGACCATTCAAGACCGTCCGGATTATTTGAGGCAAACCGGGACACAAATCCGCCTGTTACCACGGTAACGGCCAGGAATACAGCAGCAATATTCCGTACCGGGTGATTGCCGATCGGACGGGCTTCCAGCGCGCTGTTCATGATCTCGGGTCGGGCTTTGTAGACAAATGAGACGACCGATGCCGTGACCAGACCTTCGACAATGCCGATAGCCAAATGGATCGGCAGCATCATGGCGACAAAAGTTGAGAAGGGGAGTGAGGAGATCCCGGAGGAAACCGTTTCCAGAACAACACTTAAGGCGCCCATCTGTAACCCTGCTATGGCGGCTAAAACTGAGGCGACGGATATCTTTGTCGCAGTAGGCCTATTGCCGATTATCTTCTTGTAAATAAAGGGGCTGGCGATGAAAGCAGGAAAAAAGCCGAGATTGAAGATGTTGCATCCCAGTGCCAGCAAGCCTCCATCAGCAAAGAACAGTGCCTGTACAACCAGCACCGATGCAATGGTAAGAAAGGCTGCGTAAGGACCAAGCAGAATTGTCAAAATGAGACCGCCCCCAAGATGCCCGCTGGAACCGGTTACAGGAATGGAAAAGTTGATCATCTGTGCCGCAAAGATGAAAGCTCCAAGAACCCCCATAAGCGGGATTTTGCTATCATCAATATCTTTACGGACTTTGCTGGAGCAGTAGGCGATTGTCCCGGCGGAAGCTGCCCATAAGGTCCCGCCAACAGCTGGTGACAAGAGTGCATCTGCCATATGCATGATGAAAATCCTTCTTGTGGTAACGCCTATATTGTGTATTCGTAACACGAATTTGATACAATAGTAAAAATATGATGTCAAGGGCTTTTGTTTTAAATTCGAGGCATCTTTGGGATGCTGTGCATTGAATAATAAAAGCATGTAAGCTGAAAATAATTTATTTATGAGCCTGAATCGGATAGTATGCCTATTGATAAATTATTGTGCAAGGAGCCGGCTATGGGAAATACGGTCAGATTTGGCATTTCGCTTGATGAAAAACTGCTGGCAAATTTTGATCAGCTGATCGAGCAGAAAAGCTACATGAACCGTTCCGAAGCGATCCGCGACCTGATACGCGCCTCGCTGGTGGAGGAACGCCTGGGGTCTGAGGACCAGGAAGCGGTCGGGACGGTTACTCTGGTTTACAATCACCATGTGAGAGATCTTTCAGACAAGCTGACCGAACATCAGCATTCCCACCATGATCAAATAATCTCGGCTCTCCATGTTCACCTTGATGCCCACAACTGTCTGGAGGTCTTGATTGTCAGGGCTGCCGTCAGAGACATCAAACAGATTGCAAATGAATTAATAGGCGTTAAAGGGGTGAAACATGGCAAGCTAGTCATGACCACTACCGCAGAAGATCTGTGATTGTATCATGAAACTCTCCGTCGTTATCCCGGTCTATAATGAACAAGCTACCATTTTGGAAATTTATCAAAGCGTCAAGGCTGTAGACATCGAAAAAGAAATAATCTTTGTTGATGACGGTTCCACTGATGGAAGTCGTGAGATCCTCCAGAGCCTGGCAGATGAATCAACCCGTATAGTGCTTCACGATCGCAATATGGGCAAGGGCGCCGCCTTGAGGAGCGGGTTTAGTTATGTGACCGGAGATATAGTCATCATCCAGGATGCCGATCTAGAATACGATCCCGCCCAGTATCCAAAGCTGATAAAGCCGATTCTTGAAGGCAAGGCCGATGTCGTCTATGGCTCCCGTTTTGTGACAGGCGACTACCGGCGTGTTTTGCTTTTCTGGCATACGGTAGGAAACAAGCTGCTGACATTGTTGTCAAATCTGTTCACAAATCTCAATTTAACTGATATGGAGACATGCTATAAGGTCTTCAGGAGAGATGTTCTGGAGAAGTTTACTATTGAGGAAGATCGTTTCGGTTTTGAGCCTGAGATTACTGCAAAAGTGGCAAAACTGAACCTGAGAATTTTTGAGATGGGTATTTCTTATTCAGGCAGAACCTATTCTGAGGGGAAAAAAGTAGGCTGGAAAGACGGAATGTCGGCGGTTCGTTGCATCATTAAATATAATCTGCTGCGCTGAGATGATAATCATTCATAAATTTCGGGTTTGAGCTATTGGTTGGGACTATTAGTAGGTATGTGAATCATATGAAAGAGGCTGAGTCCGGATGCATTTATTTAAATCTAGTAATAATAAGTTTTATTATCGAATAACCTTAACTCTGCTAGTAGCTTTAGGGGTGGTCTTGCGGCTCTGGCACTGGTCGTCACAGATTCTGCTTGATGACGAATGGCACGCATTGAACTTTGTTTTAAACCGATCCCTTATTGATGTCTTCATGCAGCAGGGACTGGGAGCCAACAGCATTCCGGTCAACGTTTATTGCTGGATTATTTTACACACGGCAGGTTGGTCTGAACCACTGTTGCGGCTCCCTTCGATAGTTGCAGCAATATCAACTCTTATAGTGATCCCTGTGATGGCGCGTAGAATCTGGGGAAATTCCGTTGCCTGTGTTGCCACTGCGCTGTTTGCAGTATCACCGATTGTCATTTTTTATAGTCGGATCATGCGGCCATATGCACCCGTCATGCTGCTGGCGATGTCCTCCATACTGTTTACCCTGATTTGGATGAAGGAGGGTAAACGCCGGGATCTCATGCTATCCGCACTATGCGGTTCTCTGGCTATTTACTACCACCTTTATGCCGCCATCCCTGTCGGAGTGCCATTATTGGTGGCCTTTGTCGCGGCACTGAAGCCAGTTGGGCGACGACTCGGGCTGACCTTGGGAAGCAAAAGCCCTTTTACTGATGTTCTGGTGGCTGGCGGCATCATGGCAGTCATAGATGGTGTGCTGGTTGTGATACCTAACGTGCTGAATCCCTGGTGGTCGCGCGGCATTCATAATATTGACCATGCTAATCTGGATACGGTTGTCACGGTTATGAGTTTCATTTCAGGGACACGTAACCCCTTGCTGATGATAATAGCTCTGGGACTACTATTGGTTGGACTTGTTGTGATGGTCCATCGGTCAAGGGTTATAGGTGCGGCAATTGTACTGTCCTTCTTGACTTTCACTATTGTCATGGCAACTACCACTCAGGATGGCACACATGCAGGGATTCAGGTTGCCAGGTACGGCATAACATATTTGCCGCTTTCGTTTGTGGCGATTGCTGTGGCATTGGTATGGATTGGAGAGTCTCTGAGGGCAAAGTACGCTTTGTTTCAGCGCAAGAGTCTATTGTCTCTTGTCGCAATGGCAGTGTGGCTTCCCTTTATTGCGGCCAGCCCGTTGTGGACAACCTATAAGTCCCCTAATAACTTTACCAGCCACTCTGCCTATCAATACCGTTATGATCCGATACTGTGGCAGCAACGTAGCCCCGAGCGCGACCTGATGCCTGGAATCAGTATGGAATATCGCAATATCCCGCAGTTTTATTCTAGGTCACAGCTTCTCACAACCGCAAAAGGGGTCATCGAATATCCGATGCTTATCGGGGATCAGTTGAATCTTTATTACTACTTCCAACATTTCCATCGTCTACCTGTCGTTGCCGGATTTGTTTCTAACAACATATATGCCCCTGTTAAACCAGGTAGTGACTTTGTCCTGGGAGATTGGCCCTTTGATTCGGTAATGACCGGTATGCCGGAACTGCTCAGAAAAAAAACGTCATGGCATACAATGGTTGATCTGAATGATAATAGCGCGTTGCGTAGCCGGTATAAAGGGTGGATTGTCGTTATACACCGTGATTCTTCAGGTGAAATATTCTTGCGTAATACCACTGACAGTCGCATGAGTCAGCACATGGTGGGTGTGATGACTCAAGCCTTTGGGGATCCGGGCTTTTTTGACGATCAGATTGCTGCCTGGATGATTGAATAGACAAACGCATGTTTTTTAGATAGCCTGACTATCTTTTTTATATGTGAACGAGAAAAGGAGAAAAATCTTCATGCGTATACTTATCACTGGCGGAGCCGGCTATCTTGGTTCAATACTCTGCGAACATCTGCTTGATGCCGGCTATCGTGTTACCGCACTTGATACACTGATCTACGGGGAACAAAATCTCAACCATCTCTGTGCTGATCCTAACTTTGATTTTATTCGCGGCGATGCGCGCGATGAGTCAGTGCTTAAACCGCTTATAAAAAATGCCGATGTTATCATACCTTTGGCTGCTATTGTTGGAGCACCGGCTTGTGATCTTGATCCTTACATGGCTACTTCCATTAACAGGGATGCAATCTCGTCGCTCTGTAAGCTGCGCAGCAAGGAGCAATTGGTCATTTATCCAACCACCAACAGCGGGTACGGCACGAAAACCGGCGATGTCTACTGTACGGAAGAGTCTTCGCTCGATCCGATATCGCTCTATGGCCGCACTAAGGTTGAGGCTGAGGAGATTGTACTGTCTGCGGGAAATTCCATCACACTGCGTCTTGCCACGGTGTTCGGCATGTCACCCCGACCACGGCTGGATCTTCTTGTCAATCATTTCACCTACGCCGCCTTCTTTGACGGCTATCTGGTGATATTTGAAAAGGACTTCAAGCGCAACTACGTTCACATTCGCGACGTCGCCGACTGTTTCATTCACTGTATTCAGAATCCGACCGGCATGATCGGAAGGCCGTTCAATGTCGGGCTTGATGATGCCAACCTCTCCAAAGAAGAGCTTGCTCTTAAAATCAGGGAGCATCTTCCCCAGTTTTATCTTCACTTTTCCGAGGTCGGGAGCGATCCGGACAAGCGCAACTACGTCGTATCGAATCAACGTCTGCGCGAAGCCGGCTTCGTGGCTAAACGCTCACTTGACGACGGCATTCGTGAGTTGATTAAAGGGTATCGCCTTCTCGGCCGTATGCCGGGTAAAAATATCTAACGTATGAAAAAACCGTGTGCAGCAATACTGGCAGGAGGATTGGGAACCCGTCTCCGCTCCGTCGTCAATGATCGGCCTAAGGTCATGGCCATGGTTGCCGGTCGCCCCTTCCTGACTCATCTGCTTGACCAACTGGCAGAATCCGGAATTCAAAAAGCGGTGCTTTGCACCGGCTATATGGCTGATACTATCCGGCAAGAGTTGGGAAGCCGGTACAATGGTCTTGATCTTGTATATTCTGTTGAGGAAGAACCTCTCGGTACCGGAGGTGCTCTGCGTCAGGCCTGCGAATTTATTGTTGATGAAAAGCTCCTGGTTCTGAACGGAGACTCCTATTGTCACTGCAATTTATCCGAGTTCATTGCCCGTCAGGAGGCAAGTGGTTTCAGTGCTGGTATTGTTCTTGCTAAGGTTGATGATGTCGCCCGTTTCGGGGCAGTAAAAATCGACAACAAATTCATGGTCGAAAGCTTCATCGAAAAAGGAATCCAAACAGGTCCGGGGTGGATCAATTCCGGAATATACCTGCTTCCAGTATCCCGTGTTCGGGAGATTGTGCTCGGTAGGGCAGTTTCTCTGGAGCGTGACGTTATTCCAAATATTATTGTCGACGGTCTCTATGGCTACCAGTGCTCCGGCTCTTTTATCGATATTGGTATTCCTGATGAGTACCAGCGGGCACAGATGTTCTTCTCAGAAGGGTTGAAAGGAAAACTATGATAATCAGCAGAACTCCCTATCGCATTTCGCTATTTGGCGGCGGTACAGATTATCCGGCATGGTATCTCGCGCATGGCGGCGCGGTGCTGGCGGCGTCAATTGACAAATATTGCTATCTCACCTGTCGCTATCTCCCCCCGTTTTTTGATCATAAATATAGAATCGTGTATTCACAGATCGAGTCGTGCCAAGAGATCGATGAAATTCAGCATCCGGCAGTCCGGGAAACACTGCGTTTTCTTAATATCGAGCGTGGTGTGGAAATCCACCACGATGGCGACTTACCTGCCCGTAGCGGCATGGGTTCCAGCTCTGCATTTACAGTAGGCCTTCTGAACGCCCTGTATGGTCTCAAAGGGTACATGCCGACCAAGCAGCAGCTTATGATGGAAAGCATCCATATTGAGCAAAATATGATTGGTGAAACCGTTGGGTCACAGGACCAGGCAACCGCAGCATTTGGCGGCATTAACCATATCCAGTTCCTCCAGAACGGAGAGATTAGCGTTCGCCCGCTCATAATGACCTCAGAACGGAGCCATGAACTTAACTCCCATCTGATGCTTTTTTACACCGGTATCAAGCGCACCGCAGCCGATGTGGCCAGCAGCTACGTTATCGATATCGGCTCAAAAAAACGTCAGCTCCGTATTATCAAGGATATGGTCGATGAGAGTATGACCATATTGAACAACGGCGCCGACATTACCCAGTTCGGTAAATTAATGCACGAATCATGGGAGGCAAAGCGCAGTTTAAGTGATCGTGTCAGTAATGATGAGGTCGATCAGCTGTATGATGCTGCGCGTTTGGCCGGAGCTGTTGGTGGGAAAATTACCGGTGCAGGCGGTGGCGGCTTTATGCTCCTGTTTGTCCCACCCGAACGTCAAAAAGCGGTTCGGGAAAGTCTAGGCCGTCTTATCCACGTTCCATTTTCCTTCGATTTCAATGGCAGCCAGATCATTCACTTTCAGCATGAAGAGAACTTCAGCCACGCGGAGCAAGACAGGGTCAATCGGGAGATTACCCCGTTTCGTGAGCATGATAGTGGGACAATAAATATTCATGACATTTGACATCAGCGCCGCACTCAAGCCTGAACACCAACAAAAACAATTCTGCAATCCGACTTCAGCTAACAAGAGTCGCATTTTTCTGCGCATTGCTGCATGGTGCGGATTCTGGTTAGCTATAGTGCTTGCACTTTACTGGTCGGTCCTCCCATCTCTACCATATCGTGACCACCCGTACTTGATGCTGAACCACCAGTTGGCGGAAAACGACTGGCAGTGGTTCTGGAGTATGCTCTCGTATAATCGGACCAACGTTTTGCGGCCGGGTGACTATTTTTCATTTCGTCCTCTCCAGATGGCCATCGTTGCTCTTCAGGACATCTTTCTGCATTACAATCTGGTGGCGCAGGGTGTGGTCAACTGCCTTCAGTTCGCTTTTGCTGCGGCGGTGTTCTGTTCACTGGCAAGACGCTTCGTAAGTACGTTTGCAGCTCTAGCTCTGACCTTCCTGTGGGTGTCCCAACCTGTCGGGTCATCATTGGTCATGTGGCAACATATAACACCGTACATTCTCTGCCCGGCGTTCTTGATGGCATCTTTACGCATACTTGATGGAGATGATCTGGATTGGCCATTACGAACAAAAGAGGTGGTCGCCACAATATGTGTATTTGCCGCCACCCTCACCAACGATATAGGAGTTGCTACGGCATTATCAGTATCCGTACTTGCAATGCTCTTCGGTGGCCGAAACGTTGTTCGCAGACGCCAAATTCTGATGGTATTTTTACTCCCAATGTTCGCAACATGTGTGCTCAATCTTACCGATTATTTTATTATTCATCCTACGCCATCGTTTCTGTATGAACCCTTTACGGAACAATCCAGCCTGACATTAATTAATCAATTCATGTTGTTTGCCGGTGCTATTGGATCAGCATTTTTTGTCTCTCCGGCACTGCAACTGGAACATTCGTCTGGTGGCTACACTATTTGGAAATTTTATAACGAATCACCACTGCTATTAACCTCTATGGCCGTATTGGTGTCGGCGCTACTTCTAACATCATGTATAGTAGCTGTGCGAGAATTGAGAAAAAACGGTATCTCTCGACGATCACTTTTTCTGTCACTTCTGCTTTCCTTTTTTCTGGCCACCTTTACAGTATGTGCGTTCCGCATTTATGCGCGGAATATAGATTATATGGCGGAGGCTACATACTATTACTCCCTATTTTCCTTGACGCTCAGCGGAATGGCTGTCTGTCTTCTGAATGCGGCTAAAAGAACCGTCATCAACAGCATTGCCATTGTCATTCTAATAGCAGGTGCTTTTAACATATCGATCTCAAACGCTAATTTTAGTAAAAGTGAAAATGATCGAAACGTATTCCAAAGTGCGATCACAGAAGTAAGAACGATTCTGACTCAAACACCAAGCCTTTGTTTCTGTGGCGTTATACCGTTTTCGCTCTCATATGGCCCGCTGCTCCAGGATGTTTCTTGCGCAAACAGACCCGGAGCAACGCCATTATATATAAATTCTAATAAAAATAATGAAGTTTGGTTATCATCTGTTCTGTACAATAGTAACAATTTCAGGATGATTCCAACCACAACACCTCCGACGTTTAAGCTCCCTGAAAATGGTGTATGGGTCATCTCCCAGGAACTTCCCTACGGACATGATATGCAATTTACCGCAAACAAAGTTGGAAATATTACGATCGCACTCACTGATCAGACCGGAATACAGAAATCTATTACCATTCAACGGAATTTACTCAAAAGGTCCATCCAAAACGCCGGTGAATCGGCTCCAGTTACGGTGGAAGCTGCACTGGACAGGGATTCAGCGGCCAGCATGATCACCTATAAACTGGGATTCACTCAGGATAGAATCGCACTGTTTGCCGATGGGCGCTTGATAGGAGCTTTGCCGGCATCCCCCCCGGAAACGACGTCACTTATTATGGTACTGCGCTCAACAGACAAAATAAAAGCTGATATTGGAAACATGTCTATATCCGAACAGCCTTCACAGGGTCATCTCCAAGTAAACCATCGCTTCAACCTGGTGAAACAATGAACTTGAAAACTGATAAGCCATTACGAACTCTTTTTGTTGATCTGAGCGAAGATATCTACGACCGGCACGGCATCTATGCCATCACCGCCTCTTTAAGAAAAGAGGGGATCGAAACCGGATATCTCTGTAGCACCAGTCACGAATCCCTTATCCCCAAGATCATACAACTGCGGCCGCAGTTGGTGATGTATTCGTCATTCTCTCATACCCTCAATTCATATCGCGAATTTGACGCTTTTCTCAAAAAACGGTTTGATGTAGTTTCTATCATCGGTGGCGCCGGGGCAACCTTCAACCCCTCCTACATCGACAACACCACAATAAACGCCGCTTGTATCGGAGAAGGGGATCATGCTCTCCCCAGGTTTATTGCAGAAGGCTTCGGCCCCGGAAACAATATTTATCTTCGTGGAGAAGCCTGTGACGGGGGAATGTACCCGCTTGCAAACTTGGATTCTCTCCCATTCCCAGACCGCGATTCCGTGTACAACAGCGATCCGCTACGCGCCAGACTGCCATCCAAGCAATTTATATCCGGTCGTGGCTGCCCCTACCTTTGCACCTACTGTTTCAATCACAGTTATAATAACCTTATTAAAAAACATGGCGATATTGTCCGCAAGAAAAGCGTCGAATATCTCTGCGAAGAGATTCTACAGGTCAAAAGCCGTTATTCGCTACCGATGGTAGTCTTCAACGACGATACCTTTATTTTGAACCGTGACTGGCTGCTCCGGTTTGCTGATCAGTATCCTGCAAAAGTCGGCATTCCGTTCAGTTGCAATATCCGGGCAAACCTGATCAACGAGGATGTTGTACGCGCACTCAAGGAAAGCGGTTGCGTTGCCGTCAACTGGAGCATCGAATCAGGTGACGAGCAGTACCGCAACACCATCCTCAAACGCAACATCACCGATGAACAGATACTTCACACCTCTGAGCTGCTGAACCGATACAATATAAATCATCGCATCGGCAATCTGATCGGGTTGCCGGGCGAGACGCCCGAGCAGGTCAATAAGACGATAGAACTGAATATCAGGGCCAAAGCCACTTGTTCACTTGTTAATATATTTGTCCCTTACCCTGGCCTTGATCTGACCAAATATGCCGTACAGGGGGGGTACTGCGAAGATGTCCCTGAAGATGATTTGCCAAAGAATTTTTTCAGCCGCTCCGCTATGCATGCCACGCCGGAAATGCATCTCTGGCTGAAACGGCTTGTCTATATATTCCCGCTGGTAACCAAATTCCCAGGACTTTATTTTAATCAATCCTTAAACCGATTCATGTTCAGACTTCCAATCCCTATCCTGCGGGTAGTCTATGAACTGTTCTTTGGTTTTATGTTTCGCAAGTTATACCGGGTAAAATCTGACCTTGGAACCACGCTGCAACTATTCTGGCGGCATTTTAGATCACTGATTGGATAATGCCGGACACTTGAATATTTATGATTCACGCTATAACCTGGCAGGCTTGTTAAAATATTTGCTGCATATAAGGTAAAAGAGAGTCGTCTATAAAATGGAGAGAAGCATGAGGCCGACGATAGATATTCAAACACTACGCGACAAGGCACATTGGGTGCGCCGTGAAACCCTTTTGTTGCATGGCCGGGCACCCGAGACGCGGGTAGCCTCGTCTCTCTCTGCTATTGAGCTGTTCGTTGCTCTGCACTACACAGGAATCATGGCGTTTGATCCGAAAAATCCCCGATGGGAGGGTCGTGACCGACTTCTTATCAGTAAAGGGCATGGCTCGATTTGCTATTACCCGATTCTGGCGGATCTCGGTTATTTCGATTCTGCTGAGTTGGACCGGGTGTGTCTGGAAGGTTCTTTCCTTGGGGGGATTCCCGACACCATTATTCCGGGCTACGAAACCATCAACGGATCTCTGGGACATGGTATTGGAGTTGCCTGTGGAATGGCACTGGGGCTTAAACGCAAGATGGCTTCAAATCACATTTTCGTTATTGCAGGTGACGGTGAATTCTGTGAAGGTTCCATGTGGGAAGGGGTTATGTTTGCCGCTCATCACAAGCTGGACAATCTGACGGTCATTATAGACAATAACAAGCTCTGTATGCTGGATCGCTGCGAAAATGTCATGGCTGTCGAACCTTTTGATCAGCGTTTCGCGGCTTTTGGGTGGGAAACACGGCGGGTGGATGGGCATGACATTCCAGCTCTTCTTGACGAATTAACCTCGCTCAAACAGCGTGGCGCAAACGGTCGCCCCGCCGTCCTCATAGCCGATACGGTCAAGGGAAAAGGAGTGCCGGAGTTGGAGCAGGATACTCTTTGCCACATTCGGACACTTACTCCTGCAGAGATATCCCGAGCCACAGGAGGTGATAAATGAGCAAACCCAAAATAATGACCATGCGGGACTCATTTATCGGCACCCTCTGTGACCGCATGGCGACAGACGACTCAATCTTTTTTCTGGCAGCGGATCTTGGCGCTCCGGCTCTTGATCGCATACGGGATGAATTCCCCAGCCGTTTTATAAACGTCGGCATTGCCGAGCAGAACCTTATTAATGTGGCCTCTGGACTGGCTCTTGAAGGATTCACTGTTTACACCTATGCCATTGCACCATTCATAACCATGCGGGCTTACGAGCAGGTCAGGGTCAACCTGGCAATTTCATCACAGATAAGACCGGTTAATGTTACCATGCTCGGTCTGGGAGGCGGGGTCAGTTACCAGGTATCCGGGCCGACCCATCATTGTCTGGAAGATCTGGCAATAATGAGGCTTTTGCCGAATATTTCGGTCTACTGTCCGTCAGACTGGGTGACGGCAGCGGCTCTTGTTGATCAGACCAGATCCATAAGCGGTCCAAAATATATCCGCTTCGATGGCAAGGCACTCCCTTCGTTTCAGGATCGCATTGATATCGACATCATGAATCAGGGGTTCAGGGAGCTGGCGGCAGGTAACAAGGTCTGCATCATATCCACCGGCTATATGACCCACCGAGCTGTTTCGGTGGCGGAGGAGATCGGCAATGTGGGGGTCATTGACATCTTTAAGCTCAAACCGTTCGATAGGGTGCGGCTCATGGAAACCATCTCGCGTTATAAACATGTCATTACTATAGAGGAAGGTTTTATTGGTGGCGGCGGTCTTGATGCAGCTATTGGATCGATGCTTACTGATGAGCGTTCGCCGGTCACTCTTGATCGCCTCGGCTTCAATGACAGCTATGTATTTGAACTGGGAAGCAGGGATTACCTCCATGGATTGAATAACATGAATAATGCATCAATTGCGGCACGAGTCCGTAAACTGGATAATCAATAAATGGCTGCTTACCGGGATATGCTTAGGGAGCATCTGTTGCCTTTGTCAGTATTATTTTTATTTTTTCTCATTCATTTTTACTTTTTGAATAGATACGGAATAAATATTCCTTTTTCAGATGATTATGGGGAAATATTTAAAAAAATGAATATGATTTTGGATTCCGGAACGATAACAGAATCTGCAGGTCATTTGTTTAATGGGAATGGTTATTCAAAACCGATTACGCTTAGATTCATTTCTTTGCTGCATCTCTCTGTGCTACATGAAATTAATTTCAAGTACCTTGTGATTACCGGTAATATATTTTTATTATTAACTTGTTTTGTATTCATTGCTTCAGCAGCAAATATTAATAAATATCTGACCATAACAGTATCATGCTTTGTTTTTCAGCCACAATATTGGGAGGCAATATACCAGTCAACGCTATCTAATTCGGTGTTTTCCTGTTTGTTTTTTTCTCTGGCATCAATGTATTGTATAATGCAGAAAAAAACGAAGTATTATGTCGGATCCTTAATGTTTGCTGTGTTAGCACAGATTTCCTTCGGAAATGGATTTCTGGTATATCCAATATTGCTCATGATATCTATTCTTCAAAAGAACTTCAGATTATTCGCTGTAATTTTTACCATAATGATATTGAGTACATATTTGTATATGATTGGTGACTCCACGTCATATAATGCCGGAGAGCAGATAGAAATATTGACAAAGCTGAAACTATGGTCTGTATGGTTTTTAGAATTTCTAGGTTCTTCAGTTGGATACGTCTTTAGTTCCGGGTATGAACGAGACATAATCGGCAAAACAGCATCAATTACCATTGGGTTCCTGATACTGATATTTTATATATTACTCATAAAGCAGAAATATTATGATAAAAACTTATTGCTGTTTTCGTTTTATACTTTTTTTATACTGACAGCATTGATGGTAACTAAAATAAGATTCATAGTCGAGGTTCCGGGCGCCTCAAGATACCAGATTCAATCGGCGCTTTGCATTTTAACATCTTTGATTGTCATCGTTGACCTTTATGCTGCCAACATGAACAAGTATATTGTGATAATGCTAACTGTAGTTTTTCCCCTGCTGTTTGTTTACACTTCATACCGAACTAATTTGCCTACTGTGTCATGGCATAAACGCAGGCTTGCAACAGGCTTATGGTCATGGATAGATAACGGTAAAGGTCTTACTATTTGGTCAGGTGAAGATGCTGCCGGCAGACTTATAATTCAAAGTATCAACAAAAACATCTACAAGATCCCTCCCAGACAATCATTAATTATGGAATCGTGGAAACAATGACAAATCGCACCGATATTGTTCTCATAAACCCAGGCAACCGCCGGCAGGTATTCCAGGATCTTGGGGACGACGTGGCCGGAATAGAACCACCATTCCTGGTTGCTGTCATGGCCGCTTATCTGCGCGCACAAGGTTTTCGCGCCATCATCATTGATGCCAATGCGGAAAATATCTCCCCGAACGAGGTCGCCGAACGGGTCAGAGAGTATGCCCCTGTGCTGGCTGCCGTTATTGTCTACGGATCCCAGCCCTCAGCATCCACACAGAACATGAGTAATGCCGGCCTGATCTGCCAGGCACTCTCCTGCGCTACGGATGCTAAGGTTGCCATGGGTGGGTTGCACCCCTCAGCGCTACCGGAACGGACAATGACGGAGGAAACGGTCGATTTCGTCATCCAGGGAGAAGGATTTCAGACTCTTGCCGGACTGTTGGCGGTGCTTGCGTCCGGTATAGACAACTTTTCCTCGATTCCGGGGCTCTGGTTCCATGATGGTGAAACCGGCACTGTTTGCCACACCTTGCCGGCTCCTTTGATTGACGACCTGGACAGTGTGCTGCCGCCAGCTGCATGGGAACTGTTGCCGATGCACCTCTACAGGGCTCATAACTGGCACTGCTTCGATGATTTGGAACACCGCTCCCCCTACGGTGCAATTTATACCAGCCTTGGCTGCCCCTACAATTGTATCTTCTGCTGCATCAATGCCCCCTTTGGCAAGCCCGGTATTCGTTTCCGCTCTCCACGGCGTGTCGTGGAAGAGATTGATCTGCTTGTTAACACCTATGGCATTCGCAATCTCAAAATTGTTGACGAATTATTTGTTCTGCATGAACCGCACTATATGGGTATTGTCGATTTACTGATCGAACGGGGCTATGACCTCAATATCTGGGCATATGCCCGGGTTGATACGGTCAAACCCGAGAATCTTTCACGTATGAAGCAGGCTGGGATAAACTGGCTGGCCCTAGGCATCGAATCAGCCAATCCCGATGTGCGAGACAGCGCTTCAAAACGTATGCGAGTTCAGGATGTGCAACAGGTAGTGCGTGCAATTCAGCAGGCCGGCATCCGGGTTATCGGAAACTACATTTTCGGATTGCCGGACGACACTATAGCAACCATGCAGGAGACTCTTGATATGGCTATAGATTTAAACTGCGAGTTTGCCAATTTTTACAGTGCTATGGCTTACCCGGGATCAAAACTCTACGATATGGCTTTGGAAAAGGGTTGGGAACTGCCGACTCAGTGGCACGGCTACTCACAGCACTCCTATGAAACGCAGCCACTGCCGACCAAGTTTGTTTCCGCTAAAGATGTTCTGAAATTCAGAGATGATGCCTTTGATGCCTATTATTCAAATCTTGAATATCTGGCCTTGCTAAAAAATACTTTCGGTAATAAAGTGCGCGATGATGTCGAGCGCATCTCAGCCCATAGATTGAAACGCAAACTTCTTGGGGGGTAGAATGCCGGTCTCAAAAGTAGTAATCTAACTGCTTATTGATGCTACCAGGCAACACGAGGTCGCTCTCCACTTGTCAACTGTTCGTGTTATATAGATACCTTTGCAAATATGCCGATCAATATTGAGATTATATATGCCCTTTAGCAATAAAGCCGCTATTTTTAGACAGAAAAAGCACATCGTCGCGTTCCTGGCAATAAATGTTTTGTTGAGTATAATTCCGCTTGCGGTTATGTTTGCCCAACATAGAATTCCTTCCACTGAGGACGCTTTCTTCCATCTTCTTTCACAATTCAATATTTACAATGAAGCCGCAACCAAAGGAAATTTACCATACTGGATGCCTTTCGTCGCCCATGGGCAAAATTCAGCCCTTGTTATCTCTTTGCAGTTAACTCCATTCTCACCGGTAATCTGTCTGTTAGGGTTAGCAGGAGTGAAGGTCAACTTTCTTTGGTTCTATTACCTGGGCATGTGGTTCGATGAGTTCATGCTGCAAATCGGTATTTTTCTGCTGGCGACCATATATTATCGCAGAATGGAAACGGCAGTCTTTGTCGCAGTATGTCTTGTTGGCGGCATTATATGGTCTTGCCAGATTTGGAACCTCCACCAGATATATTTTCTGCCACTAGCACTCTATGCTCTTCATAAAACTATAATCAGCAAAGAATTTAAATGGCTCTTTGCACTGGCTTTGTTTTTGTCCTTTGGCTTTAACGGTGTTGCCTTATATAATATTGTTTTCACTTTATTCGTCTTATCGATCTATTTCCTCGCCACATTTCCAGTACACAGGTCTGACTTCAATTGTTTTCAGAACTTCAAGCCTACAGTCGTCTTCACTCTAAAAACTTTTACCGTTGCAGCGTTGTTTGCTTTCAGTATTCTGAACGTTGTATTGGGAATGAAGACTCTGGAAGTTGGCGGTAGGGGGCGGGATGCTTCTGGTCACGTGCCTCTGGATACATTTATGAGCTATGGTGGCTCAATTGGCTTTGAAAAGTATTTCGATTTTATCTTCCGGGCACCGCAGTCACACGATATGAGCCTCTATGCTGGAGCTCTGCTCATTCCGCTGGCACTCCTCGGTATTATAAGTCATCGTCGTGGATATGCGGTTAGTCTGCTAGTTACATCCATTGTCATCTTCCTGTTTTGTGCCGGAACACCAGTGACCATCGCCGCATATCATCTGTTCCCGGGATTTAAATATTTTCGCCACATAGGTCTGGTTGCTCCTGTACTCAAAGTTTTCCTAGTATATCTCGCCGGTTATGGGTTTGAATCCCTTATAGAAGACAGAACCAAGATAAAAACTGGCTGTTTGATGGTTGCGGGATACTGCTTGTTCGCCGTCACACTTTATTGGGCTCTGGACAGTAATCTATTTAAGCTAAACCTTCCACAGGTTTACTCATATGAGAAAATGCCATTTTTTATTGTATCTGGAGCCTTGGCAATAACCTCACTTGCTGCTTTCAAAATCAACAGAATTGCTGCTGTCTATCCCATGCTCATCATAATCATTCTGGTCGTTGATATGTTTGTGTATCGCTTCCAATACCATGTCAAAACCGTTCCCGTTGCCAGTGACGAGTTCGTGACTATGTTTCAACCAAACGAGTATGGTTTTCAAATGAATCGCGAAGATGACTTTAATATGAGATTCAGGCAGTTTAGTGAAACCCCTCACCGTTGGGGGAGAATGAACAATCTTGCCTTATATGATTCATTGAACTGGTTTTTTCATTCTGATTTCCTGATTTCGCCATTTAATGTGCTGACTATGGAGAAGCCGGTTGCGGAGCTTTCAAACTTTTCAATGTACAATTATGCCCGCTATGCGGCACTTTCCCAACCAAAGCTTAAAGTATATAGCAACATTAAATATATCAATAATCCCTTGGTTATCAGGGGACTCCTGATGTTTGGAACTGGTAATGAAGATTTTTTATATTCTGAAAAGAGTAGTAACGAAGCGACCTCCTCTAGCGTAAATAATTCTTTTCCTAATATACCGTTGACTGATAGAGTCGATGCCAATTTCTCAATTATTAAGTTTTCTGCAAATGAACTTACTCTAGAAGTGGATACTCGATCCAGGCAGCGATCAGACGGCAGGCAGTATCTCTATTATGCAGATGCATATCACCCATTCTGGAAAGCACGTGTAAACGGCAAGGCTACGCCGGTTATCAAGGCAAATATTGCATACAAGGCCGTTGAAATCCCCTTGGGGCGATCGGTTGTAGAGTTTTTTGTCTACGATCCACTCATGATTGCTTCAATACTTTTGGCACAAAGTCTCGCTCTGCTGACTTTTATTGTAATCTGGTTTCTTTTCTTTAGATGGTGCAAAGGTTCGCAGACTACGTTGTGAACAATGGACAGGATTCATATAATTACAATGCCCATCTGTCAATGCCGCTCGTGCCATGCCGAACATCTCTATGGTCCCAACGACTACTTGGATCTTGAGAAAACACACGATCTGTGGCCATGATCCGCAAGTTTCATGAAGCAAGGCAGAGAGGCGGAATACCATTGAGTTGCGGGATGGTATCGCAGCGATATACCTGTGGTATCTGGAAATTATTAGTACGCGGATCGGAGTTAAATCATGAAAGTGGTTATTCTTGCAGGCGGGTTCGGTACCCGGATCAGCGAGGAGTCGCATCTCAAGCCAAAACCGATGATCGAGATCGGAGGGCGCCCGATTCTCTGGCATATCATGAAACTATATTCACATTACGGCTTCAACGATTTTGTAATTTGCCTGGGATACAAGGGATATTGCATTAAGGAGTATTTCGCTCATTATTTTCTCCACGAAGCCGATGTAACATTTGATTTCCGTGATGGCAACCAGCGGATTATCCATAATCATACGGCCGAGCCGTGGCGCGTCACTCTGGTCGATACCGGTCTGGAAACCATGACAGGTGGTAGGTTGAAGCGGGTTGCCGAGCATCTGGATGACAAGCCGTTCATGATGACCTATGGCGACGGAGTGGGGGATGTCAACATCCGGGAGCTTGTCGATTTTCACCGGGCCAGTGGCCGACAGGCCACGGTTACCTCTACCCAACCGGCGGGGCGCTTCGGAGCATTGAACATCAACGCTAATGAAGAGGTGGTGTCGTTTCTTGAGAAACCGGCCGGAGACGGTTTCTGGATCAACTCAGGTTTTTTAGTTCTGGAGCCGGGTGTGCTCGATCGGCTGAAAAGCGATTCGACGGTGTTTGAAAAGGAACCGCTGGAAGGGCTTGCGCGGGACGGTCAGCTGGTTAGCTACAAACATCGTGGGTTCTGGCAGCCGATGGATACCATGCGCGACAAGACTCTTCTTGAAGAGTTGTGGGACAGTGGACAGGCTCCGTGGCGGGTTTGGAAATGAAGTCGTTTTATCCCGGCAAACGGGTTTTTATCACCGGGCATACCGGTTTCAAAGGATCATGGCTTTCAATCTGGCTCCATTCGCTGGGCGCCCACGTAACCGGATACGCCCTTGCCCCCCCCACCGATCCCAGCCTGTTCGAGTCGGCCCGGGTCGGAGGGCTGATGACTTCTATCATAGCCGACGTACGGGATCTGGAACGGTTGAAGAGCGAGATGACGGCGGCTGCTCCGGACATCGTGATCCATATGGCGGCACAGCCGCTGGTACGGGATTCCTACAGGATACCGGTCGAGACGTATGCAGTCAATGTGATGGGTACTGTCCACCTGCTGGAAGCTGTGCGCGCCTGTCCGTCGGTCCGGTCGGTAGTCAATGTTACCACGGACAAGGTTTATGAAAACCGTGAATGGCTCTGGGGGTACCGGGAAAACGAGCCGTTTGGCGGATACGATCCCTACTCCAACAGCAAGGGTTGCTCCGAGTTGGTTACGGCTTCCTACCGGTCGTCCTATTTCAATCCGGAAGATTATACTCGGCATGGCGTGGCGCTCGCCACAGCCCGGGCCGGCAACGTCATCGGAGGAGGCGATTGGGCTGTAGACAGGCTTATTCCCGATGTTCTGCGTGCCGTTTTGGCCGGAAAGGCGGTTCGAATACGGAATCCTCACGCTATCCGGCCGTGGCAGCACGTGCTGGAACCGCTTTCAGGCTATTTGAAACTTGCTCAGAGACTTTTCGAAGATGGCGCACGCTACTCCGAAGGGTGGAATTTTGGCCCGTCGGATGAGGATACCCGTCCGGTGGAGTGGATTGTAAGCAGGATGTGCGAAGAATGGGGCAATGGAGCACGTTATGAGATTGATGCCGGTGAGCATCCCCACGAAGCACGCTATCTGAAGCTGGACTGTTCAAAAGCCAGGTTGAAATTGGGGTGGTACCCCCGCTGGCCGCTGGAGCGTTCTCTGAACAGCATTATTGCCTGGTCTCGCGTTTATATCCGACAGGAAGATCTCAGGAACGAGTGCCTGAGGCAAATCTTGGAATATCAGGCGGTTTAAACCGTGCTCGAATAATTCAAATGAGCAAGAGGCATATAAATGGGTGACATTCAGGAAAATGAACTGCGTGAACAGGCTATTCAGGCGGCTGTCAGGTACTATGAGTTCAGACACCGGGACTTTAAACCATTCGCCGCTGGTGATCGTATACCGTATGCCGGGAGGGTGTTCGATGAGAAAGAAATATCCAATCTGATCGATGCTTCGCTCGATTTTTGGCTGACCACCGGCAGATACGCCGAACGGTTTGAACAAGAATTTGCCGGTTTTTTGGGGGTACAGCACTGTTCACTGACCAATTCCGGTTCGTCCGCCAATCTACTCGCTTTCATGGCCCTGACATCGCCAAAACTTGGCGAGCGCCGTATCCTGCCCGGCGACGAAGTCATAACGGTCGCTGCCGGCTTTCCAACCACCGTGGCCCCGATCATTCAATTCGGAGCGGTACCCGTTTTTGTGGATGTGACGCTGCCGACCTACAACATCGATGTTACGCGGTTGGTCGCCGCTCTTTCGAACCGGACAAAGGCCGTTATGGTGGCCCACACCCTGGGAAACCCCTTTGACCTGGCCGCTGTCAGTGCTTTCTGTGACAAGCATGACCTCTGGCTGATCGAAGACAACTGCGATGCCTTGGGATCTCGATACCTGTTAGACGGAAGATGGCGCTACACCGGCACTATCGGTCATATCGGCACCTCCAGCTTTTACCCCCCCCACCACATGACCATGGGGGAGGGTGGGGCGGTCTACACCAGTGACACCACCTTGAAACGCCTTGTGGAGTCGTTCCGCGACTGGGGGCGTGACTGCTGGTGCCCGTCGGGTCACGACAATACATGCGGCAACAGATTCACCCAGCAGTTTGGCGAGTTGCCCCATGGATATGACCACAAGTATGTCTATTCGCACTTCGGTTACAATCTCAAGGTAACCGATATGCAGGCGGCCATCGGTTGTGCCCAGTTGGAGAAGCTACCTTCGTTCATCGAGTCCCGCAAAAAGAACTGGAAGCAGCTGCGTGAAGGTTTGTCTGCTCTTGAGGACCGGCTCATTCTTCCCGAGGCTACTGAAAACAGTGACCCGTCCTGGTTCGGTTTCCTGTTGACCGTGCGGGGGGGGGGGGTAAACCGCCACAGGATCGTCAGACATCTGGAGGGCAAAGGTATTCAGACCCGAATGCTTTTCGCGGGTAACCTGATCAAGCACCCCTGTTTTGACGAGATGCGAAAAAATGGAGTGGGTTATAGGGTAGTCGGTGATCTCTCTATAACCGACACGATCATGAGAGACACCTTTTGGGTCGGTGTTTATCCGGGGATGACTGAGCAAATGTTGGAATACATGGTGGTGCAGATGAGAAAGGCTCTCTCTTGCTGACAGGTGAGCATAATGGAGGAAGGATGCGTTACCGTTTAGCCAAAGCCGCAGGCAATCTGGAAGGGCAGCCGATGTTCAAGGTACTTGCCAAGGTGCAGGAACTGGAACGGGCTGGCCGGGATGTAGTCCATTTCGAGATAGGCGATCCGGACTTTGATACCCCGCCGAACATTGTAGCCGCGGCGGTAACGGCGCTGCAACGGGGAGAAACCCACTATACCGGTTCCATGGGGTTGCGTGAGCTGCGTGAAGCGATCTGCTGGACCACCGAAAAAACCCGGGGGTTTCGCCCGTCGCTGGAACAGGTTCTTGTGACGCCCAGCGCAAACATCATCATATATTATGCCATTCGATGTCTTGTGAATCCCGGCGATGAGGTCATTGTCCCCGATCCCGGGTTTCCGTCCTACTACGGCGCGATCCGGTTCTGCGATGCGGTCCCGGTGACTGTTCCGCTGCGTGAGGAGAACGAGTTTCGGATGGACCCTGATGACGTGCGCGCGCGCATCACCGATCGCACCAGGCTAATCATCCTCAACTCTCCCCACAACCCGACCGGTTCGGTTATGACCGCTGCCGAGATCGACGAGATTGCCGCCATTGCCGAAGAGTACGATCTCTTTTTGTACAGTGACGAAGTGTATGCAAGGATGATTTTCGAGGATGAAACCTATTTCCGCAGTCCCTCTTCCAGGGATCGCTGTCGCGAGCGGACCATCGTCGCCAACGGCTTCAGCAAGGCTTTCGCCATGACCGGATGGCGTCTCGGCGTTGCCATCGGCCCCGAGGATGTAATAGAAAAAATGGGACTTCTTCTTCAGACCACCTCCTCGTGCGTTTCGCCCTTCGTGCAGCGTGCCGGCATCGAAGCGATAACCGGCGACCAGAGCGAGGTATTGAAAATGATGAAACAGTACCGCCATCGGCGTGACGTCCTTGTCGAGCGACTCAATGCGGTGCCGGGGATAACATGCCTGACGCCGGGAGGCGCCTTTTATGCCTTTCCCAATATAACCGGGACGGGGTTGAGCAGCGAGGAGTTCTCCGATTTAATGCTGGACAAGGGGGGGGTGGCGCTGCTGCCGGGTACAAATTTCGGGCCGTCGGGTAAAGGCTTCGTCAGGCTCTGCTACGCGGTGTCACTCGAGCGTATAGAAGAAGGAGTCGCACGGATAGCGGCGACGCTTAAGGGGGAACGATGACTGCTGCGGAGGCGATCCGGGATCTTTTCCCGGCGCGGAAACTGGAACGGCTTCTTCTGGTAGCACCACCAGACGCTGATGCCGCCCTGTTCGACAACTCGGTGGCACGGCGGGGGAGGTATTCCAATTATCCCCCCTACGGACTGGGTATCATCGCCACCGTCGCCCGTTCGCTCGGGATCGAGGTACGGCTGCTCAATCTGAACCACGAGATGCTGAAGGCGGTGGCAGGCGAGGGTTCCCTTGTCTACGGCGACTTCGTTGCCCATGCGATCAGGGCGGTTGTGACGGAGTTTCGTCCCGACATGGTAGGGGTCACCTGCATCTGCAGCATGACCCACGACTCCGCCGTAGCCGTCTGCAGGGAGATTCGCGATGTGGCGCCGCAGTTGCCACTGGCACTGGGAGGGGTCCATGTGACGAACTGTTTCATGGGAGGGGAACTGAGCAGTGGCGTCCTCGACGCCTATGCCATGGTAGATATCTTTTTCCTGTACGAATCGGAACTCTCCTTTCGGAGGTTTGTCGACACCGTACGGGGGGAGGAGGCGCAGTTGTGCCAGATCGCCGTGCAGAGCGGCGGCGTGAGATATATCGCCGACGGGCAATGCCTTCCCGCTGAGCATGAAATCGACATCCTGCCCGCCCACGACCTGATGAAGAGCGGGGAACTCTCCAGCTTCGGCACCATCGGCTCCTTCTTCTGCCTCAAGGCCGGTCTTGTCCGGGTGACCACCGTACTCTCAAACCGCGGTTGCCGTGGGGGGTGCGCCTACTGCAGTGTCAGGAACTTCAACGGACCCGGTGTACGGCACCGCTCCGTATCATCGGTGATTGAAGAGCTGACCCTTCTAAAGGAGAGCTTCGGGATCAACCATGTCATGTGGCTCGACGATGATTTTCTGTTCGACGGGAGACGTGCGATCAATCTCTTCAACGAGATGGTCAGGAGCAATCTCGGGATTACCTGGGACTGCACCAACGGCGTGGTTGCTGCTTCCTGTACCGACGAACTCATCACCGCCGCAGCTGCGAGCGGCTGCATCGGCCTCAACCTGGGAATCGAGTCTGGGAATCCGGAAATATTGCGCAGGGCGCGCAAACCGGGTACCGTTTCCCAGTTTCTGAAGGCGGCGGAAGTACTGCGCAAGCATCAGCAGATCAACTCCCGCGCCTATCTGATGATCGGTTTTCCCGATGAAACTTATTCAATGGTGAAGGATACTCTGGACCTCGCCCTGGAGATGAAGCTTGACTGGTACAACATCAACATTCTCAAGCCTCTTCCCAACACCGAGATGGGTGACGAGATGATGAGGCGGGCGATGAAGTCCGCGAACTCCGAGGAAACACGTTTCAGTACCGGTCCGTATGCCAAGAAGGTCGGGAGGGCACTGCAACATAATCCTTTCGATACCGCAAAGGGTGGAGCCGTTCCTGATGCGGACGAACTCGCGGAAATATGGTCGTACATGAACTACCGGATCAACTACGACCGTCTGTTCGATCAGGATCCGGGGTTGAAACTGGACCAGCATCTGAAGTACCTCACCCACATATCCAGGACGGTTGCTCCCGAAGACCCGATCCCCTTGTACTTCATGCTGTTGCTGCAGCAAAAGAAGTCGGGAACCGCCTCTCCGGAGGATCTGGAGATACTTGAGGCACTGGTCGCCGCCAGCGACGTAAAGCGGAAAACCCTTGCGTTTTTTGGCCTGTGTGCTGACGATTTCAAACACCAGAAGTAAAGAAGGAGAGACTATGCAGCGCGTTGCCGATTACATTGCCGAATACATCTGTCGCTTGGGGGTAAAAGACGTTTTCATGGTCTCGGGAGGAGGGATGATGTTTCTTTCCGACGGACTGGCCCTCAACCCGGAGATCAACGTGGTCTGCACCCATCACGAGCAAGCCGCTGCCATGGCGGCGGTCGGCTATGCCAAATACAATGAGAGTTTTGGCGTTGCCTATATCACTACGGGGTGCGGCGGCACGAATGCCGTAACCGGCCTGCTTGACGCCTGGCAGGACAACGTTCCGTGCCTCTTTATCTCCGGACAGTGCAAGCGTAAGGAAACAGTCAGGAACTCCGGGCTTCCGCTCCGTCAGCTGGGAGTGCAGGAGGTGGATATAATTGCGGTGGTGGAACCTCTAACCAAGTATGCAGTCATGGTAAACGAGCCGGAGATGATCGCATGGCATCTCGACAAGGCGGTGCACCTGGCGCGCTCCGGTCGTCCCGGTCCGGTATGGCTGGATATCCCGATGGATGTTCAGGCTGCAACGATCGACGAGACTGGGCTGGAGCGCTTCGATCAGTCAACCGTTCCGGCAGGGTTTATAATAGAACCGACGCCGCAGGATCTCTCAAGGGTTGCCGCGCTGTTCTCTTCGGCAAAACGGCCGATTATAGTGGCCGGTCAGGGCATCAGGCTTGCCGGTGCCATTCCAGCCTTTCGCCGGTTCATTGAAGAAAACGGGATCCCAGTCGTGGCGTCCCGACTCGGCATTGACATGCTCCCGAGCGAACATCCGCTATTTATAGGCCGTATCGGCAATAAGGGTGACCGTGCCGGCAATTTTGCCGTGCAGAATGCAGACCTGGTGCTGGTCATTGGAAGCCGTTTGAGTGTGAGTTCAACCGGTCACGAATATCAGAGTTTTGCCCGCGAGGCAAAAATAGTTATCGTTGATATCGATCCTGTTGAGCACCAAAAGAACACGGTCCGGATAGATCTGTTCATCAACGCCGATGCCGGACGGTTTCTGGACTCTGTCAGACTGGTGGATTTGCCCGCCGGCAGGAGCTGGGCGGAAAAGTGCCTTGAATGGAAACTCAAATGGCCGGTCTGTCTCCCGGAGTATGCCGGTTCCAAAGAGGTCAATCTCTATTATTTCGTCGACCGCCTGACCAGAATCATGAAGTCGGATGCCGTAGTGGTTTCCGATGCCGGTTCGGCATTTTACGTGGTCTCCCAAGGGGGGCAGTTCAACAGGGATCAGCGCTATGTTACTTCCGGGGGGCAGGCCGACATGGGTTATTCGCTCCCAGCGGCGGTCGGAGTCAGCATCGCACGCGGCAAGGGCGAAGTATTGGCGATCACCGGTGACGGTTCATTCCAGATGAATATACAGGAGCTGCAGACCGTGGTCCACAACCGTCTGCCGGTAAAGCTGTTCGTCTGGAACAATGACGGATATCTATCCATCAGGGCAAGCCAGAACAAGTTCTTTGAGGGAAGACTGATCGGGACCGACGCAACTTCAGGGGTATCCTTTCCTGATACCGCGAAGATTGCCGGCGCCTACGGAATAAAATATTTCAAGGTGGCCGAGTCGGCACGGCTCGATGACGTGTTGACCGAGGTGTTGAATTACCCGGGTGCAGTAATATGCGAGGTCATCTGTCTGAGGGACCAGGAAATTGTGCCAACCGTTGCATCTTATCGAAAGGAAGACGGATCGATGGTTTCCAGGCCGATCGAGGACATGTATCCTTTCCTCGACCGCGAGGAATTCAGGAAAGAAATGATCGTAAAACCGATTGAAGAGTAAGGTGATGAGCAATCCGGTAATCCAGGAAGACCTTGAATATATTGTCTCCTCCATCGGCGATTGGGATCAGATGTACGGCAAGACAGTAGTCATTGCCGGGGCAGGCGGGTTTCTCCCTGCATACATGGCTGAGACCCTCATCTGCCTGAATGACAAGGGGCGCGGTGAACGGGTCAGAGTGATCGGCATCGTCAGGAATGAGGATACGGCGCGATCCCGCTTTGCCCAATTGTTGGGTAGAGACGATTTTTCCCTCATCGTGCATGACGTCAATGATCCTCTGACCATTCCGGGAAGAGTCGACTACATTATTCACGCCGCCAGCCAGGCCAGCCCCAAATATTACGGGAGCGATCCGGTCGGGACCCTGGGCGCCAACGTTCTTGGCACCCGTAATCTTCTCGAACTCGCCAGAGAGAAGAAAGTCAGGGAATTCCTCTACTTCAGCAGCGGTGAGGTATACGGTGAGGTGGATAGTTCTCGTATGCCCATCCGGGAGGATTGCTACGGCTACCTCGACCCTATGAACGTCCGCTCCTGTTATGCGGAGAGCAAGAGGATGGGGGAAACCATGTGTGTGTCATGGTCCTGGCAGTTCGGTGTCCCGGTCAAGATTGCCCGCCTGTTCCATACGTACGGGCCGGGGATGAGGCCGGACGATGGCAGGGTTTTTGCTGATTTTGTTGCCGACATCGTTGGCAAGCGGGATATTGTCATGAAAAGCGATGGGAGTGCGGTGAGGGCGTTCTGCTACCTTGCGGATGCGACGGTCGGACTTTTCACCATCCTTTTGCGTGGATGTAACCGTGAGGCTTATAATGTTGGCAACGACAAGTGCGAAATCAGCATTCTTGAGCTTGCCGACATGCTGGTTGAGCTGTTTCCCGAGCGGGGATTGAAGGTACTCCCGCAGCTGGATGATGGCGCCGGAATTTATCTAAAGAGCAAGGTCAATAGAGCTTGTCCGGACATTACGAAGTTGAGGAGCCTAGGTTGGGAACCGCATTTTTCTCTTGAGGATGGATTCGAAAAAACCGTGAGGAGTTATCTGACATGAATCTGCAACAGCTGAAGACCGAGTTCAAGAGTGGCAGGATTACCAAGCCGGAGTACATCGACAGGATGCACGAGAAGCACCGGGCCCTGTTTGAATACGCCGAATTTATCAAGGATACCGACATAAAACTCATCGAAATAGCCGGCGATTCGGTGGTTATGACAACCAGGAGTCACGGGATCAAGCTCATCTGCGACAAGGATGACAAGCGTATTATCCCTGTCGAGATGCTGAATTTCGATTATTACGAAAAGGAAGATTTGGATATGATGCTGGCCCTGATCGACGACGGGTTCAGCGTATTCGATATTGGCGGCAATATCGGCTGGTTTGCTATCACCGTAGCAAAATTGCGGCAAAGTACGAAAGTCCTGACGTTTGAACCGATCCCCAAGACGTTCGGCTATCTGACCAGCAACCTGGCCCTGAACGGGGTCAATAACGTCCATCCTCACAACTTTGGCTTCTCCAGCCAAAAGCAGGAATTGACCTTCTTCTATTATCCGGAGGGGTCCGGCAACGCTTCATCGGCAAACCTTTCCAGCCACGACAGTGTCCAGCAGATAACGTGCCAGGTAAAAAAACTCGATGATTTTGTGGCGGAAAACAATCTGGCGGTAGATTTTATCAAGTGTGACGTCGAAGGAGCCGAACTGCTTGTGTTTCAGGGCGGGATGGAGACAGTAATAGCACATCGTCCGATCATATTTGCCGAGTTGCTGCGGAAATGGGCCAGCAAATTCAATTATCACCCCAACGAAGTGATTCGGTTGTTGAAAGGTGCCGGGTACCGGTGCTTTACCGCTAGAGATAAGGCTCTTGCAGAGTTCCACGTCATGGATGATGATACTGTAGAAACCAATTTTTTCTTTCTCCATGCCGAGAAACATGCCGCCCTGATAAACAGGCTGGTAAAAACAATCTGAGAGAAGAGTTGCGTAATGCATGACAAATTAAGTAGATTTGTGCTCGTTGGAATTTTGAATACGGCTTTCGGTTATTCAATGTACGCCCTTTTCCTATACCTGGGTTGCCATTATTCCACGGCCATCCTGCTGGCCACGGTTATTGGTGTACTGTTCAATTTCAAAACCATCGGCAGGTTCGTCTTCAGGAGCAGTGACAACACCATGATCATCAGGTTTTCGGGGGTGTATCTTGTTACCTACCTACTGAACGTCGCCGCCCTGCATCTCTGTCGCAGTTACAATCTCAACATGTATCTGTCCGGCATGGCCCTGCTGATCCCGATGTCGCTGATTTCCTTCAAGTTAAACAACAAACTGGTGTTCAAGGGGAATCGATGAAGATGCCGCTGATAAGTATTGTTACACCCTGTTACAACGAACAGGATAACGTTGAGGAACTTTGCCGGCAGGTAAAAGAGGTCTTTGCCACCATGCCGGGTTATCGGTATGAACATATATTCATCGACAATGCATCCCGGGACAAGACCGTAGAAAAATTGAAGCAAATTGCTCGGGAAGACAAGAACGTGAAGATAATAGTCAACAGCAGGAACTTCGGCTATATTAGATCACCTTTTTACGGCTTGCTGCAAGCGAGCGGCGATGCAGTGGTGCTGTTGGTCGCCGATTTGCAAGATCCACCGGCAATGGTCAGGGATTTCATTCTGAAGTGGGAAGAAGGCTTTAAGGTTGTGCTCGGCATCAAGAAACAGAGCGAAGAATCTCCGGTCATGTTTTTTATCCGTAGGGCTTTTTATGACTTTATCAGCAGGGTGTCGGAAATCGAGCTGACCAAAAACAACACCGGTTTCGGACTCTATGACAAGAGAGTTCTTGAGATTCTAAGAGAGATAAACGATCCCTATCCGTATTTCCGAGGGTTGATATCGGAGGTTGGTTTCGAGAGCGCAAAAATCGAATACGCACAGCCGGTCAGAAAAGGGGGGGTAACCAAAAGCAACTTCTACAAACTCTATGATGTAGCGATGCTGGGAATCACCAATCATTCCAAGGTTCCGCTGCGTATAGCCGCAATGCTCGGCTTTTTCATGTCAGCCATGAGCCTTTTGATTGCCGTCGGCTACTTCATCGCAAAGATTGTTTTCTGGTACCAGTTTTCCATCGGCATTGCACCGCTGGTCATCGGCCTGTTCCTCTTTTCTTCCGTGCAACTGTTCTTCATCGGCATCCTCGGCGAATATGTCGGCTCGATTCATACCCAGGTTCTGAAACGGCCGTTGGTAATTGAGAAGGAACGAGTGAATTTTGACAATGAAATTAATGGAGAGCTTGAAGCCGCATCATTACGTCAATAAACTGATTTTTGTTGTAAAATATTAGGGAAATACTAATTACTGTTTATGCATATTAAAAGAGGATTTAAATGACAACAACCTTACTGGTAGTGGCAAAAAACGAAGAAGAAGCCATGCGGATTATCATGCCGCAGGTAAAGCCGGAATGGGTTGATCAGGTGCTTGTGGTTGACGGACAGTCAACAGACGGTACTGTAGAATATTCAAAATCAATGGGATACGATGTCTACGTCCAGAAGGAAAAGGGACTCCGCGCTGCGTACACGGAAGTATGGCCGCTCATTACCAGCGATTACGTAATAACCTTCAGCCCGGACGGCAATGCCCCCCCTGATGATATTCCCAAACTGATTGCTAAAATCAGGGAAGGATATGACATGGTGATAGGTTCCCGCTATTTTGAGGACGCAGTAAGTGATGACGATGATATTGTCACCGGATTTGGCAACTGGCTCTTCACCAACACCATCAACTTGCTTCATGGTGGTCACTATACTGATGCCATGACCATATACCGCATCTATCCGACCAAGTTGTATTACCAGCTCGAATTGCACAAGCCGGAAACATACGAGCGGTTTGAAAAAATGTATTTTACAAAAATCGGTATTGAGCCGATTCTATCTGCGCGAGCTGCAAAAGCAGGGTTGAAAATGGCTGACATACCGAGTCATGAGCCGGCTCGTATCGGTGGTGAAAGAAAACTTCAGATTGTGCGTTGGGGGCTTGCCTATATGACGCAGGTCATCTGGGAAAAATTCATTAAGAATAACTACAAAGCGTAAATAAAGGCAGGCATATTTATGAGTAATCAAGTCACAATACCGTTCGGTACTATTACCATCACTGACACGGCTAAACGCCTAATAAACGAGTGTTTGGAAACCAAACGCATCTCATGCGGACGACTGGTGCGCGAATTCGAAGATCGATTCGCCGGACTGCTCGGCGTTAAAGAAGCGGTTGCCGTCAGTAGCGGCACCGATGCCGATATTCTTGCCCTGGCTGTGCTGCACGATTTCGGCGCGCAACGTGGCGACGAGGTGATCGTTCCGGCGCTCTCTTTCGTAGCCACCGGTAATGCCGTGGTCCACGCCGGTTTTACTCCGGTCTTTGTCGATATCGAACGTGAGACGCTCAATATCGATCCGGCCAGGATTGAGGCGGCGATCACCTCCAAAACACGCGCAATCATGCCGGTTCATCTGATGGGCAAGCCGGCCGAGATGGACACTATCAATGCCATAGCCAAAAAGCATGGTCTGGTGGTTGTCGAGGATGCCGCCGAGGCGCACGGGGCGCTTTACAAGGGGAAACCGGCCGGAAGTCTGGGTGACCTGGCCGCTTTCAGTACTTACGTGGCTCATATCATCACGACCGGCGAAGGCGGAATAATTACCACCAACAATGAGCAGTACGGTGATATCCTCCGCTCGCTCCGCTCCCACGGTCGTAACTGTACCTGCAAACACTGCATACTCAACTCGGGCGCCGATTATTGCGCCAAGCGCTTCAAGGGGGTCGGGGGCGAAGATATTCGCTTCACCTTTGACCGTATCGGCTATTCCTGCAAAATGAACGAACTTGAGGCGGCCATCGGCATCGGTGCCATGGAAGTGTACGAAGATATTCTCAAAAAACGCCATGACAACCTGATGCATGTCCTGAATCGCTTCGACCGGTTTGCACCCTGGCTCTCCACCATCAAGGAGGAGGCTCACGAACAGATAGGGCCTCACGCCATACCTATTATCATCAATGAGGGTGCCCCCTTTACTCGTGCCGAACTGACCCTGCATCTTGAGAAAAACGGCATCGAAACCCGTACCCTGTTTGTCTCGATGCCTACCCAGTGCCCCGGTTTTGAATATCTGGGGTACAAACTGGGACAGTTTCCCCATGCTGAATATCTTGGACATCACGGCCTGCACATCGGCGTTCATCAGGATGTGGGGATTGAGGAGATGGAGTATGTGCTGGCAATCATAGGCAGTTTTATTGATTCAAAGTAGTTGTCCAGATAGTTGCTATCCAATAATTTAGTAATAAATGGAGCAGGGATGAACAAAGTAATCGATCAGTTCACGACACGGGCGGAAACCTATTCCGCATCGGCAAACTGGATATCAGATCAGAAACTAATTCAGGAGCACATTGCCGCCGCTTCTCCCGGTACAAAAGGAAATGTGCTTGAACTCTGCTGCGGCACCGGCATGGTCGGACGCAACTTTGCCGCCGCCGGGTGGCATATCTGCGGGATCGATCTGACCCGCGCCATGGCCGAAGAGGCTAATCAGTTTTTTCCCTGCATCTGTTCGCCGGCTGAACAGGTACCGTTTCTCGACAACGCATTTGATGTAGTGGTGCTGCGTCAGGCTTACTTTCTGCTGAATGACGGCCAGAAGGTGCTTGCAGAGGCTCATCGGGTGCTGAAGCCGGGTGGTGTGTTTGTTTTCAGTCAAACCGTGCCGTTTTCAGCCGCAGATTCCCCCTGGCTGGAGCATATCCATCGCACCAAGCAGGCTCAGTTCAGAGAGTTTTTTACCGAAGAGAGTCTGCGCTCTCAGTTGGAACAGGAATTCTTCCGGGTAAACGATGTCCGTCGCCTGCCGGTGCGGGAGAATATCACCCGCTGGCTTGATGCGGCTCCGGAGCTGTCAACGGAGAAAAGGGCCGAGGTCAGCTCCCTGATTGCCAATGCCCCCGAACCATACCGCAGTATTCACAAGGTTAAAGTGGTTGACGGCCAGGTGTTGGAGGATTGGAACTGGGTGATCTTTAGCGCGGAGAAAAAATAAGACTGATGACATCGTTACAGAACTCGGAACAAACCATACGCCGCATTGCCGCATTACCTCTCCCGCACGATGTAACTCCAAACCTGCCGACATCCGTTGCCTTGCTGGTGCCCCCCTCGGTTTTTGTCGTCCCACGTGGCTGGGAGTGGACACACACCGCTCCCTTTGAGGGTCCGTCGATCCTGGCGGCGTTGATCAAAGGACTGGGGTATCCGTTCCGGCTTTTCGACCAGCGCGAACAATTCGATCCGGAACAGATCCGGGGGCTGACTATCGGCTTTGATGTTGTTGGCATCAGTGTCTGGGGCGACAGTTTTAACTATGTTCGGCGGGTTATAGAAATACTGAAAGAAGAGAACCCTTCGCGTCCGGTGATTCTGGGCGGTCCGCTGGCAACGGCTATTCCCGGCTTGCTGCTGGAAGCGACCAAAGCCGATATCGTGGTTTCCGGTGAGGGGGAGGTTACGCTTACCGAACTGCTGGATTACTTTTCCGGAAACGATTGGGCTATGCCATTGCCGAACATATTGGGACTCTCCTGGCGTGATACGGACGGTTCCATAAGGAACAATCCGCCGCGCCCGCAACTGATCGATCTGGACGTGATTCCTTTTCAGGATTTTTCGGTTTGGGAGCGTTTTGCCGACAAACAGATTCCGGA
>JANYBN010000006.1 GCA_025360785.1 Geobacter sp.
CCTATGGTATCTGTAGTGGCAAATGAAGTGGCTCTTTAGTGGCGATGATGTGTAAAATACGATAACAATCAAGCATACAAGAGTCAATAAGTAATACGGGAATACAATATATTAGCACATATAATAACACTATGAAAATTAAACGTCTCGAAATATCCGGCTTCAAATCCTTCGCCGACAAGGTTGTGCTGGACTTCCAGCAGAATGTCACCGGCGTGGTCGGTCCGAACGGCTGCGGCAAGTCGAACATCGTTGACGCCATCCGCTGGTGCATGGGGGAGCAATCCGCCAAAAACCTGCGCGGCAAGGCGATGGAAGATGTCATCTTTGTCGGCAGCGAGAACCGCAAACCGCTTGGTGTGGCGGAGGTTTCGCTGGTGTTCTCCACCGAGGATGGGCGCGCGCCGGCCAAGTATCTCGATTATGCCGAAATCCAGCTGACCCGCCGCCTCTACCGCGACGGCGAGAGCGACTATCTGATCAACAAGACCCCCTGCCGCCTGCTGGATATAACCGAACTCTTCATGGATACCGGAGTCGGCACCCGCGCCTATTCGATCATCGAGCAGGGAAAGATCGGCCAGATCCTCCACTCCCGTCCCGAAGAACGCCGCTATCTGATCGAGGAGGCGGCCGGAGTTACCAAATTCAAGTCACGCAAACAGTTGGCCCTCAAAAAGATCGAAGGGACCCGCCAGAATCTGGCCCGTCTCGCAGACGTGCTTGGAGAGATCCGGCGACAGCTGGCCTCGCTGCAGCGGCAGGCCAAAAAAGCCGAGAAGTTCCGCGAGTACCGCGACGAACTGCGCGAAATAGAACTGCTCTTTTCGGCGCGGGATTATTGCGAGACGCAGCTCCAGCGGAGCACTGCGGAACGGGAACTTGCTGCGCTCAATGATCGCATCCGCGAGGTTTTTGCGGCGGCGTCGCTTGGAGAATCGCAGGCTGAAGAGGCCAGAGTGGCGCTGTTGGAGGCGGAGAAGCAGCTGACGGTGGCCCAGGAGGAAATTTTCCGTGTCAGGAGCGAGTTCAGTACCACCGGGAACGGGCTGGAGTTCCAGTGCAAGGAGTTGACCGGGCTGGACGGGCGGCTGGCGCGATTGACCGCCGAGGCGGCCGAGCTGGATAAACGGCTGAAGGAGTGCAGCGCACAACGGGAACAGCTGGAGCTTCGCCGCACCACGGGGGCTGTCGATGCTGCCGGAATACAGGCGGAGCTGGAGCGGTCCGAAGAGGCGCTGGCCGGGCACCAGTTGGCCGAAGAGGGGTTGAACCGCGATCTGGAAAACCGGCGCAGGGAGCTTTTTACCGCACTGGCCGAGACGGCCCAGTTCAAGAGCCGCTTCGAGAATGCCCAGAAACGGTTGGCCGCGCTGAAGGAAAGGTTCGACCGGCATGCCCGTGAAGCGATGCAGCTGGGTGAACGGGGTGAACAGCAACGTCATCGGGCTGCTGTGCTGGAAAAAGAAGTCGCGGCCGGACAGCTGGAGCAGGAAGAGCTGAAGGCGTTTGTCTCCTCTCAACGCGCTCTTGAGGATGACCTGAAGCGACGGCTCCCCGAGATTGAGAAGGGTTGGCAGACCAGCAGGGACGGGCTGAACCGCAGCTCTTCGCGGCTCCATTCGCTGAAAGAACTGGAAGCACAGTTTGCCGGTTTCGGCCAGGGAACCCGTACGCTGATGAAGGATGCTTCTTTCCGCACCCGTTTCAGCGGTGTACTGGCCGATGCCATTCAGGCCCCACCGGAACTGGAACCGGCGCTTGAAGCGGCTCTGGCGGAGCGTTTACAATGCATCCTCTGCAGCGAAGATCAGGATGCCATACAGGCACTGGAGTTTCTGAAAACAAAGAATGGCGGACGGGCCGGAATCGCCCTGCCGCTGGAACGGCCTGTCATTGTCGCTCACTCGGTAAAAGGAGCAGTCCCCCTGGCGGAACAGGTGCAGACAGATGGACCTTTTGCCGGATTGATTTTGAACCTGCTGGCGACCGTCATGCTGGTTGATGATATTGGAGGTGCGCTCAAGTCGGCCCGTCAGCATCGCGGACTGATCTTTGTCACCCGTGCCGGCGACATGGTTGCCCAGGGGGGGATTGTCAACGGCGGTTCGGGTGAACAGGTGGGCAGCGGGTTGATCCATAAAAAGCGCGAAATCAGAGAGCTGGAGCTGACCGTGACCCGGCTGGAGGAAGAGACCGCAAACCTCGGCAAACAGCGCGATGATCTGCGCCGTCAGAGCCTGGAGGTGGCCGAGGGGCTTAAAAGCGGCGGCGTGCAACTGCACCAGGCAGAGTTGAAGCTGATCGGGCTGCTCAAGGATCGCCAGCAGGCGCTTGATGAAACTGCCCGCATTGCCGAACGGCTGGAAGTACAGGCGCTGGAAGCCGAAAATCTTCATGAAGAGCAGACCGCTCTGGAGACCGAGCTTAAACTGGCCGGGGAGCAGATTGTTCAGACCGGCGACGCTTCAAAGGGGTTGGAGCAGGAAACTGCGCGACTTAAAAGTGAGCTTGATGCCCGCCGCGAGCTGTTGACCGTTGTCCGCGAACAGGTGACCGCGATCCGGGTGCAAACCGCAACGATCAAGGAACAGCATGATGCCGGGCTGCGTGCCCTGACCGATCTGGAACAACGTACGGAAGAGATCGTGCGGCGCATGGCTGCCGACCGGCAGGAGATCGAAACGGGCGATGCCGCCCGGCTGCAGCTTCAGACAGAGATAAGCGCAGCGACCGAACGGCTGGAAGGTCTCGTTCGTGAGCAGATGGAATCCGAGGGGCGACTGGCCGTGGTGCGTGGACGTTTTGAAGAGGCTGGCGCGGCCCTGAACCTTATCGAGGCCCGGTTCAAAGTGGCCCGCGATGAGGGGGATACCATCCGGCAGGCGCAGGCCGACCTTAATCTCCGCTTTTCAACACTCTCCATGCAGGCCGAACATCTGGAACAGGCGCTGCAGGAGCGTAGCCGCATCCCCATGGCAGAGGCAGTGGCAAAGCTGCAGGCGACCGAATTCGACGAGGCGGCAGGACGAATCCGCCAGGTTGAGCTGCAGAGGCTCCTGGACGAGATGGGGGAGGTCAATCTGATGGCGATCGAGGAGTGCGCCGGAATGGAGGAGCGCTTCACCTTTCTGACGAGTCAGAAGGATGATCTTGAAGAGTCGTTGCGCGGCTTACAACAGGCCATCCAGCGTATCAATCGCACCACCCGTCAGCGTTTTCTGGAGACTTACAACCTGATTAATGCAAAATTCCAGGAGGTTTTCCCGCGCCTGTTCTGCGGTGGCCAGGCCGAACTGCGTCTTACCGATGAAGCGGATCTTCTGGAGACCGGCATTGATATCATCGTTCAGCCTCCCGGCAAGAAGCTGCAGAATGTGACATTGCTCTCGGGGGGTGAAAAGGCGCTGACCGCCGTGGCGCTGATCTTCTCGATCTTCCTGATCAAGCCGACCCCCTTCTGCCTGCTGGACGAGGTCGATGCGCCGCTGGACGACGCCAATATCGGCCGTTTCAACGAGATGGTCAGGGAGATGAGCGCCATTTCGCAATTCATCATCATCACCCACAACAAGGCCACCATGCAGGTGGCCGATACCCTCTACGGCATTACGATGGAGGAACCGGGGGCATCGCGGGTGGTTTCGGTGCGGCTGCATTAACCCTGGGAAAAGCAGGTGTCCACGACAATCACGAAATACAATTTAAATTTTTCGTGTCTTCGCCTATAAACGGCTTTTGGTCGTGGCCCAAAAGCCGTTTATAGGTTAAAAACTGTCCCGCATTTTGACCAACAGATAGAGACAGCCGATTCCGCCGGCTGCCATCAGGACGTCGCGCATCCACGGAATCGGCTGATCCAGCATGGAATAGAGCAGCGGGTCTAGCAGTGCCGTTGTCAACAGGCCAACGCCACCCCAGGACAACATTTTTTTCATCGTGTGCCCCTTCCTGTCGAACTTCCCCCCTTCACACAGATCGCGTATTTGAGATAGCGCCCTTCCGGAAAAGTAACCGGATAGGGGAAATCTTCCGGCTGCCCGAGCAGGGAGATCACCCGCAGGTCAGAGTCGGTCTGCAGCGCCCCCCGGCGCAGCTCTTTCAGATAGTCGGCGACGTCAACCTTCTGGTGATTGGAGGATGCTATCAACAGCCCACCTTCTGCCAGCAACGGCAGTGCCGCAGCCACCAGGTCGGAGGTGCCGCCGCGAGTCGTGAAGCGGCTCTTGGTCGTGGTGGAAAAAGAGGGGGGATCCATCAGGATAACATCGTAACATTTTCTGCTCTGCGCCAGTTTGCCCAACACCGCCAGGCAGTCGCCGACGATGAATTCATGCTGCCCGGGGTTGAGGCGGTTGGCTGCAAAATTGTCTCTGGCCCAGTCGGTATAGCCGGGGGAAGCATCCACGCTTGTTACCTGTGCGGCGCCGGCAGCGGCCGACGCCACCGAAAATGCGCCGGTGTAGGAGAACAGGTTGAGCACCCACTTCCCCTTGACCCGCAGCATCAGATCACGACGGTTACGGCGCTGATCGAGGAACAGCCCGGTGTTTAAACCCTGCTCCAAGCTCACCAGAAATGTGAGACCATTCTCCAGTACTTCCAGACGCTGCGGAGCCGCTTTTCCCGCCAGCAGGCGCCCGTATTTTTTGCTGTCACTGGCCGCTTCCAGCTCCCGGGTCTTCTGCGGCCGGCTCTTTTCGTAAATACCGAGCGGCGCCAGCAGCTCCTGCAGAACCTGAGTAATCAGCTTCAGGTGCGGCCGCCAGGCGGCGCTGTAGAGCTGCAGCATCAGATAATCACCGTAACGGTCAACCATCATCCCCGGCATACCGTCCCCCTCGGCGTTCACCAGTCGGTAAGCGGTGGAACCGTCCAGATCGACATGGTGGCGACGCAGTTCTATGGCGCTTCGCAACCGCTCCGTCAGCCAGGCTCGATCCAGCTGTATCCGCTTCCGGTCCAGCACCCGGGCGATTATCCGCTCCTGCGGATCAAGCAGCGCGGTGGCAAGAAAACCACCCTGGCTGTCGCACAGTTGCACGGTCTGGCCGGAGTTGCCGGCCGGCCAATCCCTGGTATAGGCATCGGCCACGACCCAGGGGTGACCAAGCGCCAGCATCCTGACTGTTTCAGGGCCAACAATTCGTGCTGCATTATTCATAGTCACGTGAATCTCCGAAACTTTATTTTGAAAACCTGTTGCCGCAATCTTCCTGGCCACCACGGATCTTCTCGACGGCGTGCCCGAGCGTCGGCCAGACCGCCTCCAGATTTTCCAGGGCGCCTTTGGGGCTGCCGGGAAGATTAATTATCAGCGACTGATTACGAATGCCGGCCACGGCACGGGACAGGGATGCCATCGGAGTTTTCTCCAGGCTCTTGAAGCGCATCAGCTCGCCAAGGCCCGGGATCACACGCTCTACGACCTGCAGCGTCGCCTCGGGAGTCGTGTCGCGGGGGGAAACGCCTGTACCGCCGGTGGTCAAGATCAGGTCGGCCGCATCGGCATCGGCCCATTCCGTCAGCACCGCCACGATCTGCTCGAACTCGTCGGCAATGATGCGGGACTGAACGGTGATTACCCCCCGTTCGGCCAGCCAGGCCGACAGTGCCGGGCCGCTTTCGTCAACCCGCTCGCCCCGTGAACCCTTGTCGCTTAATGTCAGTATTGCCGCTCTCATCTATAATCCTCCTGCTGAATGTGACCGCAAAGATGGTTTGTAATCTGCATTATAGCAGTTCGCGGTCAGATGTAAACGCCCTGCTGCCGCCGGTAATCGGGTCATTGAATCGAATGTTTTTCGCGACCAGCTGGAGAGGCGTAGCGAAATTGTCCGCTCTCTCTGCCTGCAGCTCCGGATAGTAACGATCATTCAAAATGCCGAAGCCGAGTCCGCCCATATGGATCCGCAGCTGATGAGTCTTACCGGTAAGCGGCTGCAGGGTAAAGCGCGCCATCACCCCATTGACCGTATCCAACCTGATGACGGAGCGGGCATTAACTCTGCCGGGCACCGCTTCCATCCGGAACCACGGTTCGCCCCGCTCTAACCGGTTCTCGACAGCCCATGAAGCCGGTTCCTGGGTCGGCAGACACGCCGAGACGGCCTGATAGGTTTTTTCGATATGACCGTTCATGAAGAGTTCACCGTAACGCCCCCTGCTCTTCTTGTTGACGGAAAAGAGTACTATTCCGGCCGTTTCACGGTCTATGCGGTGCAGCGGCACCAGATCACCGATACCGGTGCTGCGACGGAGCCGGTTCAGCAGGCATTCGTCAACATAGCGGCCGCCAGGGGTTACGGGAAGAAAGTGCGGTTTGCAGGCGACCAGAATCTCGTCATCGATAAACAGCACTTTTTCAGCAAAAGGAATGAACGGCTCAGAGGTGACTTCGCGGAAATAAAAAAGGCGGCTTAACGGCGTATATTGTGAGTCCAGCGTCAGTTGCCGTGACTGTTCGTCAAGCACCTTTCCATCTACAATGCGTTGCTCCCAGGTCTCCGGTGAAATCGCGGGGAATCTTCTGCTCAGGAATGCGAGTATGGAAGGGTACGGTTTTTCTGCTTCAGGCATGGTAACTACTGAAGGGTGTTTTGAAATTCCCATGTAATGTTTCCCTGACAATAATTCTGCCTTATTTTCCGCTAACTCGGTATCCAACAGACGGCATAGCCAGTCTTGGAGTGAGAACCGCGCAGATAATGCAGAAAGGCCGACATAGCTGCCGACCTTTCTACATCAGAACCATTTCTTATACGATCATGCCCCGGACTTTTTGGGCCGCTGAGCACGCTGGATGATAGGCTTCTCCGACAACCCGACAAAAAGGAGGCTTCGATAACCGGCATCTCCAGCCAGTTTTATTCCAAGATCAAGCGTGCGTTCCGCCGCCCCCATTCTGGCAGAAGCAAGCTTCGTAGAAAGCGGGACGTCACATCCCTCCAGCAACGCAAGCAGCGTTATCCACTCACTCAGCTCCTCAAAGCGTTCCTTATTAAACCATTCGATCCCGTCGCTTTCATGATTTAACAGAAATTTGCGGCACGCTTTGAGTTCAAACAGTTGCTGCAGTCCTTTAAAAGAAACGGCGGTGCAATCCCGTGCGTCCGTCCGCCACCACTCCAGCAGTGCAGCCAACAGCTGGATGGCTCTGCTGCTGAACCCTGCATCACCATCCCGCTGCAAAAAGTTCCGCAGGGTGTAATCAAGCCCGCAACTGACCGGGTCCAGCTCGGTATCGTGCAGTATCAGCCAGGCCAGCAGGAGCGCCTCAACTGCCTGGTCCGAAAATCCGGTAGCCAGCCGGGTCTGGAATAAGCTGGCAGCACCGGTCATTGGGCTTTGGCTCTTAAGACCGGTAAAACGGCCATAATACTCGATGGCATTACTTGTCTGAGGAATACTTTTTTGGTTGGCTTTGCCGGAGGTCGCTCGCGGCTTGGCAACAGTCACAACAGAAGGTTCATCCTCTTTGGCAGTTGTAAGAAAGTTGTCTGCCGCCTTCTGGAGATTTTTACCGGTTGCAGCGGTTTCTTCCCCCAGCCCAACCTTGTGGAACAATTCAAAAATCGAACGAAACGCAGCGTTCAATTCACCATAGATCAGCTGTTTGCGCTCTTCTTCCAGTGAGACGACGCCGGATCCGTTCAGATGACTGTACAGCTTCAGCCATGAACCATCCTGATCATCATGGATTTCCCGGAAATCCAGAAAAACGTGGAACTGGTATTCTTTGAGTTCGACATAAAGCCCCTGTTCACGCAGCTCGCGGCTTGAACGAAGATATTCCAGTCCCTCGGTCTGATCCCGGAAAGCCAGGTAGGAATTCTCTTCGTGAGGCGCTTTAAGCGCTTCGGCAAGAGACGTCCTTTCAAGCCTCCCATCTTCTCCCGTGTCGCCGGCCAGAAATGATACAGATTCCCTGATCCAGCCGGAGGTTACCGAGTGGCAGTTGTGATATAATACGAGCGCCCGATGCTCATCAACCCGGTTGGAATAAGCGAAGACATTTTCA
Source organism: Geobacter sp. (assembly GCA_025360785.1). Lineage (GTDB taxonomy): Bacteria > Desulfobacterota > Desulfuromonadia > Geobacterales > Pseudopelobacteraceae > JACRCG01. The sequence continues at coordinate 8,021 of JANYBN010000006.1, forward strand.
TCGACACTATCACCGGCATGAAAGTCATACAAAACAAAATTCTCGGAGCCGGAAAAGAGCCATCGGCGGCGCAGCAACGGGAAAATCCACATTTCATGCCCGCGTACCAGCCCTTCATCAACCTGTTCATCCCAGTAGGCGCGCTTGTACTCCATGCCATATTTCTCGTGGAACCCTTCGATCTGGCCGTGACCGAACATCGGCAGGCCCGGCATGGTGGACAACAACACACAGGCGCCAAAATATTTACCCTGCGACCCGAACTGTGCCACCGCCGTCTTTTCGTCCGGATTGTTCATGAAATTGACGAACCGTTTGAGGATTTCGTGGTTGAATTCCAGGACGTTTTTGATGGTAGAGCGGTATTTGGAGTTTTCCTCGGTCTTAAGCATGTTCATGAATGCGCTGTTATAGACGCGATGCATACCGAGCGTCCGTACAAAATAACCCTCCATCATCCAGAACGCTTCTGCCAGCAGCAGCGTGCCGGGAGCCTCGACCGCCACCCGGTCTACGACATCGCGCCAGAATTCCACCGGAAAGACGGCATCGAACTCCTCTTTGCTCATGCCGTGTTCCGCTCTCGATGGAACTCCGCCCCCAAGGCCGCGCAGCGGGAACCAGAGGCGCTGATAATGCTTCTTGGCCAGCGTCATGGCAGCGTCGAAGCGGATGATCGGGAAATTGCGGGCCACATGCAAGATGGTCTGGATGACCGATTCACGAACTTCGGTGATCAGATAGTTGAGTTGCGCGGTATCGTTCCAGGGAATGCTGGTGCCGTCATTACCGTGGTAGATGTAGCGGGTACGGCCATCACGCCGGTCATAATGCTTGAACACCACAGCCGCATCATGCTTGCTCCAGTAGCCGTCCTCGACCTGGATACAGATATTGCTGTCGCTGGACAGATCTTCGCCGGTGAACTGATAGGTCGGATAGGGTGGATAGTCGGTCTGAACGAACCAGTCAGGGTGCTGGATTACCCAGCGGGAATAGATGCCGGTATGGTTTGGAACCATGTCGCTGGCAAGCCGGATACCACGGCGGCCAGCCCGTTCCCGCAGATTGGCCAGAGCTTCCCAGCCACCCAGATCGGCAGCTACTTCATAATCGAAGAGCGAATAGGCCGAGGCGATGGCATCCGGGTTACCGCAAATCTGCTTGATGCGCTGCGAAGCGGGAGAGCGTTCCCAGAGCCCGATCAGCCAGAGTCCGGAAAAGCCGCAAGCCGCCAGACGATCGAGTTCGGCATCCGGCACCTGGTCAAGCCTGGTAATCGGAAACCCGTGAGATCGGCTCAGCTGGTCGAGCCAGACATAAACCATCTTGGCCATAAGAACGACATGAGACATCCAACCGGCATCTTGTGAAAAATTCTCATAGGCAGGATAATCGAAGCCATGAAAAACCGCATTTGTTCCGGAGGCCTCGGGAAAATTACCGGAAGTGTGTCCGGCGCGCCTGAACTTCAGTACGGGGGCAGGTCCAGGATCACCGCCACCACCACGTTCCCGCTGTTCCTCTTGCAGAATGTCAAGGGCGATCTCCACCTCACGCAGCAGGTCAGGCGGTAAAATGTCCTGCCACTGTTCACGAAGGTAGGCGACCTGGCCGGCCAGGGAGTCGGGAGAGGCAATAATCGCCGCCATAAGCGCCTCGATCAGAGTGCACCCTTTTTCGGCAAGAATCGGTCCATCCTTCAGAGAGCGATCAAAGGCCTGAATAATGCTTGAATAGTGAGACGACGCAGCCAGAGTACGATCATCGACGAGTTCCCGAAAACTTTCAATGGCCGGATTGGCAGCCGCCAACCGCAGCAGCAGCATTTCCCTCAGCAGCTGATGGGTGCGCAGGTTGCTGTTCAAAGTGTCGGCAAGCCAGCGGGCAGGCTCAACGTTTCCCTGCAAAATCTGCCCTGGAGGAAAAAGCTCCACAAATCGCTGTGCAGTGGTTCGTAAATTTTCTCCGGACGGATCGAATCCTCCAGATTTCGCTGCATTGATCAAAAGTGACGATTCAGGAGCGTGGGCGACACCATCTATCAGGTAGCGCAGTGCTTTCTGAAGTGAGGCGTACAGATTTAGTTCACCGGCATGGACGACAGCAGAGCCGGACGAACGGGTGCCGTTCAGCTTGAATGCGAGTTGCCGAAAAAATTGTATCTGTGGGATGCCGCGCTCTTTAATGCCGCTTGAAAGGGGTCCCAAACCGAGGGACCGCCAGTGATGGGAGGAAATCTGGATATCGTAGGGAAAGTAGGGGCCTGTGCCACTCGGAGCAGTCATGATGTTTCCAGTCGGGGGATGCCGGGATGTCGGAAATGGTTTGATATCAGTAACATAGATGCTGACAGACCACTATTTTTTTACGGTGGACTTGATGCCTGCAGGAGCCGCCTTGGTGGTGCCCTTGGTCTTGTTTTTTGTCTTTTTCGAGCTCTTCTTGCTTTTCTTTGTTTTGCCTTTTTTCCCTTTCGTTATTTTACGCGGCTCAGGGTTAAATTCATCACGAATGTTATTGAGCAAAACGGAGGTTTCTTCCATGGAAGGATCCGCTTTTTTGGCCGCTTCAAGGGTCTCTTTAGCCTCACTCAGCCTTCCGGTTTTCATATACAGCCGTCCGAGCGCATTGAGCGACCTAGCGTTATCAGGCTTCAGTTCAATCGATTTTTTGTACGAAATTACAGCATTATCATAATCTTTTTTAAAGTCGTAAATCAGCCCCAGCTTGTAATGGTTAACAGGGTCATCCGGACTCAATTCGACCGCTTCTTTAAGCAGAATAGTGATTTCATCATACTGTTTGTTCTTTACATAAATTGATATGAGGGCGGTACGCGCCTCGCTGTCGTTTTTATGGATGGCAAGCGCTTTTTTATAATGCAAAAGCGCTTTCTCGATGTCACCTTTTTGAGCATAGAGGGCGGCTATTTCACGATTGGCGTCACCATCGTTAGGACTGTAGGTTAGTACGGAATTATACGACGAAAGTGCCAGACCGGCTTCTTTGCTTTTGACAAAGATTCGGGCCAGCTTAAGGTGGATATCAGGACTTTCGGGACGCAGCTTAAGAAACTCGGAATACTGCTCCACCGCATCCTGAAACAGGCCACGGGAGAAACGGATGTCACCCAGACGCAAATGAGCTTCGGCACTGGCCGGGTTTACGCTGACAGCCCGCTTGTAAGCTACGACCGCCTCATCGATCTGGGATTTTTTTTCATACAGGATGCCCAGATTGATATACACATCACTGTTGGTGCTGTTGCGATGCGCCGCCTCACGATATGCCTCAATGGCCTCTGCGTCCTTATCCGCCGCACGGTAGATATGCCCAAGTTTTTCATACAAAAGTGTATCTTCAGGATGCTCCTTTATAGCAGCCTTCAGGTTTTCAATTTCCTTGTCGGCCCCGCTGGCATCCGACGGCACGGTCGTTTTCTGTACGGTAGTCGCGGGTTTGCTTTTGCCACCAAGCAGCGAATGATAATCCGCCAGCTTAGCATCACCCTTCTTTTCGTAAATATCGGCCATCAGCAGGTGGATGTCGCGATTCTGGGGTGTGGCGACCTCGCCCCGCTTCAGCTGTTCAAGCGCCTTGTCGAGCTCGCCACGCTGCACGTGGATCGTTGCTATGCCGACATGAGCCATCGCTGAACCTGGATCAGCAGCCAGAGCCCTTCTATATTCTTCCAGCGCTTTGTCAGGTTTACTTGAGGCGGTGTAGATATCGGCCAACCCCAGGAACACGGAAGCATCACCGGTCAACTCCCTGGCGGCCTCGTTGTAATGGTAAGTTGCCAGCGGGTAGACTTTCTGAGCAGCAAATATCCGCGCCAGCGCCTTGTGATATTGAGGGTTGGAAATCGAAGAGAGGGCCCGGGCCAGCTCCACAGACGCTTCATCATCCATACCTTTCCTGGCATAGAGCAACCCCAGGTTTCCGCTCGCGCGAGCGAAAGAAGGAGCTTGCTGCAGTACGCGGCGATATTCTTCGATCGCGCCATCAAAGTTACCCACCCGTTCCAGCTGGAGTGCGTTTACAAAATGAGCGGCGGCACCATCAGGGCATTGGGCGATAATACCAGCCTCTGCCTGGCGCATTTCAGCCTCGTCGCGGACAGTGTCCAGCGTACCGGCTGCCTCAAGAGCATCTTTACATGGATCCGGAGCGAAGCCCCAGCTGAATCCGGTCAAAAGGAGTGTGGCGCTCAGTAGCAACAGGTATGTTTGCAGGATCTTCATAATGGAGTATTCCCTTAACTTCCGTCGGTAGTGCGGCGGGATTATACACATCAGTTGACAATATTTCAATAGTTTAGGCTAAACACTTGATTATTGGCCGTAGTAAGTGGATAATAGCAACTCTTTAATTCGCCGCCAACGGCGGCGTGAGGAACTTAATAGGCTGCACGAGGAAACGATGAATAAAGATCTGGAAATAATGATTATGACCGCCAGCGACCTGCCGACTATCCCGGTAGTCGCAACCAAGGTCATGCAGCTTATCGAGAGCGAAAGTGCAACTGCTGAAGAGCTGGCCCGTGTCGTAGCCTCTGACCCGGCTGTCGCCGCCCGCGTGCTGAAAATCTCCAATTCCTCTTTCTACGGCTGCCAGCGTCAAATTCAGACACTATCCCATGCCATTGTAGTCCTTGGCTTCGGCACATTAAAAAGCCTGGTAGTAGCAGCATCTGTCAAGCAGGTGTATCAACCATACGGCCTTACTGAAAAAATGCTCTGGGAACACTCCTTCGGCGCCGGATTGGCTGCACGCATCATCGCCAGGGAAACCCGGTTGGTGAGTGAAGAAGAGGCTTTTCTTGGAGGGCTTTTCCACGATATAGGCAAAATTATCATGAATACCGTGGACAAAACGCAGTATCAGAGTGTCATGCAGAGATGCTTCAATGACGGACTCACCTTTGAGGAAGCCGAAAGGCAGGTGTATTCATACACTCATTCGGAAGTTGGCGGACTGGTTATCAAAAAATGGAACTTTCCTGATATGCTGATGCGTGCCGTTCTGAAACATCATGTCCTTGAATTTGCGGAGGATGAAGATTCCTACCAGGTCAATCTGACCTGTGTTGTCGGACTGGCCAATCTGCTTTGTCACAAAGTGGGAATCGGCATACGCGAAACAGATGACGAACTAGATCTTATGCAAACTGTACCGGCAAAGAAGCTGGGCCTGAAAGAACACCATATGGATGCTCTTCTGGAACTATTTGTAGAAGCGTATGAAAAGGACAAGAGTTTCTTCAACTGACTGCCAGGATCACCCCAGAAGCTCTTTCAGATACTCCATAAGGCTCTTTTTGGCTTTGCCGGTCGAGCGATCCCGGGCATCCTGAGAGATCTCGATCAGATCTGCTTGCGGTACGACAGCGCTTCTTTTTTTATGATGATCCGCCAAACTGCCTCCGCTGTAGCTACCCCCTGCCGAAGTGCCCTGAGCCCCGCTTATCCCCTTGACCGGATCCGCCATACCTGCCCCTCTGTGCATCCCTTAAGATGAAAATTGATTTTATTGTCCCGAAATAGTATCATTGAGGCTTAATAACATGCAACCAAGGATATGCAATGATTCGCACCATTCTCACCTACCCGAACCCCGAGCTCAAGAAAAAATCCGCCCCGGTTACGATTATTACTGATTCAATCCGGAATCTCGTCAGAGACATGGCCGAAACCATGTACGATGCCCCCGGAATCGGCCTGGCAGCGCCTCAGATCGGCGTCCACCAGCGCATAATTATTATCGATATATCTTGCAAAAATGAACCACCCGATCTGATTGTCGCCATTAATCCGGTAATTGTTCACGCCGAAGGAGATGCCTACGAAGAGGAGGGTTGCCTCTCTGTACCCGATTATGCCGCTAATGTCAGACGGCATGACCGGGTTATCGTCAAGGCGCTCAACCTCGAAGGGGTCGAGTGCACCTGGAAAGCGGAGGATCTGCTCGCCATCGCGTTTCAGCACGAGATTGATCATCTGGACGGAATCCTGTTTGTCGACCATCTCTCGGCGCTCAAACGCGAACTGTTCCAGCGCAAAGCCAGAAAAGCGGCAGAGGAAAACCGATGACCGGCTGGCGCATTATTTTCATGGGAACACCCGATTTTGCCTGTCCCACCCTGCAGAAGCTGATTGAGAGGGGAGAAAACCTAGTTGCCGTTGTCACGCAGCCGGATCGCCCCAAAGGGCGAGGCCAAAGGCTGATGCCGCCGCCGGTGAAGGAATTGGCTGAAAGAAACGCCATCCCGGTGTACCAGCCTCTCAAAGTTCGTGATCCAGACTTTGTAGAGATCATCCGCGAGTTGAAGCCGGACGTTATCGTTGTCGTCGCTTTTGGCCAGATCCTGCCTAAGGCACTGTTGGACATCCCGCCACATGGCTGCATCAACATCCACGCCTCGCTGCTCCCCCGCTACCGTGGCGCCGCACCGCTCAACTGGTGCATCATAAATGGCGAAACCGAAACCGGCGTCACCACCATGCTGATGGATGTTGGTCTGGATACCGGCAATATGCTGCTGGTTCAGAAAACGCCGCTGGATGAAAACGAAGATATACTGTCTCTGCATGACCGCATGGCGGCAATGGGGGCTGATCTGCTGGCCGAAACGCTCGACGGGCTCGCTACAGGCGGAATTGTCCGGCAGCCGCAGAACAACGCCGACAGCTGTTATGCCCCCATGCTAAAAAAAGAGGATGGCATAATCAACTGGCACAGTGACGCCCGTACTATTCACAATCAGGTACGCGGACTGGCCGTCTGGCCCGGCGCCTGCACACATATCGGTGACCTGGTGCTGAAAATCTTCCGCACCACTGTCGGCGAAGGTTCCGGGGAGTCGGGAACAGTTCTGCAGGCAGCGAAAGGGAATTTTGAAGTGGCCTGCCAATCGGGCAGCCTCTTTTTGCACGAGCTGCAGCTGGCCGGCAAGAAGCGCCTTGACTGCTCCAGTTTTCTGGCAGGCTATCCCGTTTCCGTGGGAACTCTGCTTGGGAACGAGCAGTCCGGAGGCTCACCATCGTGACAACAATACCGGATACAGCTGCCACACCCCCACGCAAACGGCTCTTTGTTACCTTGATGGGCGTTACCTGCCTGATCGTGGTTGCCGCCATCTTCCTGGCCTGGTGGATTCCCAACCGCGGTCTGGCCAATATCCATCCCGACCTGCCGCATATTGTCGGCATTATCATGGTGGCGCTATCCGGTGCGGCGATCCTCGGCACCGGCCTGCTGGTGCTGACCACCGCCCTGGGCAAGGACATACTTCTGACCCGCTTCATGCGTCTGGTAGTAATCAAGTTTTTGTTGCCGGTTATCGAATTGGTGGGGAGGTTGATCGGGCTGGACAAGGACCGGATTCGGCAATCTTTTGTTGCCATGAACAACAGCCTGGTAATGTCCCAGAGGATGAAAGTAAAAACTGACCGGGTTCTGGTGCTGCTGCCGCACTGCATCCAGCTGTCCGATTGTGAAATCAAAGTAACCGGCAATATTCATAAATGTGTTCAATGCGGCCGCTGCAGCATCTCGGGTCTGGTCGATATCGGCCGCAAGTATGCGATCGATATTTCAGTTGCCACCGGTGGCACCCTGGCCCGCAAGGTCATTGTAGAAAAACGGCCGAAACTGGTGCTGGCAGTGGCATGCGAGCGGGATCTTACCTCCGGCATCAAAGACTGCTACCCGCTGCCGGTCATCGGCATCCTCAACGAACGTCCCTTCGGCCCATGCTTCAATACATTCGTGGATGTGGCTAAGATCGACGAAGCGTTAAGCCAGGTGCTGGATTACGATAAGTCCGCACACAGAGGCAGCTGAGACAAGCTACAATAAACCGCCCGACCAGGCCCTTCCTCTCACCTGTCCGCAAGCCGCCCGCGCAGGTCTTCCACCACAATCCCGCATGACCCCTCTTCACCGCAGGTAACCCGCTCAACCCTGCCGTCCTGGCGTTCTACATAATGAGAACCATCTCCATCAGCCAGCCTCGGGAGATATTTCCCGCCGATATCCTCAAAGAGGTCTACCTTGAAAAGTTCGGCGCCCTTTTCCCCTCCCCATTCAGCTCCCAGATTGAGAGTGCCGTCATTCTCGAAAACCGTGGTGCTGCCGTTCGGGTTCCCGTAGCCGACGTAATATCGCCCCTCCTGCTTGTGATATATCGCCGCATCCAGAGGGAACAGGCCATCACCGACCACTTCGCAGAATGTGCCGCCCTGAATCAGAAATGATTTTTCAGCCTTGCTCAGCGGCCACTCGGAGGTTATATCATCCGGACTATGGGTCAGAATAGTGCGCTCTTTCTGCAGCACCGTATGCTCCAGGCGTCGGTAGTCTGTATGGACAACGCTGTTGCGTAAAGCAATATCATGGATGACAACCGCATCGTCAAATGCGGTCAAAGCGTCATGATATCGCTCGTGACTCCATGTTCGCTCAATATAATCGTTAATATCGCCATATAGAACCGAAGCCGCTTCAAACTCTTCACGGTTGATATTCATTTGTTGCGGGTGTTTCTCGCTGTGAAGCGCCTGCCACAACTCCGTATCATGGCAGGTGTCTCCGCTGAAAACCAATGACTCGGTTGCCGTCCGGAATCTCAGGCCGATACCCGGCAAACCATGCCAAACCGGGGCGTTGATCGCTTCAATAGTATAGCCTGCCGGGTCATGATAGATATTCTGGCTACCTTCGTAAAAGGTCTGCGATGAAAATGAATAGAACTGCTCCGGCTCGACCCACTCTTGATAATCGGGATCCTTGAACAGCAGCCTCGCCGTTCCGTTCCTGACGCTGACGACAATTTTGGCCCGCTCCGGGCCCACCGTACCGCCATGCGCGTCCAGAACCGCCAACATAGAGCGGCCCGCGTCGAGGTTCCGCCGCACGATCCGATACTTCGCCCGGGGGCCGAGCGGCCGGTAATCGATATAATCATCATAGCCAAGATCAACGACCGCCCTGGAATCGCCGCTGAGACTAGTGTTGAGCGACGCCCCCGAGGAAATCTGCAGACCCTCGTTAATAGCTTCCGACGTAAACACCGGCAGTTTTTGCCGGATTTCCGGCGAATAGAGACTGAAAAGCGAGAGGTCGGTAAACCAGCGTTTATGATCATCGTGACAGTGGGTGATGATCAGTCCCTTGATGTCCTTGAGCCCATGCCCGCCGATCTGCTGAAACAGGGGAGAGCCGCAGTCGACCAGAAAACTGCTGTCACCGATGCTGACCTGATAACCTATACTCTTTCCCATGGAGGAAAAGGGTCCGTAATCACCCAGCACCCGGACGAGAATCCCGTCTGTAACCACTTTTCACCTCTCTGATAAAGTCAGGCCGTATTGCTGCCTGTTATTTCTCTGTGAGTCTTACCACTTTTTCCAGGTCACATTCAACCACAACCGTCGGGGCCCCGGAATCAAGCTGTGCCAGGGCGTATATCCCGACTGGAGTATCCTTCCCTTTGACGATCACCCGTTCCTGGCCGAGAATTGAAACCCCGTTGAATTGACCGGCGGCGATTGCCGGACGCAACTTTTCCAGAGTATACTCCGTCATCAGAATCCGTGCGCCATAGCGTCGCGTCAGCCCCTCGACCCGTGCCCCCAGATTGACGTGGTCGCCGATAACCGTATAATCCATCTTTTTCCCCTCGGCGCCGATATTGCCGACGATCGCCTCGCCGCTGTTCAGGCCGATTCCGGAGGAAAGTGGAGCCTTTCCTTCCGCCTCCCATTTGCAGCGGAGCTGATCCAGCCGTTCCTGCATTTCAAGCGCGCAGCGCACCCCCCGTTCGGCATGGTCGTCCTGCTTCATCGGAGCGCCCCAGAACACTACAATCGCATCGCCGATGAATTTATCAAGGATCCCCTCCCATTTCATCACGATATCGGTCATTGCGCCCAGATACTCGTTGAGGATCGCGACAACCTCCTCAGGCTGGTGATTCTCCGAATAGGTTGTAAAACTGATCACATCGGAGAAAAGGACCGTGACCTCGCGCTTCTGACCGCCAAGTTGGGCCATTTCCGGGTTGCGAATCATCTCATTCACCAGTCGTTCGGTAACATAGCTGGAAAACATGGCGCGGATCCGGCGGGATTGTTTTTCTTCGAACAGAAGCTTGTTGACGGTTTGCGCCGTGAGGATGACCGCCATATTTGCCATCGGGTAGATGAGCGAGAGCCAGACCCCTTCGAGGCATGTTATTTCCGACGCGACCAGATAGGCGCCCATCAGCGAAAAACCGGTAATGACGCCGTTGCGGGCAGACAGGCGAGGCAGGAGGAGCGCCAACAGAACGGCGGTAACCAGGATTACGCCCAACTCGATGATACCCGGACTTTTGCTCATGAATTTGCCGGCAAGGATGTTTTCGACAACGGTGGCGTTTTTTTCGACACCCGGCATATCAGCGGAAAACGGCGATACCTTCTGGTCATAAGTCGCCAGTGCCGAGGTGCCGATCAGGACTATCTTGCCGGCCAGCACCCCCGCTTTGACCCTGCCGCTCAACAGGTCGGCCGCGCTGATATAGGGAAAACTGCCTTCGGCGCCGAAATAGTTGATCAGAACCCGGTTCGACAGATCCGTCGGTATGAAACGCTCTCCGAAACGAATATTTGACCCGCCGTACAGCCCAAGATCCTCCTGGCGCAATCCCCGGGCCAGACGTGCGACCTGCAGCGCCAGTGACGGATAGGCATCGTCGCCATGTTTCAGCGCCAGAATCTCCCAGCGCATGACGCCGTCCATGTCGGGATGTGAAGAGACGTGTCCCAGAGCGGCGGCAGCACGGGCTATTTCGGCCCGCGGCGGAAGCGGCCTTGCCCCCTGGATCGCCCATTGTTTCCACGGAATCCCCGCAACGCTTTTTACCTCCATGAAGGCGGCATCCCAGAGCAGGTCGTTCTGTTCCGAAGAAGTCGGGGCCGTTCCCATGGCTACGTCGGAAAAAGCGACCGGCAGCACGACATTTCCGGCGGCCTTGACCGCCGAGGCAAGTGCCGCATCGGCGGCCGGGCTTTCCGGTTCACTGAAGAAGATATCGATACCGATCACACCGGGATGCCCCGCGGAAACCACCTGCACAAGCCTGGCCGTCAGAGTCCGGCTCCATGGCCAGCGGCCGTACTCCTCCAGACTTTTTTCGTCCAACGCAACGATTACGATATCGTTCCGGCGTGGTGAAGGGCGCAGCTGCTCACGCAGGCGCATGCGCAGGTCGTAGGTCTTGCTCTCCAGATGTTCACGGATAACGGGAGGGTCGCGCCATTGAGCCAGAAGGGAGAGAATGGTGGTGACCAGAGCAAAAATATAAAAAACGCGATTCTTCACGTCATCCTTTTAACAAGCACTTCAAATTTACTAGAATTTGACACCGATAGTCACGCTGCTTGGCTGCTTGATCGGCTGCTGCTTATCAATAAACGGCGGCTGAATCGGCTTGATCTCCACGTTTCCGACAATGGCTCCGCCCGATGCCACGTCCGGCAGCTTGATCTCACTCCCCGAGGAAGCGGTATCCTGTTTCAACTTCTCTATCTCGGCCGGGGTAAGTTGCGTCGGCGCCGGCAGTGCCTGCCCCGACATCACCACCATCGACTGGCCGGGAGAAAGGAGTACCGGCGGGGTACCGGGAGCAGCTGTCAGCGAGCGGACGTCAACAATCCCCTCAAGACAGGTGATCCGGGTGAACGGCTGGCCGTTCAGAATCCCGGTATCGAACAGAATCACCGTGCCGCGAGCCGCCGCGACAACCGTCGGGGTTTTTACTTCGAATCTGGTCTTGCCCACTACCGCCCGCATCTTGCCGTCGATCAGGTTAAAAAGTGACTTGCCCCGGTCAGAGCGGGAGTGAATGAACGTATCGACACTCATGCGCGACTTCTCCGCCAATGTCAGCACGCTGTCATCGATAAACAGGAGCTTTACCCGCCCCCCCTCTTGAGTGGCCACGGTGTCCAGAAGTTCTATTCCCAACCGGGGTTGGGCATCGAGCCTTTTGCTACCGCGCTCAACGGTCGCCTTGCCGCGTACCGCCACAATTGACGCAATCGATTCGGCAGACGCCGCACCGGCCAGGGTGAAAACAAATCCGCCGCATACTGCCGCAATGAGTAGTTTCATATCAGTACCTTCCCTGGACCATGATGCTGGTGATGCTTCTGCTGTAGTTGTATCCCGATATATTCGAATCATTGTTGCTGTATTGATACCCGAGCGACAGACCTAAGTGCTCGGATTTCTGCCAGGTCAACGAAGTGGCGCCGGTAATCGAGGTGTCCGAGCGAATGGCTGTTTCTCCGGTCAGAACATCGTCATATTTCCGGGTGGCGGCTTCCAGGGAGACATCCAGCAGGAGCGAGGCGGGCAGGGTGACGGCCAGGCCGACAGTGCCAAGATGAGCGGCGGAGCTCCATGCGGAAACTTTGGTGAGGTCGCGTTCAAAGGTATAGCCGCCGCGCAGGTTCAGGATTTCTGAAACCGGTTGACGGTGACTGAGCAGGATGGAATGAGTCGTGCCGTTGCGGTCCGTGTTGGTGGGATACGTAGCGCTGTTGCTGAATGAAGAGCCGCGAAAGCGATATTCCAGACCGCTGGTCATTCCTTCCTTGAAGCTCGCAAACAAGCCGGGTGTTATACTGACGTCATTGTCAAACAACTCCCCCCCGAGCAGAATCGATTCGAAGCTGCCAACGACCCTGGCCGAAAACAGCGGAGAAATCCTCCGTTTATAGGTGAGGTCCACCAGGTTCTGGGTGAGATTGAAGTCACTCAGATGCAGATGCACCGTCTGGTAGAACGAATAGCTGCCGGTCAGTTCCTGATTGCTGTCATGAAGCGCCGTGCCGTTGAGGCCGAGGTTGAATATCCCCCGCAGGTCACCCCTCCGGCTGACTCCGACCGGAAGAGGTCCGCCGTCGTTGGCAAGCGGCACGTTCGAATCATACTGCATTCCACCTGATACGACGGCGCCCCAACGCTTGCCGTTATTCTTTTTGTAGATGGCGGCAAGATAGCCGTCCGCCGCCGCTCTCACTTCCGAATCAGGTTGCAGCGTCAGCAGATTGTCGAAGTAGTCACCGGCTTCGTCGTACATTTTCTGGTTGTAATAGAATGTTCCCAGTTCCAGATTGATGCGAAGATTGCCCGGGTCCAGGCGCAATGCCGATTTCAGTGCGGATTCGGCAGCAGGATCATTTGCCCGGTTGAGAGCGATGGCGAGGTAGAGATTCGCTTCGCTGTCGGCGGGATGCTCTTTTAGAGCCGTCTGAAACTCCTCCTGGGCAAGGGACGGGTTCCCGGCTTCCAGGGCCGCAACGCCGCGCGCCATCCGTTTTTCAAAATCGGCTTCGGTGGCGCAGGCCGGAGCAGCAAGAAGACTGAGTGCGCCAAATATGATCAATTTCCGGAACATGGTTCCTCCTGCCGTTACTGGATAGTGGTCGTGAGGGTCGGGGTTAGACCGGTTACCCTGGCCCCGTTGGTGTCAAAAGCTTCAAAAGAGAGGAGCTTGAAGTCGCTCTCCACCGGAAACGTTCCCGAGGCCACTTTCAGGTGGATGGTAATCTCGTCGGTCGCGGCAAACCCGGCCGCAACAATTGCGGAAATTGCGAGTTCCCCCGGTGCAGTTGCCGTGGCCGGAGTGTAGGTAACCCCCGGCAGCGTTTGATTCTGGGGTGACGAGCTGGTTATCACCACGGTCGCAGAGGGGTCGGCGCTTCCGTCCGCTCTGAGAGGAGGAGCAACACCGACCGGAATAGTGATCGCCAACTGGATTCCGGCAATGTTTCTGTCTCCGGTCAGAGCCGCAGTTTTAATGACCGCCTTGATATCTCTATCGGCAGTCGCAACTTTCGTGCTGTCGCCGCATGCCGACAGCAGGGCAAGGGGCAACAGGATCAATATGTTGCAAAGCCATTTTCTCATGGTAGATACTCCTTGAAGGTTTCGTCCGGTGACGCTCATAGCCCCACCACCCGGCGCAGGGTGACGATGGTGTCGCCCAGATTGATCTCGCCGTCCGGCTCGGGTAATCCGTTTACCAACGGCGCAACATCGCCGTGCAACAGCTCTGTTTGAGTCGGTGTTTCAATTTTCATGGCAAAGTTGAGGGACTTGAGGGCGTCGCTTAGTTGCGGCTCCAGTTTGGGAGGATCGGTGGCGGGCGCCGGAGCGATCACCCCATCGGTGGATCCGATCAGTATGGTAGCTGATTTTGGCTTGGCGATGTTTCCGGCGGCGTCTTTAGCATATGCATAAAGCGTATGATTCCCCCAGGTCGGCAAAGTGAACGAGGCGGGCGCGCCGGGCGTCCAGGCGGGATCCGAGGCAAGCGGTGGAGTGGCGCTTTCCGACATCAGATAGCCGGTGACTCCGACCGCGTCGGTCGCTGCGATAACGATACCGGATACGGTCAAAGTCGATGATGTTGCCGGAACGGTGAAGCTGGTAATGTCCGGAGCCGCCGCATCGATGGTCGGCAAGAAAACGGCAACCGCCCAGACGGACAGGTGACTCACCGCTATATCAACCGTGCCATCCGATTTGACAATCGCGGAACCTTCAAGTGTCCACTTTACGCCGTCAAAGCTGTAATACGATACCGTTGCCCCGGGTAAGGCGAATGCCGAAGAGATCGCCAGATTGACGATCATCGGCGGAGCGATGGTCTTGACCGTTGATGCTCCGGCGGAAATGATTATGTCGATGGAGTTGCCCAGCGCTGACAGTACCTTGCCGTCGGAGGTTTGTGCCGTCGCCAGTCCGCCCGGAAGAGCAGCCGTACTGTTCATTACCGATGCCGTCACGGTAAGCGTACCGCTGATCGGGTTTCCGGCGGCATCTTTCAACAGGGTTCCGGATGCGAGAGTCACATTCGCGCCTGGAGCTGTCAGGGAAACCGGGACGGTTGTTATGCCGTCAGCTCCGGTGATGACCTGGTTTGCGGGCAGTGGGTTAACAGTGAGGTTCCCGGAGACCGGTGATGCCACGTAATAAGCTGCATTGCCGGCTTGATTGGCCACTATTGTACAGGTGCCGGTTGAAACAGGTAAAATACTGCTGCCATTTGCTCCGCTGACTGTACAGACGAGGGGTGTGGCGGAGGCGAAGGTAACCGGATTGCCGGAACCGCCTCCTGTGGCACTGACCGTGCTACTGCCGCCAACCGCCAGAGTTGACGGCAAGAAGCTGATCACGCCGATAGTCTGGCTTTGCATAACAGGCGGAACGACGGACAACACCACGCTGGCAGGGTTGTAGGCCACGTTCCACGACTTGCCGCCGGTCAGTGGGGGCAGGTTGGTGGTAACGAATGTGCCGCTGCACGCTGTACCGCAGGTCAGGATGGTAAAGCTGTCTCCTGCAGGAGGGTCATAGCCGTTCAGGGCCAAGTTCAGGGTCCCGCTGATAGCTGTCGTGCCGCCGACTTCAACCTGATCATTAGTGGCGGCGCCGGAGATGTCGATATAGAAGACATCGGTTCCCGTCATGCTCATGCCGGTGAAGGAAAGGAGACCGCTCGTTCCCGGAGTCGCGGGCTTGATCGCGCCGGCGTTGCTGAAGGTGCCAGATGTAATGGTAGAGACATCGACTGTGCCGGTTCCCGTGATGATCCCTGAGTTTGTAAAACTTCCGTAAACTCCCGTGCCATTCAGCGTTACGCTGTTCCCGGCCCCGGTGTCGATGGTGCCGCTGTTTGTGAAGATGCTGCCCATTGGCATGTTGATGTTTAAGGATTTGTTGACGGTAATGGTACCGCTGTTGGTGTTGGCGGATGCGCCGATGACAAGAGTTGATGGATTTGCTCCCGTGAAGGTCATGGTGCCGGTGTTCTCCAGGATGCCGGTAATTGTGCCGGTGACGGTCATGGCGCCGTTGTTCTTCAGGAGGCCAACGCTTAAAAAAGCAGAGTTGTCGAGCGAAATCGCTCCGAAGTTGGTGAGCATGTTGCCGCTGACCTGCGAACCCGGATTGGCCACGTACAACAATCCGCCGGGAGCGATGCTGCTGGCGCCGATGAGGCTCAGGGAATGGTCGCTGTTTCTCTTCACGCTCAAAGTCTGAACGCCGCTGGCGGCTCCAAGGACCATATCGAGTACGGAGGCAGCCTGATCGAGGTCAACGTTGTAGGTGCCCGGCAGCGTGATGTTGACATGTTCCGCAGCAGAGGGGATGTGCCCGCAGTCCCAGTTACCAACTGTGCTCCAGAGACCGTCTGCTGCTGCACCGGTCCAATTGCATGCAGGTTCGACGGCGCCGATGTCACAGCTGGCCGGGAGAGGGCGGGTGCCCCCCCGCTGGTCTTTAGAGAGACAGGTCGCCGGATTACCGGCGTTGAGGGCCGGGCTTCCGGAGAGAAGGGCATGGGTGTCGGTCGGGCCGCCGTTGTTGAGGAGCGGCTCAAGAAGCGCCGGTGCTGAAATGAAGACGCTTCCGGCAGCAGTGGATCCGGACAGCACATCAATTATGCTGCTATTAACTGTAGGCGGTGTGCCTCCTGCGAGCAGGTCCGCCGGGCTGTTGGTGGTGTTACCGCTAAGAATGGTGTTGTCGATGGTCAAAAAATCGCCGAAATAGTTGTCGAGCGCTGCCGAGCTGATGGAGGTGGTGGTATTTCCGGTTATGGTGGAGTTGTTGAGGGTGAGGCTGCTGCCGCCGCTGTAATTGTAGATACCACCCCCATCTACGGAAGTATTGCCGCTAATGGTGGAGTTGTTGATAAATAAAATGTTGGAGTCGTTATAGATCCCCCCGCCGGAGGAAGCGGCGCTGTTACCGGCTACGGTCACATCATTCAGGATCATCGTGCCGGAATTCGCTATACCGCCGCCATTGCCGGGGGGGCCGGTACTTGGGGCACTGTTTCCTATTACCGCAACTTTGTTCAGGGTCAGGCTGCCAGAGTTAAAAACAGCCCCACCATTAAAAGTGCCAGTATTGGCATTCCCATTGGTTAGAGTAACGCCTTCGACCACTACTGCTGCACTGCTAACATTGAAAATTCTGCTGCTGCCGCCACCGCTTATGGTCAGGCTGCGCGCGCCGGGGCCGGTGATGGTGAGGCTTTTGCTAATCGCTATTTCACCCGAGGTAAGGGTGATCAGGGTTATTCCTGCGTTAAAGTCGATGGTGTCGCCTGTTGCTGCGGCATCCAGTACCGCCTGCCGCAACGAACCGGCACCATTGTCACCGTTGTTGATTACGGTCAATGTCGCCGCTTCAGCACCCGCAGACAGCCCCAGCAATATCAGTAATATTACAACCTGCACGATGGCCTGACGAACCCGGTTTCTCATAGCGATATCCTCTTGGTTGATACAACTGGAAAGTTGTTACAGCACCGCCACCCTGCCCGCATCACGGGGCGCTTCCGCCTCGCCGGTCGAAACCTGCACCGCCCGGTAGAGCCGCTCCATCTCGGTAATAATCCCGGCGTAGGCCCGCTGGAAAGCTGCATGCGGCACCTCGCGCATCAGGTAATGAATCGGCACGACCCACTCGGGGATCATCAGAAACGGCCCCTGCACCTTGTCCAGTACGATGTTCATCGCCTCGACGTTGTCGGCATCGTAAAAGGGGCGCTTCTTCAGGACGTGATTGAGGGTGTCGTAGCTTTTATAGGCTTCGGCAGGCTTGCCGATCAGTGTGTTGCAGGGATTGAAGGGGGTGCCGGGTTCGAAGAGAGCTTCCAGCTGTCCGGGATTCAGCAGTTCCCACACCTGCGGCGGGTAGGTGGCGTCACAGGGATACCAGTCGTCGCCGATTTTGAAGACGGCGAAGTAATGTTTGACACTCGGTTCAATCGCCAGGATGTGGTGGTATCCCTCCGGCACCAGCGGCTTCATCCGCTCCGAGGGAAAATCGATTTCGCCGAAGACCGCCTCGACCCCGCAGGCCCTGAGCAGCGCCACCTGCAGGTTGGTTTTGGTGGTGCACATGCCGTAGCCCATCTGCAGCACCTGCGACGCCAGCATGTTCCAGAAGCCGAAGCGATATGGGAGATAGCGGACGTAATCCCAGATATTCTGGGCAGTTTCCCACGAGTCGTAACCGATCAGAAACTCGGCCATATGCTGGATGGCAGGGTGCTCGTGATCACAATGCTGTTCGAGGGTTTTGGAGTAATGGCCGTAACCGCCGGTCAGTTTGGCATAGCGCACCCGAACATAAGGCGCCATGCCGATGAAGAGGCGGGTCAGAACGTCCATAATTTCGGGATCCATACGTGGCGATATAACCCGGCGGTCAAGCCGCCAGAGAGTACAACCGCTCATGCCAGCGCGGGCTGTTGTTGTACGGGGGGTGCGCAGGATGAAGCCTATCTCGCCCAGGATATCACCCGGGCCCAGCCAGACGACCGGCAGATCCTGACCGGCTTTGTACAGGTTGATATCCCCCTGGATGATGACGTGCATTTCTCCGGAGGAGGAGTTGGCATCAAAAAGCGTTGCCCCGGGGGCGAGAGTAAGCGATGAGCCGATCTGCTGAAGCCTGTCGAGATATTCTGCCCTCAAGGCAACTGATAATTTAGTGGATGACAACATGGCGAACTCCTGAAATCTTCAATCCTACACCAAAAACAACTTGTCAAACACTTCACGGATTTTACCGGTTATCTCTTCATAATCACTGATAAGCACGGTACCAGGGTTCTTCAAATTGAGATCATAGCCGAGACGGCGTGCCAGCTTGTTCATGTAAAGTTTCGTTCCGGAGAGATCGTTGGCCGAATAATCATTGATAATCCGGAGGCGGTTCTCAAGTTTACGCAGAAATTTGTAGCCGCCGAGGAGCGTTTGAGCGCCGCCATCAGGCAACAGCCCCAGCGTACTGATCTCCTTGAGCGCGACAACCGTACTGGTGGTGCGCAGTTCCGGATAATGCCACCCTTCTTTAAGCTGCAGGTATTGCACGGTAAACTCCACATCCACCATCCCCCCACGGCCGGTTTTGATGTTGTAACTGCTGTCCGTTTCCCGGGCCAGCTCGTTTTCCATCCTCATCCTCAGGCGGTGGATCTCCTGGCGCCCCTCATCATCTATAGTTGTGCCATAGAGAGTGTGGCGGATAATGTCGTGCAGCTGGCTGGCCAGATTGTTATTCCCCAGCACGACACGGGCCTTGGTGAGCGCCTGTCGCTCCCAGATCTGGGATTCCTTGCGGTGGTAGTCGAGAAAGGACTCCAGTGAGGTCACGAGCGGACCGGCATTCCCGGATGGACGCAGCCGGGTGTCGATTTTGTAAACGTATCCTTCGCGGGTCTGCATGGTCAGGATCGAAATGATCTTCTGGGCCAGCTTGGCAAAATATTCATGATTGGAAATCTGTTTCTCACCGTTCGTACACCCCTGATGATCATAAACAAAGATGATGTCCAGATCCGAGTGATAGTTAAGCTCGCCTCCACCCAGCTTCCCCATGGCGATAATCGCCAGGTTCGCCTCGGTCGCATCCCCATCGCGCTGCCAGGTCGGACGCCCGAAGCGCTGCAGCTCCGCAACCGCAAGCCGGAAGGCTGTAGCCAGACAGACCTCCCCGAGCAGACTGAGCTGCGAAGTGACCTCCCCCTGCAGCAGGCGACCATGAATATCGTTCAGGCCGATACGGAGAAATTCCTCGTTGCGGTAGCGACGCAGAATATTCAGGCGATCTTCGAAATAGTCGCTCTGATCAAGCAGCGCAGCCAGCTCCTCGGCCATCGTTTCCTTTGACTTGACCACGGATGAGGCGCTGCGGGCAACCAGGCTGTCGAGCAGTTCAGGATGGTTGATCAGGATTTTGGAGAGAAATTCGGACATGCCGAACAGCGACACCAGCAGCTTGATCGTCTGACGGTTTTCAGACAGCAGGGCGTAATAGGATGACCGGGTGGCTATGACCGCCATGAACCGTTCCAGATTGGTCAGCGCCAGATCGGGATCGGGAGATTCGAAGAGTTCCTGAATCAGCAGCGGGGTGATTTTTTCCAGAATACGGCGGCTCCGTTCGGTCAGATTCCCTTTTACCGGCCCTCTCCGCAACACAATCAGGTTGTCGTATGCCCGATCGACATCCTCAAAATGGCGTTCAGCCAGCATATCCTTGACCAGATCAGAATCAGCCTTGGGATCAAGAAGAAACAATACCTGCGGATGGACCTCCTGCTCCAGTTTTTCATCGTGCGAATGAAAGAGAATGCCGTAGATGGAGGAAACATGGTTGCGATGCTCTTCGAGCACCTGGCGAAACCGCTCCGGGCCGTTGGCGCGCAGATAGCCGCTCCGCCGCGCCAGCGCCACCATTTCTTCCTCCTTGACCGGCAGGTTGTGGGTCTGGCGTTCCTGCACCACCTGGATCCGGTGTTCGACCGACCGGAGAAAACGATACGCCTCCCGCAACTGGCGATGATCCTCCTCAGTCAGCAGATTTGCCGCGAGAAGAGTATCCAGGGCGCGCAGTGAGTTGCGTTCACGCAGTTTCGGGTTTTTACCGGCATACACCAACTGCAGTGCCTGGATAAAAAATTCTATTTCGCGAATGCCTCCCCGGCCCAGCTTGAGGTTGATCTCCCCTTCCCTGGAGCGGGCCAGAGAGGCATCAATTTTTTGCTTCATCTGTTTCATATCCTCGATCAGATTATAATCGAGATATTTACGGTAGATGAACGGCTGCAGGGTTTTGAGCAGTTGTTCCCCAAGCTCAAGTGATCCGGCCACCGGCCTTGCTTTCAGCATGGCGGTGCGCTCCCAGGACTGCCCCCATGATTCATAGTATATTTCGGCCGACCGGAGTGAAACCGCCATGTCACCGGATTTCCCTTCCGGCCGAAGACCAACATCAACCCGGAACACGAACCCGTCCTCCGTCACCTGCGACAGCGCCTTGCTGATCATCTCACCCAGTTTGTTGAAAAAAGCATGGAGCGAGATCACCCCTTTTCTGCTCCCGGAGCCGTTTTCAACGCCGGACGTTTCCCCCCTGTCCGACTCATAAAAGTAGATAATATCGATATCGGAAGAAAAGTTCAGTTCCCGGCCACCCAACTTGCCCATACCGATAACAGTCATTTCCGCTTCGCCTACGCCGGCTGAATCGCCCGACAGCAGCGGGACTCCATGGTCACGTATCAGGCAACGCCGGCTGACCTGATAGGCCACCTGCAGTGTTGACGAGGCGAGGTCGGCAAGCTCCTCCATGACCTCTTCAAGCGGAGCCAGACCATTCAGATCGCGCGCGGCAATCCGCACGATCTCCCGGCGTTTGAAACAACGCAGCGCCTTCTGCAGCGCAGTGAAATCCGTTGATTCGTCTACGGTGGTCTGTACTGCGGCCAGCATATCTTCGGCTGAGCGGGAAAGATCGATGCCGTTTTCAATAAACAGCCAGCGCATGGTATCGGGAGATTTGTACATCAGATTCACTAGAAAGGGTGATGAACCGCAGAGCAGAATACATTGAGCCAGACGCTTCTTACGTTCCGCAAGTTCGGTCAGATCTTCGGGGGGTAGAACTCCGGCCAGACGCTCAAATGCATTCAGTGCCAGATCGGGCGACGGGGTCAGGAGTGAATTGATGACGATACGGTGCAGCGTCTCAACGGCATAATAAGGCCGAAGCAGCAGTATGTTGTCTGCGGAGCGGGCGCCGTACTGGAAACCGTGGGCCTCAAGAAAAGCTGTTAACTCCTGAAGTTGCCGGGCAGGTCCAGAGATGGCGATGATGCGGCTGAACTCTCGGGAGAAGCGTTCAATGTGCATATCAGAACCCGGCCACCTTGCGCAGTCCGCTCTGATAGTCACCCTTGACGATGCCGTTCTCGGTGATGATAGCGGTAATATATCGGGCCGGCGTCACATCGAACGACGGGTTACGAACCTTGATCCCTTCTGGCGCGATTGCAATTCCCTTGATGTGGGTCACTTCACTGGACGGACGCTCCTCGATCGGGATCTTGCTGCCGTCAGAAAGGGTCAGGTCAAGTGTCGAAACCGGGGCGGCGACATAAAACGGGATATTGTTCTCTTTGGCGAGCACCGCTACTGAATAGGTACCGATCTTGTTGGCGGTATCGCCGTTGGCGGCAATCCGGTCGGCTCCCACCACGCAGCAGGTTATCTCGCCCCGGTTCATGAAGAATCCGGCCATGTTGTCGGAAATAAGCGTCGCAGGAATGCCATCTTTCATCAGCTCCCAGGCGGTCAGACGTGCCCCCTGCAACCAGGGGCGGGTCTCGTCGGCAAAGACCTGAATCTTTTTCCCCGCCTCATGGGCAGCGCGGATAACACCCAGCGCAGTACCGTAACCGGCCGTGGCAAGGCCTCCGGCGTTGCAGTGGGTCAGCACTGTGGCCCCCTCAGGAATCAAGGTGGCACCCCATTTGCCGATGTTTTTGCAGATGGTCAAATCCTCCTGCTCGATCCGGATCGCTTCCTTTTTCAGAGCCTCGCGGATGGCATCGAGACTTTTTTCCCGGTTCTCCTCCGCGACCCGCTTCATCCGCTCCAGTCCCCAGAAGAGGTTGACCGCCGTCGGACGGGTGCGCCCCAGTACGTCACAGACGTTATCCAGCTGTCGGAAGAAAGATTCATGGGTATCAGAGATGATCGCCCGTGCCCCCAGCGCAACCCCCATGGCCGCCGCCACGCCGATAGCGGGGGCGCCCCGGATGATCATCCCCCTGATCGCTTCGGCAACCGATTGAAAATCGGTATAGGTATTATAGACCTCTTCGCCCGGCAGCCGGGTCTGGTCGATCATAACCACTGCGTCATCAAGCCATTCAATGGTACGGAAGGACATATGGACTCCTCTATTTGTAAAATCCCCTCCTGTTCAGGGAGGTTAGTGTAAAAGACACGAGTAAATTTTCATAAGATGCCATGATTTGTTGTTTTTCACAACCTGGATGTCATCAGATACGCGGCATAAAAAGAAGCCTGTAAGTTATCCGGATCTCCGCCAGTTAAAAGCACGCAATTGAATTTCAGGCAATATGTTGGGATTTATGCCGATCAGGGCGAGTTCTTCCGAGGCAGACCACATATCGAGACCCTCAAGAAGCTCCATTACCCGTAAAAGACCGCCGTAATGACCCGAGCGATCGAGCAGTGCAGCAGCGACGTCATCGTTGAGGTTCAGGTTTACGATAATATCTTCAATTGCAATATCGTAAATACTCGCCATAAGTGAAAGGATACCGGTCATAAAAGCCAGCTCCGGAGATTCGTCATCAAGCTGCAGGTGAGAATGCACAAAGGCCATCTGCTCCATCAGCCCGGCCCTGGTCGCGGCCATATCAACCAGTGGGTGGTCGAAAGCATCATCGCCATCAGCGGCAAACAGAGCCAGCTGTATCCAACGCTTGATCTGCTGGCGTCCGGTCGTCGCAATCGCATGGCGCACACCCTGGATTTTATGGCGATTCCCGAAGGCTACCGAGTTTACGATCATCAGCAGCTTGTATGTCAAGGCGGGGCTGCCACGAAAAGCCAGTTCAACAACCTCGATACCGGCATCTTCCGACAACAGGCGCATCAGTTTGAGGAGCGTCGCAGCATCCTCATCCATTTTCTTCTTCTTGATAATATCGGGACGGGCAAAATAATAGCCCTGGAAGTAGTCGAAGCCAAGGGCATGGCATGCCGCAAACTGTTCGATGCTCTCGACTTTCTCGGCCAGCAGCTTACAGGGATATGGTCGCAGACTTTCTAAAATATCAGGCAGTAATTCCAGCGGCGTCTGGAGCAGATCTATTTTGATAATGTCCACGATGGCATATAACCCGGCAAAATCCGGACTGTACTGATGATCATCCAGGGCAAGGGTGAATCCGGACTCCTTAAGCGCCAGGCAGCGTTCGATCAAGGCCGGTGACGGTTCTATGGATCAAGCAGCTCAATGACGATATGTTCCTGCGGCAGCAATTCCAGGACTTCGTCCATCAGCATATCTAAATCGACATTTATGAAACCCTTGCGCCCGCATAATAACTCCACAATCCCGAATGATGCGAGGGTATTGATAATCACATTGGCGGTGGCTTTACCGGCATCCTGTACATCAGCCTCGTTTATATCGGTGGATCGGAAGAGCAGCTCATAGCCATAGAGGCACTCGTTCCTGTCCAGAATCGGCTGTCGGCCTATTATGCAGTTTCCGCTCATGTTTTCTTCCTGCTGTTAAAAGATATACACCGCTTTGAGCAGTTTTTACCAAGGATATTTATATTCCACAAAGTACACTACTGTTAATAATTTATCACTTTTTAATTTATTATCGTTATTTAGAGCATACCTTTTAACAAAACATAAGGTATTTCCCCACGCGTAAGGCCCTATTTCACAACGCACTTTAATGGCGGCACCTATTGCCTGCTTGACACAACTCCGTCAGAACTGGTATGGTTAGCCATTACAATTGTTGTACCGGATAGCACGTCATCGTAAGCCCCGGAATTTTCCGGGGCTTTTTTCGTACAACCAGAAGACTCATGCAAAGCGTCATGAGGAGGTTGAGATGCGAGCGGTAACGCAGCAGATCAACCCCGCAGTAGCTTTGCATAGGCTTCGGAAGAAAGGAGTATCATGGAGTTTCAAGAATTTAATTTTCACCCCGTAATTGCAGCAAGTATCAAGGAGACCGGTTATGTCACGCCGACCCCCATTCAGCAGCAGGCTATACCGACGGTAATGCAGGGCCGCGACGTCATGGGCCTGGCCCAGACCGGCACCGGCAAGACGGCAGCCTTTGCACTACCGATCCTGAACCGTCTCATGGAGGGCCCGCGCGGCCATGTCCGCGCCCTGGTTGTTGCTCCAACCCGCGAACTGGCCGAGCAGATCCACGAATCATTCGTAACGCTGGGAAAACAGACCCAGCTCAAAAGTGTGACCGTTTACGGCGGGGTCAATGCGAATCCGCAGATTCACGCGCTCAGAAACGGCGTTGAAATCGTGGTCGCCTGTCCGGGTCGTCTGCTGGACCACATCGGTCAGGGGACCATAAACCTCTCCCACCTTGAAGTTCTGGTGCTGGACGAAGCCGACCAGATGTTCGACATGGGTTTTCTCCCCGACATCCGCAGGATTCTGGGCCACCTCCCTGCCAAACGGCAGACGCTGCTGTTCTCGGCCACCATGCCGCCAAGCATCAACAAACTTGCTCACGACATCCTGACTGATCCGGTTACCGTTCAAGTCGGCAATACCGCTCCTCCGGTCACCGTTTCCCACGCCCTGTATCCGGTCGAGCAGCATCTGAAAACCGGACTGCTGCTGGAGCTGCTGAAACATACCGACACCGATTCGGTGCTGATCTTTACCCGCACCAAACACCGTGCCAAACGTCTGGGCGAGCAGCTGGAAAAAGCGGGCTACAAAGCCGCATCACTGCAGGGGAACCTATCCCAGAATCGCCGGCAGGCGGCGCTGGACGGATTTCGTGACGGCACCTATCAGATCCTGGTTGCAACCGATATTGCCGCGCGCGGCATCGATGTGTCGCAGATATCCCACGTCGTCAACTATGATATCCCCGACACCCCGGAAGCGTACGTGCACCGCATCGGCCGTACCGGCCGTGCCGCCAAGAGCGGCGACGCCTTTACCATGGTATGCAGCGAGGATACGATCATGGTGCGGACTATCGAGAAAAAACTGGGCGCCCCGCTGGAGCGTCGCACGGTAGAGGGCTTTGACTACAGCGTTCCCGCCCCGAAAAAAGACGCCGAGTTCGCCCGCCCGCCGCGCGAACCAAGACCGACCCGTAAGCCTGACGCTGCCAAAAAAGGTTCGGTCGGCTCAATCAACCCGTTCAAAAGCGACCATCCAGGCAGCAAGCCTGCCGGCAGGCCGCAGCAGCCGCGACCCGGAGCAACGGGTGGCGCGCCCAAAACCGTTTTCAACAGTTCACGGCGAGGGAAATAACCTTTACACATATTTTACGAGAGAAGGCGGCCACTTGGTCGCCTTCTCTCGTTTCATGCCATTGCCCCGAACGCTGCACCCGGTTATTTCCCCTTGCCGCCGCTTCGCCCTTCCTGCTATAAAAATCAGATGAACAACAGCGCGCAAAAAGTCAGCCTGACCAATATTTTCCTGACCTTCGCCAAGATCGGCCTGACCGGTTTCGGCGGCGGCATGGCCATTGTGGCCCTGATCGAGAGGATCTGCGTCAAGGAGAAGCGGTGGCTCGGCAACGAGGAGTTTATGCACGGCCTCGCCTTCGGCCAGATTCTGGGGCCGTTCTCCCTCAACACCTGCACCTTCATCGGCCACTACCTGCGCGGCATCCGGGGCGGCATCATCGCGGCGGTCGCGTTTATCCTCCCCTCCTTTCTGCTCGTAACCACGCTCTCCTGGCTCTACTTTACCTACCATAAACTGCCCCAGCTTCAGGCCGCTCTCAAAGGCACCAACCCGGTTGTCATAGGCCTGATCGTGGTGGTTGCCATCGACATGGGACGCAAACAGATCAAGGGTGCAAACAGCTTCCTGATGGCGTTGCTCGCCTTTACCGCCACCGTATTTTTCAAACTGAATGCCGCCTGGGTTCTGCTGGCGGCTGCGGCATGGTCACTGGGAGTAAGCATCTACCGCCGGAGGTACAGCTGATGCCGGCGCTGTTCACTATTGCCTGGATCTATTTCCGCATCGGCCTGATCTTTGTCGGCGGAGGCTACGTGCTGATTCCGCTCCTGAACCACATCATGGTCGAGCAGTACAAGTGGCTGACTCTGCAGCAGTTTCTCGACGGCCTGGCGCTGTCGCAGCTAACCCCCGGTCCACTGGCGATGCTGGCCACCTTTACCGGTTTCCGTGCGGGTGGTTTTGCGGGTGCTCTGGTTGCCACGGTATTCATCTTCATTCCCTGTGTCGTCTTCATGCTGATCGTCGGGCGCAATTACGAGCGCCTGAAAAAAATAGACCTGATCAACAGCACCCTCGACGGCCTGCTGCCGGCGGTGGTCGGCCTGGTGGCCGCAGCGGCCTGGAATCTGGGAGTTGCCTCACTGTCTGGGGTGAAGGAGTTTCTGATCCTGGCGGTCGGATTTGTTATCTTCAAATGGACGAAAGTCAGCCCGATGATCGTGATCCTGGGGGCGGGAGTGGTGGGGCTGTTAATAAGCTGAAGGAATAAATCCAGTCGGTTACGGAATGTAATAATTTACATATTGACCAATTATGCTGAATTGATATAACTAAAGGTATATCAATTCAGCATTTTATTTGAGGTTTGAGATGTTCCAACGAACTATAGAGTTTCAGATACAGAATGGACTTGGCAAGCCTGGAACGGCTCTGATTCTCTATGGGCCACGACAGGCTGGAAAAACAACGCTGGTTAAGCGCCTGCTGGAGGGTGATCCGGAAGCGCTTTCTTTTACGGGTGATGACCTCTATACCCAGACACTGCTGGCGCAGCATGAACTTGAACATCTGAAACGGATAGTCGGCTCGGCTACCACCATATTTATTGATGAAGCACAACGTATAGAAAACATAGGGTTGACAATCAAACTGCTGGTGGATCATCTACCGGTTACGATTATAGCCTCCGGCTCTGCTTCTTTTGAGCTGGCGGACCGATTGAGTGAACCGCTCACCGGTCGGGCGCGAACCTATCACCTGCACCCGCTGTCGTGGGCAGAGGTGGCGGATAAATACCGGCTGACATCCCCAGAAACAGCTCTTGAAGAGATGCTTCGCTATGGAATGTATCCGCGTGTCCATACTCTTGAAAGTAACCAGGAAAAAGAAGAGTACCTTTATAACTATCTCAATCACTATTTGTACCGCGATCTGTTGGAGTTCGAGCAGATAAAAAAACCAAAAAAAGTAGTTGATCTGCTGGTACTGCTGGCTCATCAAATCGGCAGACAGGTGGCGGTATCCGAGCTGGCAAATAATCTGGGGCTAAGCCAGAAAACTGTGGAGAGCTATCTGGATATTCTGGAGAAGATGTTTGTCATTGCCAATATCCGGGGTTTCAGCCGCAATTTACGTAAAGAAGTCCGCAAGACATCACGTTACTATTTCGCTGACATCGGTCTGCGCAATGCGCTAATTCGCTCGTTTGTACCGCTTTCCCTACGCAATGATACCGGTGAGCTATTCGAAAACTGGTTCATAATGGAGCGCATCAAGAGGGCCGGCAACCATCGCCGCTTCACTGCTTTCTATTTCTGGCGTACATACGACCAGCACGAAATTGACCTTGTGGAAGATATTGACGGACACTTGACCGGCTTTGAGTGCAAGTGGTCATCAAATGCCAAGGTAAAAGCACCGAAAGACTGGGTGGAAGCATATCCGGGCGCCGGTTTCGAGGTCGTGACCCAGGCGAGCTGGAGGGATTGGCTGGATTAAACCAGGAATCTCGATTGCCTGGACGGCAAAAACTGGCATTCTTTTGCAATTCGGTAACGGGGAAGATAATCGGACAGGACCCTCTGGGTATCCAGGGAAAGAAAGCGGGTGTATTCGACAAGGTAACTTCGCAAGTACACTTCCGCACGGAATGAGCTGAAATGCTCATTTTCAATGTCTTCAAGATACTGCGGCTGTATCCGGGACACAGCAAATATATCCTTCAAATCGACACCCATGCGTTCCCGGATGTTTCTGAGCGCTCCTCCGGTGAAGCAGTTGATGCCATTGATCCATTCTTTCAGCCCATCGTCCACGGCTGCAGCCTTCGTTGCCACGATCGGCCTCTTGTTCTCAAGGAGCAGCTTGAGCTGTTCATACGCATCATCAAGCCGGAATAAATAATCCTGATGCAGCTCCTCGGAATAATCCATGTTCAGAGCACGTATTTCCATGGAATTGACGGAATAGAGGGCTTTCAGGCCGGCATAATTCCGGTGGATCTCTTCGATAGTGGCTTCCGGCGGCAATTCCAAAAGGTCATAATATTTCAGGTAGGCTTCCATTGGCCAAATCCTTTCGCATAGAGAGGTGGGTTCCCGCGATGATGTTTTCGGTCAGCGTCTTGATCTCTTTGACGACCGGGGACGTACGGTTGAAAATCAGGAATGGTTCTTTGCTGTTGATGTTGTCATGCACCGCCTCGTCCTGCCGGCAGTAGCCGGAATAGGCCACGGGAAGACCCAGAAAATTCATACAGACGCTCTTCAGGTTTTCGCCGACCAGAATATCCTTGGTTGTCCGTACCTGGTTGAGCACGATGTGGACGACAAACCCCGACATTTCACGGTCGAAGATCTCGCGGATATGGTCTGAACTCTCCCTGAGATGCGCAATGAGCTCCTTCAGATTCCTGACGTTGCAGGAAGCACGGTTCTTCCATGTATCCTGTATCGTGGCACTGAGGTTATAGGTTTTGAAGATGAATTTCATTTTTCTGAAATATACGCTTTTTATGAAATGGTACATGTTCTCAAGGGCGGTGACCTCGGGGACAGTAACTACAATCATCTTGTCGGCAAGAAGAAACGTATCGAGGGTGTTTATGTGAGTGCCGCCGCCAAGATCTATCAGGATATGTTCTGCGTCGAGTGCCCGTATATGCCGGAACAGTTTTTGTTTCTGGGCAAAGTTGATTCCCTCGGAATCGAGGGAACCGATGGAGCCTGTAATCAGCCCCAGATTGGCGATGCCGCTGTGCACGATGATGTCCTGGAGCGGGATCTTTTTATCAAAAAAATCAGAGAGGGAGTATCTGGGCCTGTTCAACCCGAAGAACGAATGAAGATTCGCGCCCCCCAAGTCCGCGTCAAGAAGGATGGTCTTGCTCCCTTTCAGGGCCAGACAGGTTCCCGCACTGCTGGTTATGAAACTCTTGCCGGTTCCGCCCTTGCCTCCTGCGACAGCCCAGACCTTGCAATTCTTTGCCGGATTTTCCATCGGTGTACCCCTTATCGATGTTTCTCCTCGTTTACATAGTGCTTAGCAAGGAATTCAATAAAATGATACCGGAATTAGCGTTAGTTTAAAATTAATCCACTGTCCTCCCTCGCACCGCCTATCCAGGTAAACCGTCTGCGTTCTCAGAACTTAAAAATCATCCGGTTTCCCCGGTGCCTTTTTTCGTGCAAGTATGCTATGATGCCAGACCTTATGGAAACTCAATTTACCTCCGATTGCCGCGCCCTGATGCGCCACGAAATCACCGCAGCCGGCGGCAATGAAGTGTTCTTCATCGGCCGCACCAACGTCGACGGCATCGTCTGCGAAGCCGAGGCCATCGCCCGCGGCAGCAAGGTGGCCGTTCCCGCCATCATCACCCGCGCCTCGGGGGGTGACGTCGTCATCCACAATCACCCCTCCGGTGACCTGACCCCCTCGTCCGCCGATATGGACATCGCCTCGGTTTGCGGCAACCAGGGAATCGGCTTTGCCATCATCGACAACGGCTGTACCCGCTGCTATCAGGTCGTCTCCCCCCATACTGAGAAAAAAGGGGAGCTGCTCTCTCTCGATGAAATCAGCCGGATCTTTGCCAATGACGGCATGATGGCGCACCTTAAAGGATACGAACAGCGCGATGAACAGGTGAGGATGGCCTTTGCCGTTGCCGATGCGTTCAATCACGACGGGGTGGCGCTGGTGGAGGCCGGCACCGGCACCGGCAAGTCCTTGGCGTACCTGATTCCG